>NZ_FMCH01000614.1 GCF_900091855.1 Streptomyces sp. DvalAA-14
GGTGACGCGAAAAGCAGGCCCGAAACTCGGGCAAAAGGGCCATTGGGGGCAGGGAAAACCCGGCGCAAGCGAGGTTGTGATCGGCCGGAAAGGGCCTCTGACCTGGGAGAATGCGTGCCCCCGGCAGGACTCGAACCTGCGGCCAAGCGCTTAGAAGACACCCGGCGTGTCCCATCCTCTACGGCTCTGACCTGCGCTAATGCACTGATCTGCGCCATCCGTGGGCCGCTCGTGGGACGCATTTGGGACGGCCACGGATCCGACCGCCTGAGACGGGTCGGCGGGGGCAAGAAGAGAAACGGCTCCGGAGGCCGTGGCTTTACAGAAAGTCATCGCAGGTCAACGCATTTTCTGACGGATCGTCAACCGTCGCAGCCCACACATAGCCCACGCCGCACGAATGTCCTTGTTTTCGTTCTTTCGTTCCTGTCCTCCGATTCGGGCTGACTGTCGTTGCCGTCGTCGCCCTTGGTCCTTCTTGACGACCCGCGCCGGCCAGTCCGTAACAGGCAGGCATCTCGACCTCGCCCCGTGGTGGCGTTCGGATGTCGCTTCACCCGTTCGGGTGGGTGCTGTGCCGTACCAACGCCGGCGCCATGACCGAAGTCCTTCATCTTCTCGAAGCCGGCTACTGCACCGCCCTGGTCGGCGGAGGAGGACCACTGCGCGCCCTCGCGCTCGCCGCAAACGATCTGAAGGAGGGTCGCCGCACCGACCACCCCGAACTGGTCCTGTTCCCCTCCTGGGGAGCGGTGCAGGACTACGCCGCCCACGACCCCGCCGGAGGCGACCTGCAGCCGCTCGTCGACCTCGTCGCCCGACACGGCACCGAAGCGATCCTGACCGCCGTCAGTCAACTCCATGACGAACAAGGTGCCCAGGTGACCGTCTCCACCGCTCACAAAGCCAAAGGCCGGGAATGGACGAGAGTGAGAATTGCCGACGACTTCCCCCAGCCTAAGGACACCGACCAGCGCGACGCGAACGGAAACCCGGTGCCCACCGCTATCGATGACGCCGACGCTCGCCTTGCCTACGTCGCCATTACCCGCGCCCGACACAATTTCGATCGAGGCGGACTGGCCTGGATTGACCACCATCCGGATGGCGCGAGATCGAGGAGGTCGCAGTAGTTGCTCTGGCACTGTCACTGCCCTGGGTCTCCTGGCCTCCGTAGGTCACGAGGCAAATGACAGGATCTAGTGCTGCTCCGCGTTAGTTCGTGGAGGGGTGTTGATCAGGCCGCTTCCTTGAGCGGGGTGCCGTCGTAGGTCCATCGGAAGGGCCTGGCGGTTTCGTTACGGTTGATGATGTAGCTGTCGAGCTTGTCGATGAGGTCGTCGCGGCTGGTGAAGTCGCCGTGTCGCAGGACGCTGCGGGTTAGCGCGGAGAAGACCAGTTCGATCTGGTTGAGCCAGGAGGCGTGGGGCGGGGTGAAGTGCGCTGTCCAGCGCGGGTGGGCCTTGAACCAGGCTTTGGTGTGCTTGGCGGTGTGCGAGGAGCCGTTGTCCAGCACGACGTGGATTTCCGAGTCCTGGGAAATGAGGGCGTCGATGCGGTCGAGGAAGGCTGTGAAAGTCACCGCGTTGTTGCGGGCGATGACCTCGGTGAGGACCTCGCCGGTGCGCACGTCCAGGGCGGCGGCCAGGGAGGCGGTGCCGTGGCGGAGGTACTCGAACTCCTGGCGGGCCGGGCGGCCCGGGGCGGCAGGGCGGCCGGGGTGCTTGCGAGAGCGGGCAGCTATCGCGGTCTTCTCGTCGATGGACAGGAGTACCGCGCCGGAAGGCGGGGTCCGATACAGGTGGCAGATGTGCTCGGCTTGCTGCCAAAACTCGGAGGTGTTGCGGCGGGTGAGCCAGCCGCGGACCTTGTGCGGCTTGAGGTCCAGGCCGGCCAGTATCCGTCCGACCTGGGAGGGCGAGACGGCCGCGAAGACGGTGTCTGCGACGCGCTCGGCGATCGCCCGGTGCGTCCAGGTCGCCTGTGGGTGCGGCGGTGCGCTGGTTGCGGCGGCCACAATCGCCACGCGAACCCGATCGTCGTAGATCTTGGGACGTCCCGATCGCTTGGCGTCCTTCAGGCCTTGCGCGCCGTGCTTGGCGAAGCGGCCGCGCCACTTGCGCACCGTGTTGACGGCAAGGTCCTGCTCGCGCGCTATCTCCGCGTTGGCCAGGCCGTCCGCGGCAGCCAGGACGATTCGGGCCCGTAGGACTTCACGGACCTGCGCCTTCGCTGACGCGACCAATTGCTCCAGCCGCCTGCGCGCGGCTTCCTCCAAGGTCACGGCAACCGCCGCGACCGCTCCGCCCAGGTGTCTGCGTACGTCCATGATCGATGATCATGGCGGGCTGTCTGCGAACCGGGCAGGATGGGGGTCGTGCTGAACAACCCACCCGACTCGATGCAGCACCACCTGCGCGTCCGCCTGAACGCCCGTGCGAAGGACCGGTGGCCGCAACTGGTCCGCGTGGAGGTCCGCTTCCGCGCCGGATTCGCCTACGTGAGCGGCGAACTGAAGGACGGCGAGCAGATTTCCCTGTGTCGCCTACGCTTCACCGGCGTGCTGCAAACCTGGGGCTTCGCCCTGTACCTGGCCAGCCGAGACGTACGAGGACAACTTCCTGCCCACCGGCCTGCCTTTCGGCAGCCCCGAGGACTGCCTGGACTGCGCCTGCTACCTCTACCTCGGCGACGAGCGGGCCTGTCAGTAGCCAGTTCAGCTAGGCCATTCGCGGCCAGTTAGCGGGGAGCGTGAATGTCACAACGCGTAGTCGCCGGCGGGTCGGCAGTTCGATGCGACCGCTGTCAGCCGCGGGACTCTGCGCACGGTCCTGTGCGAAGGAGAGCAGTGCGCTACAGGACGAATTTCATCCGCGGGGCCGCAGCCAGAGTGAAGCCGAGCTTCTCGTAGAGCCGCTTGCCCTCCGCAGTGGCGCTCAGGTCAACGCGGTCGGCGTTGATGGTCCTGGCCCAGCTGAGCACGTCGAGGACGAGCGCCGTTCCATAGCCTTGTCCGCGGTGTTCAACCAGGGTGATGACGTTCGCGAGGCGCACGGTGCGCCCCTTGGCGCATTGGGGGTTGGGCACGCCGACTTCGAGTGTGCCGATCGCCGTCGCGACGATCGCACCATCGACTTCGATCACCGGGAAGCGAGCATTTCCCTGGTCTTCCACGAAGCGGGCGAACCACTCAGCTGCGTGACGTCCCCACGGCTCCTGCTGGCCCCCGTCGTCGAAGAGCTGCTCCCAGAGTCGGAGCAACGCCGCGCCATCGCGTGCGGTCGCGGCACGAAGGCGGCCAGTGTTAGTCATCGTCACGTCGTCATACTTGCACGGGCCGCCGCTCCGGGCGTAGGCCCATTCCCAGGTGTGCGCAGCTTCCGCAGTGTCGGGATTTGCTGGGTGGCTTGTCGTGCAGCCTCGGCCAGGGGGAGGAACACCAAACTCGCCGAGCGTCTCGCCTGACCGCGCACCGCAGAACGCACCCGACTCGGGCCGGAAGGCGCCAGCCCGACGGCAGGCCACGCGCCGACGGCTGACGATCTCCAGCCGACAGTGGTCGCTCACCGCTACATCCGTAAGTGGCCGTCCGTGGGGAACTCCCGGTGGCCGCTGTCAGCCTGACCAACACCCCTCCACGAATTAACGCCGAGCAGCACTAGTGCTCTGCGCCCCGTCGACAAGGCGCAGCTCGAAGGCCCCGCCGGAATGCATCCGCCAGGGCCTTCTCATGCTGTACTAAATGAAACCGCTATTCCATGGGGTTAAACCTCAAATACAGGTCGCGATCCCTCCAGGAATCAGAAAGGAATCAAGCATGGCCTCGTACAGACGCCGGTAGCTGATGTTGTCTCCAGGTGGCGACAGTCGCCGCTGCAGCTCCTCGTGTACAGCATTCCAACGCAGCTCATGCATGGTGAAGGAAACCAGTTCGACGACGCCCTCTTTTACTGAGTCCAGCAGAGATATCAGCTCTGCTTCGAATTCATTTCGCTTGCTCACGTAGCGCACCAGTACTGAGAGCGCGTGCTCCAATTCCGGCTCAAGCGCTTCGACTCCACAAGTGGTCTCAGCCGTCTCAAGAACCGATCGGACAGCAAGTCGAAACTCCTCGACAGGGTCAATCAGCACGGCGGATCCCATTCCTGGATGTACTTTCCATCGGCGCTGAACCCATTCCGATTGAATGCATCAACAGCCGCATTCTCAGCATTGGGGCCGTAGGGCCGGTAGTGTCCAGACTTATTGTTAAGGTACACAAGGTCACCGCCCTTGGTCTTGAATTCGCCGGCGGCCACCACATCTTCTCCGTTCGCCAGGCTCACGTGCCCTGAAGTCCGGTTGCCGATGACTAGGTCTCCATTTTCCAACACCACATATGAATAATTTCCCGACCGAAGACGCGTGGTGCCAGGCGAAATCTGCTTGAACCACTGGGGCGTATCTTCAGGTTGCAGATTCGAGAAGGTGCTTGGCGAGTCGTCATTATGAACGAGGACTGGGGTAGTCCCCGCCAGCACATAGTACGTGTGGAGCTGCTGGATGGACAGGCGCCAGGGTGCCGTCGATCGTGAGGACGTCTTCTCCGAGGTACATCTCCAGCGACCCTGCTACGCCGTTCACGTTGGTCAGCATCACACGTTCGGAATCCGGGTTGAGGGTGGGGTAGCTGGACAGCAGGGGTAGATCGGGGTTATGCAGTACCTGGCATCCCCCCGGCAACTTCTGTTTCTTCAGCCTGGCGAATGCTTCATGGCCGCCTGCGTCGTTGTCGGCGGATGGCTACGAAGCGGTTAGCGATGCCAGCCGCGATGAGGGCTTTCAGCATGGTCGGGAGCTCGCCGACCCGGCCTGCGCCTTCGATCCTGTGTAGCCGATGAAGCGGACGAAGTCCACGAGATGTGGGTGGGTGACGTGCATGGCCTCGGTGAGGAGTTTGGAGTCGGTGCTTCCTTCGGTGAGCACGATCAACGGGGCGTTATCGGGCAGGGCGGCGAGCTGGCGCTCGCGTGTGGGCCCTGCTATCGGCTGCTGCGTGTCGAAGTACACGCAGCAGCCAGTCAGCTCGCCGAGTTCAATCCGACCCGCGTGTCGTCGGGGGTCTGGTCGATGATCAGCCGTATGAGGCTGCGTGGCTCTACGAACCAGCGAAATCCCTCGACGCCTGTGACGATCTCGGAGAACTGGTCCTCGTGCTGGAAGTACTCCTGAGTCGTGACAAACGATTCCCTCGGCCGGTGTGGTCGGATCGCCTTGCCGATGGCCGCGAGCCGCTCGGCGGGCTCATGCGGGGGCCGGGCGAGGGTTTCCGAAAACGCTTCGCCCCGGGCTTGTCGTTCCCTGAGCTGACTCTGGCCGTCGTAGATTGCGCGCAGCCGCGCAAGACCCTCGGCCAGTCCGGTGAAACACGACTGGAGGTGAAGCCCTGCACGTTCAGCCGCTGGCGTAGAGCCTGGGCGGTGGTGAAGTACCCGAACGTGTACTCGTTCTCGTCCCACCCCTCGCCGGAGGTGCCCTCAGCGTTTCGGCGGCGATGAACTTGCGGTCGGCCTCGTTGAAGAGCGCTGCCAGTACCTCGTCGTAGTGATCGCAGGTGTAGAGGAACTGGCGGGCCCCAGCGACCAGGTAGGAATGATGCCCCATACCCACAGGCTCCCATCCCCTTGGGCGCCTCACAGTCCCTTTTCCGGCCCCGGCCGTAGCCATCCGGGGGTTCTCCCCGTTCCTTTGCAAGGCGTGCCCGCCAGCTGAGGGCACGGTGCAAGTGAGCTCTCCGGTTACCGGTTACCGGCTGCCGAGGCGGCCGACCTGCCAGTGCCCCCGGGCCGTGACGTCCACGAACATCGCATGGGCGGTCAACACGTCCCAGACAGCCGCCATCCGCTCGGTGTGTCCAGCACCAGGGACAGCCTCGCCCAGGCGCTCCACGATCGCCGTACGGGTCAGAGGCTCCGGCGATTTGACTATTGTCCGTGCGACTCGATGCAGGAGGGTGTCGCCGGGCGTCCCTAGCTCCGCCTGACTCCACCGGTCTTCACCGCGGGTGTGCCGCTCGGCGTGTGCGGCCATCCGCGTCGAGACGTGCTCCAGCATCACCAGCCACGCCGGCTGCCGCTGCGAGGGCACTGGTGGGTGCTTCTGCTGCCGCCAGTACAGCGCCCCGCCCACTGCCCCGGCCACCACCGCTGCGACCGCCAGATGCTTCGGCCTGCTCTGCCGGATCACCCCTCTGACCAGGTGCTTCGTGATATTCACGAAGACGCTGGCCTGCCGTTCCAGGTCGATCATTTTGCCCTCCGTCACCCCCACGTCCCCCAGGGCCGAACGCGGCTCCCGCCACTCCTTGACCGCGAGCCCACTGTCGACCAGGTCCTTGTCGGTCCCGATGATGACCACTGGGGCGATCACCCCGGCCAACAGCAGCATCGGCACATCGGAGGCATCCCGTCCGGCGAGAACCTGAGCCTGCGGGGTCATCGGCAGGCCGGCGGTGTCCACGACGTATAGGACAGGGGCGTAGTGGGACTGCCACAACGCCAGTGCCCGCCCTAGGTCGAACCGCCCGCCCTCCTGGTGCCGGTCGGCCAGCACCCGCGGCACTTCTTCCCACACGTGAACTGGGATCAGGCACCGCACTGTCCCCGCAAGCGCCCCGGCGACGAACGACGACGGATCCCGCCGGCGGGTGGCCGCAATGATGTCCGTGGTCAGCACGGAGGTATCCAGCAACGCGCGGCGCAGCGGCCCGCGGTCGTACAGGGTGCGCCGTATGGACGGCACCACATCGTTCATCCGCGCATCGTATTGCGGGCGTTGACCGGCTGGTGCGGAATTCCGGGCCATGCGCGGGCGGCATCGACCCGCGCTGAGTGTCCGGTGTTGTCCATTGTCACCGAACCTTGACCTCCGTGGGCCAGGCACACGACGGCCTGGCCGGACGGTCAGTCGAGCCATTCGTGCCAGCGAGCATGTGGAGGGTCGCACCGTCCTGCGGCAATCGCCTGCCGATAGCCTCGGTCAGCCTGTTCCGTGAGCTCCCTGTATTCGGACCAGCTGCGCTCGCTGAGACCGGTGTACCCATGGGTCATGACCGCGTAGCTGCAGGGCGGACGCACCGGCTCCATGGCGTACCAACCGAGCGTCGTGGCGACCGCGATGGCGCACATGCTGGCGACGAGCAGTCGGCGTCTGCCGGCCAGGTACTGGATCACCGGCGGATCCTACTCAGCCTCAGCCGGTTAAGGTTCCCTACCTTCCCCGGGCCTCCACCGTGGCTCGGCCTTGTCGGCTCAGCAGCCGCGGGGCCGTGTGGAGAGTCGGAACGTCGGCCCGGGCGCCGGCGCCCTTTCCCAGTGCCCTGGTCTGGGCGTGGCTCCGCAGCCGGGAGGTGCTCAGATCCGCCCTGGTCAGGCTGCTGCACGGCGAGCCGTGACGCCGGGAAACCATGGGACTCATTTGGGACAGCGAGCCGTAGAGACCCGGTTTCAGCCGGGGTCAGCCGGACACCACGGCCTTCTCGGCGTTGCTTCCACGGCGCCCGGAGGGTCAGCTCTTCGGCCTCAATAGGGGCGTTGACCTGCGGAAACGTTGAGTCTTGGCGCTCGTGGGGCCCGAGCGCAGTGGTGCCCCCGGCAGGACTCGAACCTGCGGCCAAGCGCTTAGAAGGCGCCTGCTCTATCCACTGAGCTACGGGGGCCGGACAGTGGCCGCGGCTGCTCCGCCCCTGGGTTGTTCCGTGACCTTGTACCGAGGTCAAGGATAGGGCGCCACACGCCTGCTGCCGGGCGCTTCACCCGCGTGACACGTTGTGGAGGTTCGGTGAAGCGGTCCGATAATCGCAGGCATGTGCAGAAGGTGCACCGCTTTTGACGGGTCGAAATCCTGCTGTTGTGCAGTCGTTATGCCGGTGGCTCATTCTGTCCCCCGGCCCCCGTGCGCCCCACGGGGACCTGCCGCAGGCCGAATCGGGCAAACTATCCCGAATACACTTCAAAAGTGCTGCAATATGGGGCATTCTGCCATTGTGGTGATCTTGGACGTACGGCCTGAGCTGCTTGACGCGCTGTCTGCGCTGCGTAACCGTGTCGACGCCGCACGCTTCCCCTTCCCGCTGCCCGGAGCCGCCCGGGCCCGCCGCACCCGCGAGGAGCTGCTCGCCCAGCTCGACGACTATCTCGTACCCCGGCTCAAGGCCCCGGAAGCCCCGCTGCTCGCTGTGGTCGGCGGCTCGACCGGGGCCGGCAAATCCACCCTCGTCAACTCGCTCGTCGGCCGCCGCGTGAGCGCCTCCGGGGTGCTGCGGCCGACCACCCGCACCCCGGTCCTGGTCTGCCATCCCGAGGACCGCGCCTGGTTCATCGACCCCCGGGTCCTGCCCCGCCTCGCCCGCTCCTGGGCCGTACGGCAGCGCTCCCGCGCGGACGAGGACGGCGGCGACATGCCCGAGTCCGGACGTCCCGAACTCCGCCTGGAGACCGACGACCACCTGCCGCGCGGCCTGGCCCTCCTGGACGCCCCCGACATCGACTCGCTGGTCACCCGGAACTGCGAGCTGGCCGCCGAACTCATCTGCGCCGCCGACATCTGGATCCTGGTCACCACCGCCTCCCGCTACGCCGACGCGGTGCCCTGGCACCTGCTGCGCGCGGCCAAGGAGTACGAGGTCACCCTCGCCACCGTCCTGGACCGGGTGCCGCACCAGATCGCCGACGACGTCAGCCGCCACTACGCCGCCCTGCTGACCAAGGCCGGCCTCGGTGACGTGCCGCGCTTCACCGTTCCCGAACTGCCCGAGTCCGCGGGCGGCGGCGGACTGCTGCCGCAGACCACCGTCGCGTCGCTGCGGGCCTGGCTGGAGCACCGCGCCGAGGATCCGACCGCCCGGCAGCACGCCGCCCGCCGCACCGTGGCCGGCACCCTCGCCTCGCTGCGGGGCCGGCTGGCCTCCCTCGCCGCCGCCTCCGCCACCCAGCACGCGGCGGCTCTCCGGCTGGCCCGCGCCGCCGAGGAGGCCTACGAACGGGCCGCCGTCCGGATCGCTGCCGCCATCGCCGCCGGCGCCCCCCTGGCCGGCGAGGCGCTCACCCACTGGCAGGGCTACCCCGCCTGCGGGCCCGCCGTCCTGCAGCACGCCCTGACCGAGGAACTGGCCGCACTGCTGCGCACCGAGACCGATACAGCCGACGAACGCATCCGCGAGGCCTGGCGCCGCGACCGGGCGGGCGCGGCCCTGCTCGAGGAGCCGACCACCCGGCCGGACCGCGAAGGAGTGGCGGTCGCGGCCCGGATCGACAAGGGCGTGCGCCGCTGGCACCGCCAACTCACCGATCTGGCCCGGGTCCAGGCCGGTGCGGGCCGCAGCTCCTCCGACCGGCCGGCGGCCGACCCGAGCGACGTGGCCGCGCTGCTGGCCACCGCCCTGCTCGGCGGCCGCACCGGCGGCCGGCCGGCGGGCGAACGACTCGCCGAGATCCTCGGCGCCCAGGCCGCGCTGCGCCTGCGCGAGGTCGCGGACCTCGCCCTCCACGACGCCGTCGTCGATCTGATGCACGCCGAGCGGGACCGCAGGGTGGCGCCGATCGGCGGCTACGACGTCACCGCGGGACAGCAGTCCGCCCTGATCGCCGCCCTGTCCGCACTGCAGAAGGAGAGCTGACCGAGATGACCGCGACGCGCTCACCCCTGGCGGCGCCGGCCGAACCCCGCGCGACCGGCGGCCGCGATCCGCTGACCCTGCGGGCCGAGGCGCTCGGCGAGCTGCTCGGGCTGTCCAGGACCAGGGTCAGCCCGGACGCGCTCGCGGAGCCCGGCGAACTGCTGGCACGCATCGGCGAGCGGCGGCGCCTGTCGCTCGACCACACGGTGGTCGCGCTGGCCGGGGCCACCGGCAGCGGCAAGTCCTCCCTGTTCAACATGCTGGCCGGACGCAACCTCTCCACGGTCGGCGTGCGACGCCCCACCACCGCCCGCCCGATCTCCTGCACCTGGCAGACGGCGCACGCGGTCGGGCTGCTCGACCGGCTCGGGATCGCCACCCACGACCGCTACACCGGCCGCGGGCGCCTGGACGGACCGGTCTTCGCCGGGGGCGCCGGCTTCGCGCGCAGCTCGGTCGGTGACGCCGCTCAGGCGGGCGAACGGGGCAGGGGCGCCGAGGAGCAGAGCCTGGACGGGCTGGTGCTGATCGACCTCCCCGACCACGACTCCGCCGCGCCCGATCACCGTGAACAGGTGGAACGGCTGCTGCGGCTGGTCGATGTCGTGGTCTGGGTGGTGGACCCGGAGAAGTACGCCGACGCCGTCCTGCACGAGAGCTACTTGCGGCCGCTGGCAGGGCACGCCGATGTCACCCTGCTGGTCCTCAACCAGGTCGACCGGCTGCCCGAGGACACGGCCCATCTCGTCCTCGACGACCTGCGGCGACTGCTGGACGAGGACGGCCTCGCGGTGGGCGAGCACGGCGAGGCCGGAGCCGTCGTGCTCGCGACCTCGGCCCTCACCGGCCAGGGCGTGCCGGACCTGCGGGCCGCACTGGCCCAGATCGTCACCGAACGCGCCGCGGCGGGACTGCGGCTGGCGGCCGACATGGACCGCACGGCGAGCCGGCTCCACCCGCTCTACGTCGGCGAGGGGGGCGTGGGGCTCACCGATGCGGCCCGTGAGGAGTTCATCGACCGGCTGGCGGACGCCGTGGGCGCGACCGCCGCCGGGCAGTTGGCGGAAAGGGACTGGTCGGACGCCGCGGCGGAAGCGTGCCGTACGCCGTGGAGCCGACTGATCACGGAACGGATCGGCCTGGCCGGCTCTTCCCGGTTCGGGCGGAAACCGGCGGTTTCATTCGATCGGGGGAATCGCCTGATCGGGCGGCAGGCCGGGGCCGCGGTCAACTCCCCGGGCGGGCCGGGGCGTGCCGGGCCGTCGTCGTCGCGGCCGATGATCGACGAAGCGGTGCGCGGTCTGGCCGCCGACGCGGCACGCGGGCTGCCCGTTCCCTGGGCCGAGGCGGTGGCGGACGCCGCCCGCCGGGGCGGCCGGCGACTGCCGGCCGAGCTGGACCTGGCGACGGAGCACTCCCGGCCGGGGCCGCCGCTACGGCCGCGCTGGTGGTCGGTGGCCTCGGCGGCGCAGTCGCTGCTCATGATCCTGGCGGTGGCGGGCGTGGTGGGCGCGGCGGGCGTCGCGTCGGGCTCGATCGAACTGGCCTGGTGGCCCGCGCTGGTGATGGCCGCGGTGGGCGGAATCGGCGGACCGCTGGTCAGTTGGATCTGCCGGTTCGCGGCCCGCGGCCCGGCCCGGCACTACGGCCAGGCGGCGGAGCGGAGCCTGCGGGACGCGGCGGCGGACTGCGGGCGGGCGCAGGTGCTGGAGCCGGTCGCGGCGGAGCTGGTGAGGTATCACGAGGTGCGCGAGCAGTACGCGGTCGTGGCGGGCACGCCGCCCCGGTTCGCCCTGCACGCCGCGGACCGCCGTTAGCGGGGCTGCGGGGGAGCCGGGCGCGTCCAGCCCCCCAAGCCCCGGCCGAGAACAGCCCTGGCCGCGGGCAGCCGCCCGGACCGCCGGGGCTCGGCGTTTTCCACCGGGTATCGCCGGGTTTCACCGGGTCGTCACTCCTGCGGGTGGCGAAGTTATCCACAATCGGCCGGTTGTCCACAGATTGCGCGGGATTCCGCTCCAGGCGCCGGAAATCCCGCACGATGTTCTCAACGCGTCCCGCACGGGGCCGCGTTCGAACAGGAGGACATCCCATGAACGAGACGCTCGTGACGGTGGTCGGCAATGTCGCCACCGAGCCGGAGACCCATGTGACCGCCACCGGAGTCCCCATGACCCGCTTCCGGCTGGCCACCACCGCGCGCCGCTGGGACGCCGAACGCGGCGGGTGGACCGACGGCTCGACGAGCTTTTTCACGGTACGCGCGTGGCGCAACCTCGCCGGAAACGTCAAGGAGTCGATCGGACTCGGTGAACCCCTCCTGGTCCAGGGGCGGCTGCGGATCCGGGAGGAGGAGAAGGACGGACGCCGCTATCTCTCCGCCGAGATCGAGGCGGTGTCCGTGGGGCACGACCTGAGCCGCGGACTGTCCCGCTTCACCCGAGGGGCCCCGGCCCCGGCCGCCGCCCGGGGCGAGCGCACCGACCAGCACCGTCGCACCGAGCCGGCCGCCCCCGAGCCCCCACCGGCGATGGCACCCGTCCCCTGACGCCCCCGGGACGCCCGCCCCGAAGCTGGTCCGTGCGGGGCGGCCGGGGATGACCGACGGCGACGGACGGCCACCGGGTCGTGCCGATGTGACCCAGGTCACCGGCGCGGGAGGGGCCCTGAGCTACCCATTCGCCCGCAAGGGTGGACGGCTGGCAAGATGGGGTGTATCTGCCCTCACGCGGCGGAGCCGCACATTGGCCCTTCTCGAATGCCGGACGGTTTCTCTTGGCTGAGTACATCTACACGATGCGCAAGACGCGCAAGGCGCACGGCGACAAGGTCATCCTCGATGACGTGACGCTGAGCTTCCTGCCCGGCGCGAAGATCGGTGTGGTCGGCCCCAACGGTGCCGGCAAGTCCACGGTCCTGAAGATCATGGCCGGGCTGGAGCACCCGTCGAACGGAGACGCGTTCCTGTCTCCGGGGTACAGCGTGGGGATGCTGCTGCAGGAGCCGCCGCTGGACGAGTCCAAGACGGTGCTGGAGAACGTCGAGGACGGTGTCCGGGAGGTCAAGGCCAAGCTGGACCGGTTCAACGAGATCGCCGAGCTGATGGCGACCGACTACTCCGACGCGCTGCTGGACGAGATGGGCAAGCTCCAGGAGCAGTTGGACCACGCCAACGCGTGGGATCTGGACGCACAGCTGGAGCAGGCGATGGACGCGCTGGGCTGCCCGCCCGGCGACTGGCCGGTGACCAACCTGTCCGGTGGTGAGAAGCGCCGGGTCGCGCTGTGCAAGCTGCTGCTGGAGGCGCCCGACCTGCTGCTGCTGGACGAGCCCACCAACCACCTCGACGCAGAGTCGGTCCAGTGGCTGGAGCAGCACCTGGCGAAGTACGCGGGCACCGTGGTGGCCGTGACCCACGACAGGTACTTCCTGGACAACGTGGCGCAGTGGATCCTGGAGCTGGACCGCGGCCGGGCCATCCCGTACGAGGGCAACTACTCCACCTACCTGGAGAACAAGGCATCCCGGCTCAAGGTCGAGGGCCAGAAGGACGCCAAGCGGGCGAAGCGCCTCAAGGAGGAGCTCGACTGGGTCCGCTCCAACGCCAAGGGGCGGCAGGCCAAGTCGAAGGCCCGGCTGGCGCGCTACGAGGAGATGGCCGCCGAGGCGGACAAGATGCGCAAGCTGGACTTCGAGGAGATCCAGATCCCGCCGGGCCCGCGGCTCGGCTCGATCGTGATCGAGGTGGAGAACCTCTCCAAGGGCTTCGGCGACAAGGTCCTGATCGAGAACCTGTCGTTCACCCTGCCGCGCAACGGCATCGTGGGCGTCATCGGCCCGAACGGCGCCGGCAAGACCACGCTGTTCAAGATGCTCCAGGGGCTGGAGACCCCGGACGCCGGGAGCATCAAGATCGGCGAGACGGTGAAGATCTCCTACGTCGACCAGGGCCGGTCCAACATCGACGCCAAGAAGTCGCTGTGGGAGGTCGTCTCGGACGGCCTGGACTACATCAACGTCGGACAGGTGGAGATGCCGTCGCGGGCCTATGTGTCGGCGTTCGGCTTCAAGGGTCCCGACCAGCAGAAGCCGGCCGGAGTGCTCTCCGGCGGTGAGCGCAACCGCCTCAACCTCGCGCTCACCCTCAAGCAGGGCGGCAACCTGCTGCTGCTGGACGAACCGACCAACGACCTCGACGTGGAAACGCTGTCGTCGCTGGAGAACGCGCTGCTGGAGTTCCCCGGTGCGGCTGTGGTCGTCTCCCACGACCGCTGGTTCCTGGACCGGGTGGCCACCCACATCCTCGCCTACGAGGGCGAGGCCAAGTGGTTCTGGTTCGAGGGCAACTTCGACTCGTACGAGAAGAACAAGGTCGAGCGGCTCGGCCCGGACGCGGGCCGGCCGCACCGGGCCAGCTACAAGAAGCTGACCCGCGGCTGATGGCCCGGCACACCTTCCGCTGCCCGCTGCGCTGGGCGGACATGGACGCCTTCGGGCACGTCAACAACGTGACGTTCCTGCGGTACCTGGAGGAGGCGCGGATCGACTTCATGTTCCGCGTCACGCCCGGCCAGGGGGGTGTGTCGTTCGCCGGCGGCGCGGTGGTGGCACGGCACGAGATCGACTATCTGCGCCCGCTGGTGCACCGGCACGAGCCGGTCACCATCGAGACGTGGGTCTCGGACATCACCGCCGCGTCCATGACGGTGAAGTACGAGGTCAAGGACGAGGGCAGGCTGTACGCGCGGGCGTCCACGGTCGTCGTGCCGTACAACCTGGCCGAGCAGCGGCCGCGGCGGATCACGGCGGAGGAGAAGGCGTTCCTGGAGCGGTATCTGGACGACGGGGCTGTCGTCGCGTGACCGTGCGGCTGGCGTTCGCCGACGGACCCGGCGGCCGGGGTGCGGCGGAGGCGGAACTGGCCGCCTTCCTCGGGCGGCTGGTGCGCTGGGACAAGGCGGCGGTGGTGCGGCTGAGGTCGGCGGCCGGGGAGCCGGCGCTCGGTGTCTTCGGGCATCCCCCGTTCGGGGGCGTGCTCGCGGTGAAGAGTATGGCGCTGCGCGGCAGCGGGATCGGGGAGGCGGTCGAGGCGACCGTCTCGGCGGGGGAGTTGCTGGAGGCGCTCGCCGAGGCCGCCGGCGGCGGGGAGTTCGACGTCCCGCGGTCGGTGACCGGACCGGCCTGGGCCGGGCTGCTGCCGCCGCGCGGCGGATGGCGGCGCGAGTCGGAGCTCGAGGGCGGCGCGGTACGGGAGCTGGCGGGGCGGGTGGTCGCGGAGTTCCGGGCCAGGACCGAGGCGCTGGTGCCGGAGCAGCGGACCCGGACAGAGCTGGACGCACTCGCCGAGGAGCTGTGGCGCCGACCGCTGCCCGCGGCCCCGGCCGGGAGCCCGGTGACGCTGCGGGTGGTGCACGCCGCCCACGCGCTCGGCTTCCTGCCCGCCGGGGGCCGGCCGGAAGCCGTGGCGGTGCTGTCGGCCGGATCGTGGGTGCGGCTGCGGACGGAGTACGGCTCGGTGGCGATGCGGGGCGCGTCGGCCGCGTCGGGGCTGAGCGTCTCCCCGGCCTGAGCGTCTCCCCGGCCTGAGCGTCTTCTCGGCCTGAGCGGGGCCTTGACCACCGGGATCACCCGTAAGGGGTACTGGCGGACCCCGGGCAGCACGGGGCCCGTTCGGGGCGTCCCCGGCGGCGGTACGGGTGGTTGCCTGGAGGTGAGCCCGGAAACCGGGACAGGGGGAACCCGCAGCGAGTCCCCGCACCGCAAGGAAAGGCCACGCCATGTCCGTGGAGAAGACCCGTATCACCACTCCGTTCGACGCCGAGTCCACTGCCGCCGAGGTGGTCGCGGGCACCGACCTGACCGGCCGGCGGGCGATCGTGACCGGCGCGGCCTCCGGGATCGGTGTCGAGACGGCCCGGGCGCTGGCCGGAGCCGGGGCGGAGGTGACGCTCGCCGTTCGCGATCCGCAGGCCGGGGAGCGGACCGCGGCGGACATCACCGCGACCACCGGCAACAAGCAGGTGCACGTCGGGCTGCTCGATCTGGCCGATCAGGGCTCCGTCGCGGCCTTTGTCGGCGCCTGGGACGGGCCGCTGCACATCCTGATCAACAACGCGGGCGTGATGATGACACCAGAGCTGCGCACCCCGGAGGGCTGGGAGCTGCAGCTCGCGACCAACCACTTCGGGCACTTCGCGCTGACCACCGGACTGCACGACGCACTGGTGCGAGGCGGGCAGGCCCGCGTGGTCAGCCTGACCTCGATCGGCCACCAGCGCGGGGACCTGGACTTCGACGACCCGCACTTCCGCAGCCACCCCTACGACCCGGTCGTCGCCTACGGCCAGTCCAAGACCGCGACCGCGCTCTTCGCGGTGGAGGCGGACCGCCGCTGGTCCGGCGAGGGGATCACCGTCAACGCCGTGCACCCGGGGGCGGTGCTGGAAACGGGGCTGAGCCGGCACATGAGCAAGGAGGCGCTGGACCGCGCGGTGCAGGGCGGCGGCTACACCTTCAAGACGCCGCAGCAGGGCGCGGCCACGTCCGTGCTGGTGGCCACCTGGCCCGCCCTGGAAGGGGTCGGCGGCCGGTACTTCGAGGACTGCAACGAGGCGCTGCCGTACCACGCGGACCGCTTCGGCGGGGTGGCCCCGCACGCCCTGGACCCGGCGGCGGCGAGCCGGCTGTGGCAGCTCACGCTGGACACGCTCGGCGCCCGGGGCTGACCCACCGGCCCGCCGGGCCGCCGCGCCCTACGCGCCCTCGCCCGCAGAGCCCGCCGCACCCGCGGAGCCCGCGGCTCCCGTAGAACCCGCGGCGCCCGCGGCGCCCGCCCCGTTCCCCCTGGCCGGGCCGGCCTCGCGCTGCCGGTCCGGCCACACCCCGATGTGGTCGGGTTCCAGCTCCAGCAGCACCCGGGAGCGGATCTCCAGCGCCTCCGCGTAGTCGCGGGGGATCTGGAGCCGCCCGGCGCGGTCCACGGTGGCGTACTCGCGGGCCACCACCGACTCCTGGCCGTGCTCGTCCACCTCGGTGTGGCGGACCACTTCCGAGGAGGTGCGGCCGTCGCGGATGGCGACCGTACGGCGTACGGCGTCGGCGACCGCGTGGTCGTGGGTGACCACGACGACTGTGGTGCCCAGCTCCTCGTTGGCGGTGCGGAAGGACGCGAAGACCTGCTCGCCGGTCGCGGAGTCCAGCTCGCCGGTCGGCTCGTCGGCGAGGATCACCGCCGGATTGTTGGCCAGGGCCACCGCGATCGCGGCCCGCTGCTGCTCGCCGCCGGACATCTGCCCCGGCCGGCGGTCGTGGCAGTAGCCGACGCCGAGCATGCCGAGCAGTTCGGTGGCACGGGCCGCCCGCTCCCGCTTGGCCCGCAGGCCACCGCCCTTGCCGGCCAACTGCATGGGCAGGACGACATTCTGCGCGGCGGTCAGATACGGCAGCAGGTTGCGGGCGGTCTGCTGCCAGACGAAGCCGACCACCTCGCGGCGGTAACGCAGCCGGGAGCCGGCGTCCATGGCCAGCAGGTCGTAGCCGCCGACGGAGGCCGCGCCGGCGGTGGGTATGTCGAGGCCGGCCAGGATGTTCAGCAGCGTGGACTTGCCGCTGCCGGAGGCACCGACCAGCGCCATCAGCTCACCCGGCGCCACCAGCAGGTCGAGGCCCTGCAGTGCCTGCACCTCCACCCCGTCGGCGGTGAAGATACGGACCAGGCGGTCGCAGCTGATGAGCGCGTCGGTGCCGTAGGCGGCGCCCTGCTCCCGGCGCTCGGCGGCCTGCCGCTCCAGCTCGGCGAGGCTGCTGACAGCGCCCACCCCGCCCCCGCCCCCAGCCCCGCCCCCAGCCCCGCCCTCAGCCCCGGGCCCACCCCCGGCCCGGCCCGCGACGCCCGCCCCGTCCGTCTGCTCCGTGCCCGTCCCGCTGCTCATACCCGGTCCCCCACTCTCAGCTCCGTGCTCTCACGCCGCCGCCCGCTCAGCCACACCTGCGCCGGCAGCACCGCACAGGCCAGTATCAGCAATCCCACCGACGGCAGGACAAGGGACCAGGGGTCGGCGTGCAGCCCGAGGCCGAAGTCGACCGGTGCCAGACTCTGCGGCCCGGAGCCGAAGGTCAGCGACCGCAGGTCCACCCCCGGGCCGAGTAGCGGGATCACCGCGAGTCCCACCAGCACGCCGCCGATCGCCGCCAGCAGCGTCTGCGGGAGCATCTCCAGCAGCACCAGCCGCCGGGACTGCCGCCGCGTCATGCCCATGGTCCGCAGCCGGGCCAGCAGCGTGCCGCGCTGCGGCGCCGCCTGGAGCAGCGACAGCAGCAGGGCCAGCGCGCTGTAGGCCGCGCCCACCGCCACCGCCGCGAGATAGACGGTGCGGGCTCCGTGCTGCAAGGGGCTGTCCTTCATCGCCGCCAGCTGCTCGTCCCGCGACAGGACGGTCACGAAGGCGGTGCTGCCGGCGGCCAGCCGGTGCAGCGCCTTGATGTCGATCTGCCGGCCGGGCGCTGCCATGGCCAGCAGCGTGGTCGGTTCGGTGTACTGGATGTACTTGGCCATGTCCGGGTGCTGCGCGGCCAGTTGGGCGGCGGAGACGATGGCGAACTCGTTGCCGGGCGTGGCCGGGGTGGTGGTCAGCACCGCGGCTTCCCGGATTTCGCTGATGCCCACTCCGGTGCTGATCCGATCGGTCCGGCCGGCCAGCGAGGCGGCGAGCCTCGGTGACAGCACCGCGGGCAGCGGGCCGTGCCCGTCGTAGCGGGTGAAGACCCCGGTGGGAAAGGCCGGCAGGCCGATCGCCCGGGTGAGGTCCGCGTAGGCCGCCGTGTCGACGATCACCAGCTGGTACGGCAGATCCAGCAGCGGATCGGGGCTGTTCGGCTCGACCCGGGCAGTGACGATCCGGCCGATCCCCGGCACTTTCCGCACCTGGCCGGCCAGTTGCCGGCCCAGCGCGAACTCGGCGTCGATCCTGGCGTCCGCGCCGACCGTGGCGGTGGCCGCGCGGGACCGGCCGTGGTCGATGCCGGCCAGGACCGAGCCGCCGAAGGAGGCCAGCGTCAAGGACACCAGCAGGGCCAGCAGCGGCAGCCGGCCGCCGGCGGGGGAGCGGCCGGCCCGGGCCAGGCCCAGGTGGGTGACCGCGCCGCTCAGCCGCGCCGCCGGCCGGGCCAGCAGGCGCAGCGGCAGCGGGTAGATCCGCAGCAGCACCAGCGCGGCGACCACCGCCACCAGCACCGGGGCGGCGGCGAGGAAGGGATCGGACCCGCTCGCGGTACCGCGCTGCCGCAGCGCCGCCACCGCCCCCGCCATCAGGACCGCGACGGTCAGTTCCACCACCAGCCGGCGCCGGGTGGGCCGGGCCGCGACCAGATCCTCCCGTCCGGCCGGGCGCGGCCGGCGTACCGCCCAGGTGGCCCGCAGCGGCAGCGCCAGCAGGGCGACCGCGGTCACCAGGGCGCCCAGCGCCACCGGCAGCGTCCACCGCTGGGTCGGCAGCAGCACCAGTGCCGAAGCCGTGCCGATGATGCCGCCGGCAAGGGCCGGGGCGGCCGTCTCCCCGGCCAGCCGCCGCGCGATGCCGGCCAAGGAGCCGCCGCGGGCGCGCAGCAGCGCCATTTCTCCCCGGCGCCGCTCGGCCGCCAGCCCGCCGACCATCAGCAGCACCGCCAGAGCTGTGGTGCCCACGCCGACCGCCGCGAGCAGTACCAGGGGCGAGGCCGCGTCGCGGTCCTGGGTGAAGCCGTCCAGCACCGTGCCGATGCCGCCGGTCGGATGCACCGAGGAGCCGGTCCTGCGCTGCAGCGCCGCCGCGTTCGGGCCGGAGTCGAAGGACGACAGCTCTTTCTGCACGGCGGGGACGTCGTGAGCGGTCATCGCGCCCGGGTCCAGCGGATGGTGCCAGTACAGCGAGGCGCCGGAGCCGAGCAGCAGGAAGGAATCCGCCGCCGTGCGGTCCGTCAGCAAGGTGAAGTGCCAGTAGGGCTGCGGATCCCCGCCCACCGGAATGGGGGGTTGCGCCTGCTGGGGGGCCAGCAGGTCGGGGTCCTCGTGCCAGAACGCGGACGCCGGGTCCCGGGGGGCGACGATGCCGGTGACCGTGACGGTCAGGGGGGACGGGGTGCCGGCCTTGAGCAGGTGGACGCGCCCGCCCACCTTCAGATGCAGCACCTGCGCGTCCCGCTGGGTGATGACGGCGTCGAGCCGGGGCGAGGGGCCGGCGGTCACCGCGGCCGGCATCCGGCCGGAGAGCAGCCGTACGTGCCCGGCCAACCCGGCCTGCGCGACCAGGTCGGCCGCGGGGTCGTGCCGGGAGAGCCGGGGGATCCCCGGGTCGGTGACGGTGGTCTCGGCGCCGGTGCGCACTCCGTAGACGGCGTCGCCTTCGGCGAGACGGACCGGGGGACGGACCGTCTGCTGGATGATGTGCTCCACCTTGTCGACCGACGCCGGGGTGAGCGGATCGGACGTCGCCAGTGATGTCTGCGGGTCGTAGGAATCGGCGAGATCCAGACCCCGGTCCGGTGGCGGGGCCTGGCTGACGGCCTGCCGGAGCGCCCGGTCCTGGTAGCGGTCCACTTCCCGGGGGAGGGCGGCAGCCAGGAAGGCGGTGGCCAGCACCAGGACGAAGACCGTCAGCGCGGCGCCGGGAGCGGCCCGCAGCCGGACCCGGACCCAGGCCAGCCGCGCTCCGCTGTCGCCGGTCGGGCCGGTGTCCTGCCGTTCCTGGACGGCCTGCTGTGCCGCGACCGCGTCGTCCGCCATCTCAGTCCTCCCCCTGCCGCCGCAGCGCCGCCGCGGGATCGCCGCCCCGGACCGCCGCGGTCAGCACCACCAGCAGCGGCACCACCAGCACGACCGCCAGCAGTTCGGTCAAGCGGCCGACCGGCAGCTCGATCCGCAGCCGGGGCATCGGCTGGCCGGCCTGGGCGGTCAGCACGATCAGCGGCGTCACCAGGCGGGTCAGCAGCGCCCCCAGGCCCACCCCGACCGCCAGCGAGATCAGTACCAGCAGGCCCTGTTCGGCCGCGATCATCCGGGCCAGTCTGCGCCGGGGGGCGCCCAGCGCCCGCAGCACCGCGAACTCGGCGGTGCGTTCGCGCACCGCGCCGGCGGCCGACACCGCGAAGCCCACCGCGGCCAGCACCGCCGCCGCGACGACCGCGGCCGGCAGCGCGGACTGGGGCCCGGCGCCCAGCGGATCGGCGCGCAGGTCGGTGGCGGCCTCCTCCCGGACCAGCAGCGTGTCGACGTCGGTACGGGCCCGCAGCGCGCTCGCGACCCGCGCCGAGGCGCCGGGGGCGGTGGGCCAGCCACCACTCGGTGGGTGTCAGCGGCAGGGCGTCGGCCGCCTCCAACTGCCGGTCGACCGCGCCCAGGTCGAGCAGCACCGCGCCCGCGTCCTTGCCGTCCTGCTGCCCGGCGGCGCTGTCCGGGTCGGAGCCGGACCCGGAGCCGGAATCGGCTCCGGTGGAGTCGGTGAGGCCGTCCGAACCGCTGCCGGACAGGTCGTCGCCGGTGCCGGGGATGCCGTGCACCGCCGAGATGATGCGGACCGGGAGCTCCACGCTGCCGAGCTGCATCTTCACCGTGGCGCCGACCTTCGCGCCGACCGCCCGCAGATACGTGTCGGTGGCGATGCCGGTGAGCGGCGCCGGGGCCGGTGCTTTCGCGTCCAGCCGCACGGTCTCGCTCGGTGTCGGCTGGAACGGGTCCGGGGTGAAGGTGGTCGAGCCGGTGGAGTAGTCCTCGGCGAGCAGTACGGGCCCGCCGACGTTCGGAGCGGCGGCTTTCGGGGGCCGCGAGCCGCCGAGGCCGGCGATGTCGGAGTCGTCGAAGCCGGCGGCCGCGGACCAGGAGGAGGGTCCGGCGGCGCCGTCGTCCAGTGGTCGTACGGAGCCGTCGGCGCCGGTCACCCGCGCGTCGGCGAGGGTGAGCCGGTGCGTCTCGCCGGTCCGGGGCACCGAGAGAGCCGCCGTGAGGCGGACCAGCCGCAGCGGTCCGGCGGGGGCGCCGCCCGCGGTGCCGAGCTGAGCGGCCAGGTCGAGAACCAGGCGGTGCGGGGCGCCGTCGGCCGGGAGATCGCCCAGCGTCATCTCGTAGGGCACGCCATGGGCGTCCAGCACGGTCGCCGTGAGGTGGTCGGCCTGGCCGGCGGGCACGGTGGCGCCGGCGGCCGTGGTGGACCGGAGGGTGGCGGTGAAGGACACCTGGCGGGCGGTGCCGGGGAGCGGGAATCCGGCGTCCGCGGCCGTGGCACCGGCCGGCGTGCCCGCACCCGATGTCGCCGTGCCTGTACCCGAGGCGGCCGTGCCCGTGCCCGCGTCCGGGGCCGCCGCTCCCGTGCCCGCGTCCGGGGCGGCCGTGCCCGGGCCCGCCCCCGCCCGCAGCGGCGCCAGCAGGTCCCCGACCGGCCGCCCCCCGATCAGGTCCGACCGGAAGCGCATCGACTGCGCGGCCTGCCGGGTGTCGATGACCAGCGCGGTCGCGTGCCGTTCCTGGGTCAGCAGCAGCTGCTCCCGGGTGGCCGGCGCGGCCGCGGTGATCCCGGGGACCGACGCGTAGATGCCGGCCTGGCCGAAGGGCGGGGTCGTCATGCCCGTCACCCGGATGTCCGCGCCGACCGCGTACTCCGCCTGGTCGCGCTGCGAGCGGTCCCAGCTGGCGCCCTGCCCGATCGAGAAGATGCCCATCGCCACCGTCAGTACCAGCAGCAGGACCGCCCCGGCGCCGCGTCGCGGACGCCGCGAGAGCTGCCAGCCGGCCAGCGCCAGCGCCAGGCCGCGGCCGCGGGCGGCCCGGCGCTCACCGAGGCGGGCGGCCAGGGGCA
>NZ_FMCH01000613.1 GCF_900091855.1 Streptomyces sp. DvalAA-14
GCCCGGGGCGCTCGCGGCCTGCGCGGCCTGCGCGGGGACGGTGGCCGGGGCGGTGGCGGACGCGGCGGCGGGCATCACGAAGGCCGCCGCGAGTGCGGCGACCGCGACGGGCAGGGTGAGGGCCCCGCGCAGACCGCCCCGGAGCCGGGGCAGTCGTTTTCTGTGCCGCCGGGATCCGGTGGGGCCTGCGAATGCTGCTGGACGAGCCATGGGTCTACTCCATCTCGGCGCGAGGGCGTGCGGCGGAGACCGGGAACTGCCCGGGTGCGGACAGGATTCAGCTGTCCTCGGGGGCGCACCCTCGGTGGTGGTCGTCCCGGAACACCACCGGGGGGACAGCCGCGCCCGGTGGGAGGAAGCCGGTCGCACTCCTCGCCGGACGGAACCGTCCTGTCCGCTCCGACGAGGAAGTGCGCCGAATCTAGCCAGGGTTTCCTTCCACCGTCAACATAGTCGGCGGCGTCAGTCGCACAGTCGGCGCGGGACAACTCCCGGTTCGGACAGCAGTTTCGGGGCTCCGGCGCGGGATGTCGCGGACACCCTGCCCCGCGCTGCGGGCTTCCTTGCTTTCCCGCGGAAATGTAGGGTCCGGGCATGACGCTCGCCGATCGGCCGCCCGCCGCCGCCCTGGTCTTCCAGACCCTGCTCGCGCACGGCCCGCTCACCCGCGCCGAGGCCGGGCGGCGCACCGGGCTGTCGCCGGGCGCGGTCACCAAGGTGGCCACCCCCCTGCTGGCCGACGGCTGGATCACCGAGCTGGGCCGGCCGGCGCCGGTCGAACGGGCCAACGGCCGCCCGGCCACCCTGATCGCGGTACGGCCGGAACGCGCCCGGTTCATCGGAGTGAAGGTCACCGCCGACGAACTGATCGGCGTACTCGCGGATCTGACCGCGCGCCCGCTGGCGGCGCGGCGCGCCTCGCTCGGCTCCCGCGATGTCGGCACCGTGGTGCTGGCCATCGCCCGCCTGGTCGACCGGCTGCGGGCGGCGGCCGGCGCCGGGCAGGAGGGGGGCGTGCACAGCATCGGCGTCACCATCGCCGGGGATGTCGACGGGCACACCGGCACCGTGCAGTACTCGCCGTTCCTCGACTGGCGCCGGGTACCGCTGGCGCAGCTGGTGGAGTCGGCCACCGGCACCCCGACAGTCATCGAGAACGACGTGCGGGCGCTGACGGTGGCCGAGCAGTGGTTCGGCGCGGGCGCCGGACTGTCGTCCTTCGCGCTGGTCACGGTCGGCGCCGGCATCGGTTGCGGGCTGTCCATCGGCGGCCGGGTGGTGTCGGGGGCGCACGGGGTCTCGGGCGAGGTCGGGCACCTGCCGGTGGGCGGCACCGACCGTATCTGCACCTGCGGCAAAACCGGTTGCGTGGAGGCGGTCGCCTCCACGCATGCCATCACCGAACAGGCGCGGCAGGCCACCGGCGAACCCGAGCTGACGATGACGCAGGCGGTGCGGCTGGCGCACGCCGGGGACCCGGCGGTGCGGGCCGTCTTCGCCCGGGCCGGGCGGGCGCTGGGGCTGGCGATGGCCTCGGTCGCCAATCTCATCGGCCCCGAGCGGATCATCATCTCCGGCGAGGGCGTTGCCTCCTACGACCTGTTCGCCGACCAGATCCGGCAGACCTTCGCCGACCACGCGTTCGGCGCGGCCGCGGACTGCGATCTCGTGGTCAGGCCGCTGCCGTTCGAGGAGTGGGCGCGCGGCGGCGCGGCCATCGCCGCACAACGCGTCTTCGCACCGGTGAAGTGACCGTTCCCGGGGCCCGGCGCCCGGGGTTCGCCGGCGGCGGGCGGACGCCGCGGGGCCCGGGTTCCTGTGGAACCCGGGCCCCGTTTCCGGCTGGGCCGTGGTCAGGACAGCTTCGCCAGATCCTTGTTCAGCTCCAGCACATTGACGTGGGCTTCGCCGAGGAAGCCGAGGCTGCGGCCGTCCACGTTGTCCGCGACCAGCTTGTGCACCTCGTCGGCGGACAGCCCGCGCGCCTTGGCGACCCGGTTGACCTGCTCGTAGGCGTAGGCCGGGGAGATGTCCGGGTCCAGACCGGAACCGGAGGAGGTCAGCGCGTCGGCCGGCACCTTGGCGGGGTCGACCCCGTCGAAGGCGGCGATGTCGTGACGGCGCTGCTGGATCGCCTTGACCAGGTCCGGGTCGTTCGGCCCGAGGTTGGTGGCGCCCGACGCCAGCGGGTCGTACCCGCCCGCGGACGGCCGGGGTTGGAAGAACTTCGGGTCCGGCCGGGGCGCCTCGTCGGCGTTGTCCGGGTTCTTCTTCGGCAGGTCGAAGTTCTGCCCGAGCAGGCTCGACCCGACGACGTGGCCGTCCTGCTTGACCAGGGAGCCGTTGGCCCGGTGGCCGAACGCCGCCTGGGCGACACCGGTCACCGCCAGCGGGTAGATCACCCCGCAGACCACGGTCATCAGGATCAGGATGCGCAATGCCGACAGGTGCCGGCGGATCGCGGTCGGAAGATTGGACATGTCATGCACCTACTTTCTTCGAATCCGCCGGTCAGCGCAGTCCGGGAATGAACTGGATGATCAGGTCGATGACTTTGATGCCGGCGAACGGCAGCACCAGGCCGCCCAGGCCGTACACCCAGATGTTGCGGCTGAGCAGCTTGGCCGCCGAGGCCGGGCGGTAGCGCACGCCGCGCAGGGCCAGCGGGATCAGCACCACGATGATCAGGGCGTTGAAGATGATCGCGGAGGAGATCGCCGAGGTCGGGCTGTGCAGCTTCATGATGTTGAGCTGGTTCAGGCCCGGGTACACCACCGCGAACATCGCCGGGATGATGGCGAAGTACTTGGCG
>NZ_FMCH01000606.1 GCF_900091855.1 Streptomyces sp. DvalAA-14
AGAGTGTCGCGCACGCGGCGGCCGGCACGACCACGGGCGCCGGCACCGCGACCGGCACCGGCACCGGCACCGGCACCGGCGGGACCACCGCCGGCATGCCGGGCATGACCGCGGCGCCGTCCGGGCACGGCGCCGGCGGCGGCCCGGTGATGGAAATCGGCGCGGAACTCGGCCTGTTCGGCATGATCGCCATCACCGACGAGCAAACCCCTGCGGTGGACCGCGAGTTCGTGCTGTTCTTCCACGACCTGTCCGCCGCCGACGCGCCCGCGCTCGCCCAGGACCTGTCCTTGTGCAACGGCGGCGCGTTCGTCGACAACGCGCCGACCTTCACCGCGCGGCCCGGCGACCGGGTGCGCTGGCGGGTCAGCACACTGGGCAATTCCTTCCACACCTTCCACATCCACGGGCACCGCTGGCGTACCGCGGACGGCTGGGTGGACGCGCAAGTGGTCGGGCCGGCCACGACGCTGACCGTGGAGTACCGGGAGGACAACCCGGGCGACTGGCTCTACCACTGCCATGTGCCCGGCCACATGATGCGCGGGATGGCCGGCCGCTACCGGGTCGCGCGCTGAGCGCAGGCGCACACACGGACGGGCCCGGCCGCATCGGCCGGGCCCGTCGGTACCACCGCTTACGCGCGCCGCAGCACCCGGTCCAGCACGCCGGCCAGCGTCGCCTCCGGGTCGGCGTCCGGGCCCGGCGAGCGCCAGGCGATGAATCCGTCCGGGCGGACCAGCACGGCGCCCCCGTCGCTCACCGCGTGCAGCCGCGCCCAGGCCGACTCGTCCTCCGGCCGCAGGTCCGAGCCGATCCCGTAGCACTCCAGCGGGATGCCGGTGCGCTCGGCGATCCGGCGGCCCGCGGCGCGCCAGGTGTCGCCGGCCGGGCCGCTGAGCAGCACCGGGGCCCGCTCGTAGAGGTCCAGTGTGGACAGCCGTCCGGCGCCGCGGCGCACCCACAGGTGCGGGGCGCGGCCGCCGGGCGGGGCCACCGGGCTGAACTCCGCCGGGATGGAGGTGGTGTCGGCGGGGACGCCTTCGACCGCGCCGGCCAGGTAGCGGTAGGCGAGCACCACCGCGAGCATGCCGGCCTGCCGGCCGCCGGCGGGGGCGACGTCGTAGCCCGGGTGGCTGTGCTCGGCGGAGCGGGCCGAGGCGCGCGCCGCGGTGGCCAGCGCGACCGGGCGGCGCTCGGCGTCGTAGGTCTCCATCAGCTCGGGTCCGGCCCAGCCGCGCAGCACCGCGGCGAGTTTCCAGGCCAGGTTGTGGGCGTCCTGGATGCCGGTGTTGGAGCCGAAGGCGCCGGTGGGGGACATCTCGTGCGCCGAGTCGCCGGCCAGCAGGATCCGTCCTTCGCCGTAGCGCTCGGCGACGCGTTCGGCGGCGTGCCAGGGGGCCTTGCCGGTGACGTCCACCTCCAGGTCCGGGACGCCGGTCGCGGTGCGGATCAGCTCCGCGCACCGCTCGTCGGTGAAGTCCTCCAGCGTCTCGCCGTCGTCGGGGCGCCAGGGCGCGTGGAAGACCCAGTCCTTCTCGTTGTCCACCGGCAGCAGGGCGCCCGGGCTCTGCCGGTTGGTCAGGTAGCAGACGATGAACCGCCGGTCGCCCACCGCGTCGGCCAGCCGCTTGGCGCGGAAGGTGATGCTCACGTTGTGGAAGAGGTCGCCGGGGCCGGTCATGCCGATGCCCAGCCGTTCACGGACCGGGCTGCGCGGGCCGTCGGCGGCGATCAGGTAGTCGGCCCGGACGGTGCGCTCCTCGCCGCTCGCGCGGGTCCGGATGACCGCGGTCACTCCGTCGGCGTCCTGCTCGCAGGAGATCAGCTCGGTGCCGAAGCGGATGTCGCCGCTCAGCGCGCGGGCGTTGCGCAGCAGCACCGGTTCCAGGTCGTTCTGGCTGCACAGGCACCAGCCGGAGGGGCTGAGCCGGTCCAGGGTGCCGCCCGGGTCGATCTGTTTGAACAGCCATTCCTGCTCGGCACCGGTCAGGGTGTCGGCCTGCAGGATGCCGTGGTTGTCGGCCAGGACCGAGGCGGCGCCGCGGATCTGCGGCTCCACTCCGGCGGCCCGGAAGATCTCCATCGTGCGGACGTTGTTGCCGCGCCCGCGGGGATGGTGGGAGGTCTGCGCGTGCCGCTCCACCAGCAGATGCTCGACGCCGAGGCGCCCAAGGAACAGCGACGCGGACAGCCCCACCAGGGAGCCGCCGGCGATGAGGACGGGCACACGCTCGTCGGGTGTGAGGGTCATGGAAGCTCCCTTCCCAGCCCGGCGGTGCTGGGGAGCGCGATGGCGGGGTCTTCACTCGCCCGCATCACGTGCGGTGCGGGATGTGTCCGGTTACGTGAGCATTGCGGTAGCTGAGCAGGCCCACCGCATATGCATGAGGCATGCGCCGGGAGCAGGGCTGCCCGCGTATCCGAGAGGAACGAACCCCCGTGACGACTCTGGACGACCGGCACACCGCGCCGGTCACCGCACTGCCCACCATCACCCGACTGCGCGTCGTGCTGCTGCTGGACGTCCTCGACGGCAAGCACGAGGCGTTCCTCCAGGCGTACGAGCAGATCCGCCACCAGGTCGCCGCGGTGCCGGGTCACATCAGCGACCAGCTCTGCCAGTCGCTCGGCAACTCCTCGCAGTGGCTGATCACCAGCGAATGGGAGGACAGCGAGTCCTTCCTGGAGTGGGTGGAGAGCGCCGCCCACCGCAAGATGGTCGAACCGCTGCACGACACCGTGCGGGACACCACCTCGCTGCGCTTCATGGTCGCGGCCGAGACGCCGGAGGGCGGGGCCCGTCGGGCGCGTACCTCCACCGCGTCCCCCGCGGCCGGGCTCGACCCGCTGCCCGCGCCGCCGCTGTGCACCGGCGGGGTGGTCCGGCACGCGATCACCTTCACCGTCAAGGCCGGCAGTGAGCCGGAGGTCGAGCGCATCCTGGCCGGCTACCGCTCGCCGCAGGCCCAGGTGGACGACTCCACCCGGCTGCTGCGCACCTCGCTGTTCATGCACGGCAACCGGGTGGTGCGGGCGGTCGAGGTGGCCGGCGACCTCGGCAACGCGCTGCGCCACGTGGCCGCCCAGCCCGAGGTCAGAGCGGTGGAGGAGGCGATCAACCCCTTCTTGGAGGAGCAGCGGGACCTCACCGACGGTGCCTCGGCGCGGGCCTTCTTCGCCAGGGCGGCGCTGCCCGCCATCGAGCACGTAGCGGCGCCGGAGCGGTCGCCGCAGCGGGCGTCGGAGCGGGCGGCCGGCCGGTCGGCGCAGCGGGCGTCCGAGGTGTCCCGGCATGCCTTCGTGCACCCGGTGCGGGCCGCCGAGGGACCGGCCGAGGCCCGCCGGCTGGCCGCGCTCGACGCCGAGGCCGCCGCCGACGCCGGCCAGCCGCTGCTGGCGAGCACGGTCTTCCAGCGCGGAGACGTCCTGGTCCGATTGGTGGACGTACGGGCCGGCGCGGACGCGTCGGCGATGGCGCGGGGCGGACAGGCGATGGCGCCGGTCACCGACCGCAGGTCGGACGACGCTCCGGTCCGCACCTCGCCGAAGGCCTGACTCCCGCCGTACGGGTCCCCCTCCCGACTTCCCGCGCGCACAGGCCCCCGACGCCGCGACGCCCGTACGCGCATCACGCCCGGCGCGATCAGCGCCCCCGCACTCCCAGGAGCAGCAGCCATGACCGAACGCCAACCTCGTATCGTCCACCTCGACGACACCAGCCCCAACCGCCGCCGCGGCGGGGACCTGCGGGCCATGCTCACCCCGGCCACGTGCGGGGCCACCAGCGGCTTCATGGGACTGGCGCTGATCCAGCCCGGGGAGCGGATCGGCGAGCACTACCACCCGTACTCCGAAGAGTTCGTGTTCGTCGTCAGCGGGCGGCTGGAGGTGGACCTGGACGGTGAGACCCATCCGCTGCGGCCGGACCAGGGCCTGCTGATCCCGGTCGATGTCCGGCACCGGTTCCGGAACGTCGGCGACACCGAGGCCCGGATGGTCTTCCACCTCGGCCCGCTGGCGCCCCGTCCGGAACTGGGGCACGTGGACACCGAGGTCACCGAAACCGTCGAGGCGGGCGCGAGTGCTCCTCCCGACCCGGCCGGGGCCCGCGCGTGAACCGGCGGGTGGCGGTCACCGGTCTGGGCGTGGTCGCCCCCGGCGGCACCGGTGTGCCCGCCTTCTGGGACCTGCTCACCGCGGGCCGGACCGCGACCCGGGGCATCACCTTGTTCGACCCGGCGGGCTTCCGGTCCCGGATCGCCGCCGAGTGCGACTTCGACGCCCGGGGCGCGGGCCTGGGCCCCGAGCGGGCCGAACTGGCCGACCGCTACATCCAGTTCGCGATGGCCGCGGCCCGGGAGGCGATCGCCGACAGCGGCATGGACCTGGCGTCGATCGACCCCTGGCGGGTCGGCATCTCGCTCGGCTCGGCGGTCGGCGGCACCACCCGGCTGGAGCGCGACTACGTGGCGGTCAGCGGCGGGGGCAGCCGCTGGGACGTGGACCACGAGCAGGCCGGCGCGCACCTGCACCGGGCCTTCCAGCCCAGCGCGCTCGGCTCGGAGGTGGCCGAGGACCTGGGGGCGATGGGACCGGTGCAGACCGTCTCCACCGGGTGCACCTCGGGCCTGGACGCGGTGGGCCACGCCTTCCACCTGGTCCAGGAGGGCAAGGCCGACGTCATCGTGGCCGGCGCGGCCGACTCGCCGATCTCGCCGATCACGGTGGCCTGCTTCGACGCCATCAAGGCCACCTCGACCCGCAACGACGACCCGGCGCACGCCTCGCGCCCCTTCGACGCCGAACGCGACGGCTTCGTCCTCGGCGAGGGGGGCGCCGTCCTGCTGCTGGAGGAGTGGGAGCACGCCCGCCGCCGCGGCGCGCGGATCCACTGCGAGCTGCGCGGTTTCGCGACCTTCGGCAACGCCTACCACATGACCGGGCTGACCACCGAGGGCCTGGAGATGTCCCGGGCCATCGACCACGCGCTGGCCGACGCGCGGATCGACCCCACCGGCATCGACTACGTCAACGCGCACGGTTCGGGCACCAAGCAGAACGACCGGCACGAGACCGCCGCGGTCAAGCGGTCACTGGGCGAGCACGCCCGCTCGGTGCCGATGAGCTCGATCAAGTCGATGGTCGGGCACTCGCTCGGCGCCATCGGCGCGATCGAACTCGCGGCCTGCGCCCTGGCGCTGGGCCACGACGTGATCCCGCCCACCGCGAACTACGAGACCCCGGACCCGGAGTGCGACCTGGACTATGTGCCGCGCACCGCGCGGCAGGCCCGGCTGCGCTCGGTGCTGTCGGTCGGCAGCGGCTTCGGCGGCTTCCAGTCCGCGGTGGTGCTGGCGCATCCCGAGAGGAGCACGGCATGAACGGACCTGTCCGACAACACGGTTCCCGGCAGCGCGGTGCCCGCCGGGCGGTGGTGACGGGGCTGGGCGTGATCGCGCCCAACGGCATCGGCACGGACGCCTTCTGGAAGTCCGTCCAGCAGGGCACCCCGGTGCTCGGCCGGGTCACCAGGGAGGGGTGCGCCGACCTGCCGCTGCGGGTGGCCGGCGAAGTGGCCGGCTTCGACGCGACCGGCCTGGTCGAGGACCGCTTCCTCGTGCAGACCGACCGCTTCACCCACTTCGGCATGGCGGCGGCCGAACTGGCCCTGGAAGACGCCCACCTGGCCGCCGACCCGGACAACCCGTACGGCGTGGGCGTGGTGACCGCGGCCGGCTCCGGCGGCGGCGCGTTCGGCCAGAGCGAGCTCCAGCAGCTGTGGGGCAAGGGGCCGTCGTACGTCGGTCCGTACCAGTCCATCGCCTGGTTCTACGCGGCCAGCACCGGCCAGATCTCGATCCGGGGCGGCTTCCGCGGTCCCTGCGGGGTGCTGGCCGACGACGAGCCGGGCGGCCTGGACGCGTTCGCGCACGCCTGGCGCGGCATCCGGCGCGGCACCGACGCGATGGTGGTGGGTGCCACCGAGGCGCCGCTGGCGCCGTACTCGGTGGTGTGCCAGCTGGGCTATCCCGAGTTGAGCCTGTCCGACGAACCGCGGCGCGCCTACCTGCCGTTCACCGCCGACGCGTGCGGCTTCTCCCCAGCGGAGGGCGGCGCGATGTTCGTGGTGGAGGACGAGGAGGCGGCCCGGGAGCGCGGCGCCCGGCCGCGGGCCGTGGTGGCCGGGCACGCGGCGACCTTCACCGGCACCAGCGGCTGGGACCGCTCCCGGGAGGGTCTGGCGCGGGCCATCGAGGGCGCCCTGGCGGACGCGGGCTGCGCGGCCGAGGAGGTGGACGTGGTGTTCGCCGACGCGATGGCGGTGCCGGCCGCCGACCGGGCCGAGGCACTCGCCATCGCCGACGCGCTCGGGCCGCGCGCCGCCACCGTCCCGGTGACGGCGCCGAAGTCCGGCTTCGGCCGGGCGTATTGCGCCGCCGGTGCGCTGGACGTCGCCGCCGCCGTGCTCGCCCTCGAACACGGGGTGGTGCCGCCGACGCCCAACGTCGTGGCCGAGGTGCGGCACGACCTCGACATCGTCACCGGCGAGGCCCGTATCGCCCGTCTCAACACCGCGCTCGTCCTCAGCCGCGGGCTGATGGGCGGCAACTCGGCGCTGGTGCTGCGGCGCGCACACGGCGAGGAGCGCTGACCCCACCGGGCCGGCCCCATGTCCCCGGCGCCCGCCCCGTCCCCGGCGGGCGCCGGCTCCCCGAAGAAGAAGAGAGGCAGCATCCGATGAACGCACCCGTCACGTACGAGGAACTCGCCGCACTGATGAAGGGCCGCGCCGGAGTCTCCGTGGACCCGGAGGCGATGGCATCCCGCCCGGACGCGACCTTCGAGGAGTTCGAACTGGACTCCCTCGGCCTGCTCGGCATCGTCGCCGAGCTGGAGAAACGCTACGAGCGCCCCATCGGTGAGGACGCGGAGACCTGCAAGACGCCGCGCGCCTTCCTGGAAAACGTCAACGCCCAGCTCACGGCAGGAGTCTGAAGATGACCGGTCGTACCGACAACAGCATCGTGATCGCCGCCCCCCGCGAGCTGACCTGGGAGATCACCAACGACCTGGAGAGCTGGCCGCAGCTGTTCAGCGAGTACGCCGCCGTCGAGATCCTGGAGCGGCACGGCGACACGGTGACCTTCCGGCTCACCATGCACCCCGACGAGAACGGCACCGTCTGGAGCTGGGTGTCCGAGCGCGAGATGGACCGCTCCACCTGGACCGTGGAGGCCCGCCGGGTCGAAACCGGCCCGTTCGCGCACATGAACATCCGCTGGGAGTACGAGGAGGTGCCCGGCGGTACGTCGATGCGCTGGCTCCAGGACTTCGCCATGAAGCCCACCGCCCCGGTCGACGACGCCGGCATGACCGCGCACATCAACCGCAACTCGCTCATCCAGATGGAACGCATCCGCGAGCAGGTCGAGCGGCACGCCGCGACCGTCGCCACCGGAGGGGTGTGATCACCATGCACCGCACGCTCATCGTCGCCCGGATGAAGCCGGGCTCCGCGCAGGACATCGCCGACACCTTCGCCGAGTCCGACCAGGGCGAACTGCCCGGCCTGATCGGCGTGACCGGGCGCAGCCTGTTCCAGTACGGCGACCTGTACCTGCATCTGGTGGAGGCCGAGCGCCCGCCCGGCCCCGAGGTCGCCAAGATGAAGGACCACCCGGACTTCCGCCGCATCAGCGACACCCTGACGGCGTACATCGAGGCGTACGACCCGAAGACGTGGCGTGAGCCGAAGGACGCGATGGCCCGCGAGTTCTACCGCTGGCAGCGGGCGCAGCCGGCCGCTCGGTAGCTCCCGCCGGCCGCGTACACCGCGATCCGCCCGTACCCCCGACGGAAGGGGTACGGGCGGATCGCGGTGTACGCGGCCCTCCTCGCGGCTACCTGGCGGGGACCACGGCCTGGAAGGCGTGCAGGTAGCTGTTGACCGGGCGGATGTCCCTCAGTTCGAGGCCGGCCTCCGCCATCAGCGCGGTCATGCTCTTCTTGGAGTGCTTGGCGCCGCCGACGTTGAGCAGCAGCAGCAGGTCCATGGCGGTGGTGAAGCGCATGGACGGGCTGTCGTCGACCAGGTTCTCGATGACGAGCACCCGGGCGCCCGGCTCGGCGGCGGCCATCACGTTGCGCAGTGTGGCGCGGGTGCTGGCGTCGTCCCACTCCAGGATGTTCTTGATGATGTAGAGGTCGGCCCGGACCGGGATCGCCTCGCGGCAGTCGCCGGGCAGCAGCCGGACCCGGTCGGCCAGCGAACCGCCGTCGCGCAGGCGGGAGTCGGCGTTCGCCACCACGGCGGGCAGGTCGAGCAGGGTGCCGTGCAGCGCCGGGTCGCGCTCCAGCAGCCCGGCCAGCACGAAGCCCTGGCCGCCGCCGATGTCGACCACGCTGCCGACCCCGGTGAGGTCGACGAACTCGGCCAGGTCGTTGGCGGCCTGACGGCTGGAGGACGTCATCGCCCGGTCGAACACCCGGGCGGACTCGCCGCCTTCGCTGTGCAGGTAGTCGAAGAAGCTCTTGCCGAACACGTCGGGGAAGACGCCGGAGCCGGTTCTGACCGCCTCGGCCAGCCGCGGCCAGACCTGCCAGGTCCACGGCTCGGTGCACCACAAGGAGATGTGGTGCAGGCTGCCCGGCGCGTCCTCGCGCAGCAGCCGGGACATCTCGGTGTGCACGAACATGCCGTCGTCGGTCTCGGCGAACAGCCCGTGGCTCTCCAGGGTGAGCAGCAGCCGGCGCAGCGGCTTCGGCTCGACGCCGAGCCGGCCGGCCAAGTCCTCGGCGGTCGCCGGGGTGTCGTCCAGCGCGTCGGCCACGCCGAGGGTGGCGGCGGCGCGGACCGCGGCCGCGGGGGCGGCGCCGAAGACGATCTCGCGCAGGCGCATGGCGGCCTGCACGGAGGGGGAGATGGGGCCGGTGGGGGTGGTGGTCGCGGTTTCGGTGCGGGTCTTGGCGGGAGGCGCGGTCGTCATCGGGCCGCCTTTCTCCTGGGGTGCGGACGGGGGGCGGGGGTCGGGGGTCGGGCCGGGTCGTACGGCTCCGGGGCGGGTCGGCGGGTCGGCCGGGTCGGCCGGAAACGTCGGGTCGCCGGGTCAGCAGCGGCCGGCCGGCTGGGACACACGGCAGGCGTTGCCGGTAACGCTGTTGCCGGTGCCGGCGTCCCAACCCGTCACATCGGCGGGGCCGTTGTCCAGCAGCACGTTGCCCTGGACGGTGTTGTCGGTGTTGGGCACGCCCACGAAGCTGTGGAAGAAGACCACGCCGCCGGACATGGTGGAGGTCCCGGTGTTGCCGGTGACGGTGTTCCGCTCCACGACGGTGTCCTCCACTCCGGTGAGGACGATGCCGGCGCCCTGGACGAACGGCAGCCGGGTGTTGGCGGCGCAGTAACGGGTGTTGGCGGTCACCGAATTGCCCCGCACGCTCAAGTGGCCCGCGCGCGGCACGCCTTCGTCGCCCACGATGAACATCCCGGCGCAGTTGCCGGTCACCGTGTTGCCGTCGACCGCGGCATCGCGGACCCGCCGCAGCACGACGCCCGTCTTGTTCCCGGACAGCGTGTTCCCGGCGACCACGGCGCCCTGCAGGTCGAGCGCGCCGCCCTCCTCGTCCACGGTGTTGGCCAGGAAGACGCCGGCCTCGCCGTTGTCGTCGGCCACATTGCCGACGATCCGGCCGCGGACCGACTTCTGCTGGCCGATGCCGTACTGGCCGTTGCCCTCGGCGTGGACGGCGCGCACGGTCATGCCGTCGGTCTCGGTGGCGGCGATGCCGTAGGTGGCGAAGCCGGTGACGGTCAGGTCGGCGATGTGCACGCCGGTGAGGCGGCTGCCCGCGGTCCCGGTCACGCAGATGCCGGTGCCGGCGCATCCGGTCGCGGTGGCGGCCTTGACGGCCGGCGGGCGCAGGATCACCCGGTCGGTGGACTCGCCGCGCAGGGTGAGGTCCGGGACGGTGATGGTGAGGTTCTCCCGGTAGGTGCCGGCCCGCACCAGGATGGTGTCGCCCGGGTGGGCGGCGTCGACGGCCTGCTGGATGCTGTGGCCGGCGGCGACGGTTCGGGTCTGCCGGGCCGGGGTTGTGCGCGGGGTTGCGGCTGCGGCGCGGAGTGCGCGGGTGCTGCGGCCAGCAGGCCCAGGCCGGTGGTGACGGCTACGGCCAGCCAACGTCTTACGGTCATGGAGCTCTACCCGCTTCCCGGGAGGTGGGGGGTTCGCGAGGACGGCGGGGGCCGCCAAGCCGAAGCTATGAGCCTGCGGCGCCACCCGCCACTCCGGTTCCCCGCCCGGGTCAGGGCCCCGGCGCGCCCCGGCCCACCCCGCCGGACCGCCGGCGCCCACCGCCGGGCCCGCGGTTCCTCCCCCCGCCGGGCCGGCGGTTCCTCCTCCGG
>NZ_FMCH01000605.1 GCF_900091855.1 Streptomyces sp. DvalAA-14
GCCGCCGCTGCCCGCCGCCGCAAGATCATGATGCTGACCGGCGGGATCGTGGCCGTGGTGGTCGTGGCCGGTGGTGTGGCCGCCGCCGTGGTGCTGTCCGGCAAGAGCTCCGACGACACCGCCGCCGGCCCGTCCGCCGCCAGCAGCGCCACCACGAGCCAGCAGGCACTGCCGCCGGCCCCCTCCTTCTCCTCGGTGGCCCCGCCGCCGCCCGCCAACCCGCTCGACTACCTGGGCACGGCGGCCAAGGACACCGCGCCGCTCACCCCGACCTCGCTCTTCGCCGGCCGTCAGTTCGTGATGAACGGCCGCACCTACGTCAAGACCGCCTCGGCCACCACCACCGCGTGCGCGAGCGCCGCCCGCGACGACGTGGCCGCGGGCCTGGCCGCCAACGGCTGCCGCCAGTTGCTGCGCGCCACGTACACCAACGGCACCCTCGCGGTCACCGTCGGCATCGCCGTCTTCGACGACACCCAGCACGCGGCGAAGCTGCAGAAGACCGCCAAGTACGTGGCCCCGCTCAACGGCGGCGGCGTCAAGGACTTCTGCCACGCGGTGGCCTGCCAGATGACCTCGAACGCGGTCGGCCGCTACGCCTACTTCGCCATCGCCGGCCTGAAGAGCGGCAAGACGCTGCCGCCCACCGACACCGTCGGCAAGCGGGCCGCGAACGAAGCGTCGAACTTCGCCTTCGAGCGGATCATCGAGCGCGGCCGGGAAGCGGCCGCGACCGACCCCAGCCGCGGCTGAGGACCGCCGAGCGCCCCGGGCGCGGAGCCGTTACGGGCAGCCGGGCAGCGTCCGCTTGTTGCGGGCCTCCCGGCTGCGCGCGGCCAGCCGGTCGTCGGCCGGGTAGCCGACCTCCTCAAGAGTGAGGCCGTGCGGGCGCACCACGTTGACGGCGGAGTGCCGCACCTTGCCGGCCAGCACCTCACCGGGGAAGCCGGCCGGCTTGTGCCCGTCGCCGACCAGGATCATCGCCCCCACCAGCGCCCGCACCATGTTGTGGCAGAAGGCGTCCGCCCGCACCGTCGCCACCGCGACTCCCTCGGCGGTCCGCTCCCAGCGCAGGTCCAGCAGCGTACGGATGGTGGTCGCGCCCTCCCGCTTCTTGCAGTACGCGGCGAAATCGTGCTCGCCGAGCAGCAGTTCGGCGGCCTCGTTCATGGCGTCCACGTCCACCGGCCGGTCGTGCCAGAGCACGTGTCCGCGCAGCAGCGGGTCGACGCCGGCCGGATGGTCGCCGACCCGGTAGGCGTAGCGCCGCCAGACCGCCGAGAACCGCGCGTTGAAGCCGGCCGGGGCCGCCGCGACCCGCCACACCCGTACGTCCCAGGGCAGCCGGCCCGCCAGGCGCCGCAGCAGCTTCCCCGACTCCGCCGCCCACACCTCCCCGGGCAGATCGACGTGCGCGACCTGGCCGCGCGCGTGCACCCCGGCGTCGGTGCGGCCCGCGACGGTGAGCTCCACCGGCTCCCCCAGCCGCAGCACGGTGCCGATCGCCGACTCCAGCTCGCCCTGCACCGTCCGCCGGGTGCGCTGCTTGGCCCAGCCGGAGAAGTCCGCCCCGTCGTAGGACAGGTCGAGCCGGACCCGGACGAAGCCGGGTGCGGGATCGTCGCTCACGCCTCACTCCTCGCTCCATGAGAAGCGGGCCCGCACCCCAAGGGGTACGGGCCCGCCCATCGGTCACCGTCGGTCGTCAGGACCGTCAGGCGTCCTTGGACTCCTCGTCCTCGCCGGCCGCGTCCGCGTCCGTGTCGGCCGCCGGAGCGGCGTCCTGGACCTCGTCCTCGGCGGCCGGGGCCGTGTCCTGCGCGGCCTCGTCCTTCTTCAGCGCGTCTTCCTTGACCGAGCGCTTGGCGGCCGCTTCGGCCTCACCGGTGGCCTGCTGGGCCACGGTCAGCGCCTCCACCAGCTCGATGACCGCCATCGGCGCGTTGTCGCCGCGACGGTTGCCGATCTTGGTGATCCGGGTGTAGCCACCCGGGCGGTTCTCGTACCGCGGGCCGATCTCGGTGAAGAGCGTGTGCACGACGCTCTTGTCGGTGATCGTCTGCAGCACCTGGCGACGGTTGTGAATGTCGCCCTTCTTCGCCTTGGTGATCAGGCGCTCCGCGACCGGGCGCAGCCGGCGCGCCTTGGCCTCGGTGGTCTTGATGCGGCCGTGCTCGAACAGCGACTTCGCGAGGTTCGCGAGCAGCAGCTTCTCGTGCGCGGCGCCGCCGCCCAGACGGGGACCCTTGGCGGGCTGAGGCATGGTCGTTCTCCTTCTTCGCTGCACCGGCCGTGTCAGGTACCGATGTCAGTACGGGCTGGCGGCTGCCAGCCCGTAGTGCCCGGGGCTCACGCCCCGGACGGCTGTGCGCGCCCCCGCGGGGGCGCTGTCCGACGGGGCGGGGGCCGCAGCCCCCGCTGACCGCCGGCGGGACTCAGTACTGCTCGGTCTCCACGAAGCCCGCGTCCACGTCGTCGTCGGCGCCGAAGGCGTCCGCCGCGGCGGTCGGGTCGAATCCGGGCGGGCTGTCCTTGAGGGCCAGGCCCATGCCGGCCAGCTTCGCCTTGACCTCGTCGATCGACTTCGCGCCGAAGTTGCGGATGTCGAGCAGGTCCGCCTCGGAGCGTGCCACGAGCTCACCCACGGAGTGGATGCCCTCGCGCTTGAGGCAGTTGTAGGAGCGGACGGTGAGTTCCAGCTCCTCGATCGGCAGCGCCAGATCCGCGGCCAGGGCGGCGTCCGTGGGGGACGGGCCCATGTCGATGCCCTCGGCGTCGACGTTCAGCTCGCGGGCCAGGCCGAACAGCTCGACCAGGGTCTTGCCGGCCGACGCCATCGCGTCACGCGGCCGCATGGCCTGCTTGGTCTCGACGTCGACGATCAGCTTGTCGAAGTCGGTGCGCTGCTCGACACGGGTCGCCTCGACCTTGTAGGTGACCTTGAGCACCGGGCTGTAGATGGAGTCGACCGGGATCCGGCCGATCTCCTGGCCCTGCTGCTTGTTCTGCACCGCGGAGACGTAGCCGCGACCGCGCTCGACGGTCAGCTCCATCTCCAGCTTGCCCTTGGCGTTCAGCGTGGCGAGCACCAGGTCGGGGTTGTGCACCTCGACGCCCGCCGGCGGCGCGATGTCGGCCGCGGTGACGACACCCGGGCCCTGCTTGCGCAGGTACATCACGACCGGCTCGTCGTGCTCCGAGGAGACGACCAGCTGCTTGATGTTGAGGATGACGTCGGTGACGTCCTCCTTGACGCCCGGCACGGTGGTGAACTCGTGCAGGACCCCGTCGACCCGGATCGAGGTGACCGCCGCACCCGGGATCGAGGACAGGAGCGTACGGCGCAGGGAGTTGCCGAGGGTGTAGCCGAAGCCCGGCTCCAGCGGCTCGATCACGAACCGGGAGCGGAATTCGTCGACGACCTCTTCGGTCAACGATGGGCGCTGAGCGATCAGCATGTGTGCAGTCCTTCAGTCGTGGACGCCCGCTATTTGACGTCCGCTGTACTCCGTGTACTACGAGGGTACGGGCGGCACGGCCGAAGCCGTGCCGCCCGTGACCGTGAGCGCCGCTCCGATTACTTGGAGTAGAGCTCGACGATCAGCTGCTCCTGCACCTGGGTGTCGATCACCTGGCGCTCGGGCATGCTGTGCACGAGGATCCGCAGCCGGCCCGGGTTGGCTTCGAGCCACGCCGGCACGGTCTTGTCGCCGGCCTCGCCCTGCGCCACCGCGAACGGGGTCAGGTTGCGGGACCGCTCGCGGACCTCGACGATGTCGTTCACGGCCACGCGAGCCGACGGGATGTCGTTCTTGCGGCCGTTGACGGTGATGTGTCCGTGACGGACCAGCTGACGGGCGTGGTCGCGGGACTTGGCGAAGCCGGCCCGGTACACCACGTTGTCGAGGCGGGTCTCAAGGATGCGCAGAAGGTTCTCACCGGTCTTGCCGGTCTTCTGGTTCGCTTCCTTGTAGTAGTTCACGAACTGCTTCTCGAGGACACCGTAGATCCGCGCGCACTTCTGCTTCTCACGCAGCTGAAGCAGGTACTCGCTGTCCTTGGTGCGCCCGCGTCCGTGCTCACCCGGGGGGTAAGGACGGATCTCGATCGGGCACTTCGCGCTCTCGCACTTAGCTCCCTTGAGGAAGAGCTTCTGCTTTTCCCGACGGCAACGCTTGCAGTCGGCCCCGGTGTATCGCGCCATGTCTAGTTCTCCTGTTATTCGCTGGTCAGACGCGGCGGCGCTTCGGCGGGCGGCAGCCGTTGTGCGGGGTCGGGGTGACGTCCTGGATCGAACCGACCTCAAGGCCGGTGGCCTGGAGCGAGCGGATCGCGGTCTCCCGGCCGGAGCCGGGGCCCTTCACGAAGACGTCCACCTTGCGCATGCCGTGCTCCTGCGCCCGGCGGGCGGCCGACTCGGCGGCCATCTGCGCGGCGAAGGGGGTGGACTTGCGCGAGCCCTTGAAGCCGACGTGACCGGCGGAGGCCCAGGAGATCACATTCCCGGCGGGGTCCGTGATCGAGACGATGGTGTTGTTGAACGTGCTCTTGATGTGGGCGTGCCCATGAGCGACGTTCTTCTTTTCCTTGCGGCGCACCTTCTTGGCTGCGCCCTGACGGCCCTTAGGAGGCATGTGTCGATTTCTCCCGGTGGAGGTGGTCGGTCCTCAGCGAAGACCGCTGATAAGCGTCCGGCTGAGGACTACTTCTTGCCCGGCTTCTTCTTGCCGGCGATGGCGCGACGCGGGCCCTTGCGGGTGCGGGCGTTGGTGTGAGTGCGCTGGCCGTGGACCGGCAGGCCCCGGCGGTGGCGCAGACCCTGGTAGCAGCCGATCTCCACCTTGCGGCGGATGTCGGCCTGAATTTCGCGACGGAGGTCACCCTCGGTCTTGAAGTTGGAGTCCACGTACTCACGGAGCTTCACGAGGTCTTCCTCGGAAAGGTCGCGGACGCGGACGTCGGGGCTCACACCGGTCTCCTGCAGCACTTCCTGGGAGCGGGAGCGCCCGATGCCGAAGACGTAGGTGAGGGCGATCTCCACGCGCTTCTCGCGCGGGAGGTCGACGCCTGAAAGGCGTGCCATTTTCTGGGCTCCTGATGGTTTCGGAGGTCTTCCACAGCACCGGTTCCCCATCCGCCGTACCAGGTACGGACCGGGTCCCCGGCCTCCACCGGGGGTGTCATCCCCCAGACGGGGGATGGGTGACTGCGTATCTGCATATGCGTCGCGCGAAGTTCTGCGAAGACGGGTGAAGGCAGGTGGTCGGCTGCGTCAGCCCTGGCGCTGCTTGTGGCGCAGGTTGTCGCAGATGACCATGACCCGGCCGTGACGGCGGATCACCTTGCACTTGTCGCAGATCTTCTTGACGCTCGGCTTGACCTTCATGGTCTGGTTCTCCGGGTCTTGTTTAGATCCACAAGCGGTTACTTGTATCGGTAGACGATCCGTCCGCGCGTCAGGTCGTACGGAGACAGCTCCACGACGACCCGGTCATCCGGGAGGATGCGGATGTAGTGCATCCGCATCTTGCCGCTGATGTGCGCGAGGACCTTGTGACCGTTCTGCAGCTCCACCTTGAACATCGCGTTCGGCAGAGACTCGATCACGGTGCCCTCGATTTCGATGGCGCCTTGCTTTTTGGCCATGTCCTACTTTCGGGATCGGCTACCGGGGGCCGGCTCCGGGACATGCCGGAAGACACGCGAGAGCCGACGTATGAGTCTACGCCACGCCCCTCGGAAAGACGAATCTGGCGAGTATGCCCACCGGACAAGATCACTAAGCGGTCTGGATGCTCCTCTTGTGAGGGATCTCTCAGCGCGCCGGTTCGAGGCCCGCCCCGCGGGCCGTCCCGGCGCGGCGGATCTCAGCCCAGCGGGTCGGGCGCGGTGGTGATCCCGTACTCGGCGAGCTTGGCCTTGCCGCCGTCCGGGGCGGTCAGCACGATCGGGCCCTGCTCGGTCAGCGCGATCGAGTGCTCCCAGTGGGAGGCCCAGGAGCCGTCGTCGGTCCGGACCGTCCACTCGTCGTCCATGACGTGGGTGGCCGGGGAGCCGAGGGTCACCATGGGCTCGATGGCCAGGCAGACGCCGGGCACCAGCTTGATGCCGCGGCCCCGCTTCTTGGAGACGTAGTTCAGCAGGTGCGGGTCCATGTGCATCTCGCTGCCGATGCCGTGGCCGCCGTAGTCCTCGACGATGCCGTACTTCCCGGCGGGGGGCCGCGGCTGGCGGCGGATGTACGACTCGACGGCCCGCGAGATGTCCTCCAGCCGCTGGCCCTTGCGGAAGGCGGCGATGCCGGCCCACATGGACTCCTGGGTGACCCGGCTGAGCTCGACCAGCTCGGGGGCGTGCCCGCCGCCGACGAAGCAGGTGATGGCGGCGTCGCCGTGCCAGCCGTCCACGATCGCGCCGGCGTCGATCGAGATGATGTCGCCGTCCGCGAGCACCGTCGTACGGTCCGGGATGCCGTGCACCACCACGTCGTTGACCGAGGTGCAGATGCTGCCGGGGAAGCCGCCGTAGCCGAGGAAGTTGGGTTTGGCACCGTGGTCGGCGATCACCTTGGCGGCGATCTCGTCCAGTTCCTTGGTCGTCGTCCCGGGTACCGCGGCGACCGCGGTCGCCTCGTGGATCGCCGCGACGACCAGGCCCGCGGCACGCATTTTCGCGATCTGCTCCGGGGTCTTGATCTCCACCATCGCCGCCGACGCCCTCCTCATGTCCTGCCGTGCCTGATGCAACGCGTTCAACCCGTTCAACCCGTTCAACCATACGGCCGTGGCGCCCGTGGAGGGCACCACGGCCGTATGCCGTGAGCGGGGGTGGGGCGGACTACTCCTCGGTGCGCCGCAGCGCGTCCATGGCCCGCTGGGTGACCTCGGGCACCGGTCCGAGCGCCGAGATGGTCACCACCAGGTCCTGGCGCTTGTAGTAGTCGATGATCGGCTCGGTCTCGCGGTGGTAGACCTCGAGCCGGTTGCGCACGGTCGCCTCGGTGTCGTCGTCGCGCTGGTAGAGCTCGCCGCCGCACTCGTCGCACACGCCGTCGACCTTCGGCTTCTTGTACTCGATGTGGAAGACGTGGGCGCTGCGGTTGCGGCAGATGCGGCGGCCGGCGATGCGCTTGACCACCTCGGCCTCCGGCACCTCCAGGTCGAGCACACCGTCCAGTGAGATGCCGTTGCGCTCCAGGTAGGCGTCCAGGGCCTGTGCCTGGTTCACATTGCGCGGGAAGCCGTCGAGCAGGAAGCCCTCCGCCGCGTCCGCCTGGTCGAGCCGGTCCTCCGCCATCGCGATGGTCACCTCGTCGGGCACCAGGTCGCCGGCGTCCATGAACGCCTTGGCCTGCTTGCCCAGTTCGGTGCCCTGGCTGATGTTGGCGCGGAACAGGTCGCCCGTGGAGATGTGCGGGATCGACAGGTTCTTGGCGAGGTACGCGGCCTGCGTCCCCTTGCCGGCCCCTGGCGGCCCGACCAGGACGATTCGCATCAGCGGAGGAACCCTTCGTAGTTACGCTGCTGGAGCTGGCTCTCGATCTGCTTCACGGTTTCCAGACCGACACCCACGATGATGAGGATGCTGGTGCCGCCCAACGGGAAGTTGGTGCTGCTCCCGTTGAAGATCGCGATCGCGATCGTCGGAACGAGGGCGATGAGACCCAGGTACAGCGCGCCCGGCCACGTGATGCGGTTGAGCACGTAACTGAGGTACTCGGCGGTGGGCCGGCCTGCCCGGATACCGGGGATAAACCCACCATACTTCTTCATATTGTCCGCGACTTCCTCGGGGTTGAAGGAGATCGCGACGTAGAAGAAGGCGAAGAAGACGATCAGGAAGAAGTACAGGGCCATGTAGGCCGGGTGGTCTCCCTTGGTGAGGTTCTGGCTGATCCACTGCGCCCAGCCGGCCTTCGAGCCGGAGAACTGGACGATCAGCGCCGGGATGTACAGCAGCGACGAGGCGAAGATGACCGGGATCACGCCCGCCTGGTTGACCTTCAACGGGATGTACGTCGAGGTGCCGCCGTACGACCGCCGGCCGATCATGCGCTTGGCGTACTGCACCGGGATGCGGCGCTGGGCCTGTTCGACGAAGACCACCAGGCCCACCATCGCCAGGCCGATCGCGATCACCGCGAGGAACTCCACCCAGCCGCCCGCGATCTTGCCGGCGACCTTGATCGCCCACAGGGAGCCGGGGAAGCCGGCCGCGATGGCGACGAACATCAAGATGGACATGCCGTTGCCGATGCCGCGGTCGGTGATGAGCTCGCCGAGCCACATGATCATCACGGTGCCGGCTGTCATGCAGGTCACCATGGTGACCGTGGTGAAGATCGACTGGTTGGGCACGATCTGGTTGGCCGACTGGCAGTTGGAGAACAGGCTGCCGGAACGGGCGGTGGCGACCAGGCCGGTGCCCTGCAGCACGGCCAGCGCGACCGTCAGGTACCGGGTGTACTGGGTGATCTTCGTGGTGCCGGCCTGGCCCTCCTTCTTGAGGGCCTCAAGTCGAGGGATGACCACGGTGAGCAGCTGCAAGATGATGCTGGCCGTGATGTACGGCATGATCCCGAGCGCGAAGATCGTCAGCTGCAACAGCGCGCCACCGCTGAACAAGTTGACCAGGCCGAAGAGGCTGTTGCCGCCCTTCGTGTCCTTGATGCACTCGTTGACCACTGTGTAGTCGATACCGGGCACCGGGACATGCGCACCCAGGCGGTAGACCACCACGATGCTGAGTGTGAACAGCAGCTTCTTGCGCAGGTCGGGCGTCCTGAACGCCCGGGCGAACGCGGTGAGCACGGTGCCTCCTGCACCCCCCGCGCGCGGCGGAAGGACGGTCTGGTGAGTTTCTGACAGAAACGGGCGGCTTACTGACTGTCACACCCGCGAAAACACACAGGCTTTCGGAGAATAACAGCGCTTGCCACCCTACCCGCGTGGCAGGCTCCCTAGGAATGACCAATCGGCCAGCAATCAGCCGGGGTTCGGTCAAGGAAATCCACAGAAAGAACGACCGGGGACGCCCCCAGGTGCTGGGCATCCCCGGTCAGGTGTGACAAACCCCTCAGACGAGCTCGGTCACAGTGCCGCCGGCGGCGGCGATCTTCTCCTTGGCGGAGCCGGAGGCCGCGTCAACGGTCACCTGCAGCGCCACGGAGACCTCGCCGGTGCCGAGCACCTTGACGAGCTGGTTCTTCCGCACCGCACCCTTGGCGACCAGGTCGGCAACGGTGACCTCGCCTCCCTCGGGGTAGAGGTCGGCGAGCTTGTCCAGGTTGACGACCTGGTACTCGGTACGGAACGGGTTCTTGAAGCCCTTGAGCTTCGGCAGCCGCATGTGGAGGGGCATCTGCCCGCCCTCGAAGCGCTGCGGAACCTGGTAGCGGGCCTTGGTGCCCTTGGTGCCACGACCGGCCGTCTTGCCCTTGGAGCCCTCGCCTCGACCCACGCGGGTCTTGGCGGTCTTGGCGCCCGGGGCCGGACGGAGGTTGTGGATCTTGATCGGGTTGTCGCCCATGATCAGTCGACCTCCTCGACCGTGACCAGGTGGCGGACGGTCTGGACCATGCCGCGGATCTCCGGGCGGTCCTCCTTGACCACCACGTCGTTCAGCCGCTTCAGGCCGAGCGAGCGCAGGGTGTCACGGTGGTTCTGCTTGCTGCCGATGTAGGACTTGGTCTGCGTGACCTTCAGACGCGCCATCACACACCAACCCCGGCCCGCGCGCGCAGCAGAGCGGCCGGCGCGACGTCCTCGATCGGCAGTCCGCGGCGCGCGGCGATCTCCTCGGGCCGCTGAAGGCCCTGCAGAGCCGCCACTGTGGCGTGCACGATGTTGATCGCGTTGTCCGAGCCGAGGCTCTTGGACAGCACGTCGTGGATGCCCGCGCACTCCAGCACGGCGCGCACCGGGCCGCCGGCGATCACACCGGTACCAGGAGAAGCAGGCTTGAGCAGGACGACGCCCGCGGCCTTCTCGCCCTGGATCGGGTGCGGGATGGTGCCCTGGATGCGGGGGACCTTGAAGAAGTGCTTCTTGGCCTCCTCAACACCCTTGGCGATGGCGGCCGGCACCTCCTTGGCCTTGCCGTAGCCGACACCGACGGTGCCGTCACCATCGCCCACCACGACCAGCGCGGTGAAGCTGAAGCGACGACCACCCTTCACTACCTTGGCGACGCGGTTGATCGCGACGACCCGTTCGACGTAGGCGGTCTTCTCGGCCTGCTGGCCACCGTCCCGCCGGTCCTTACGGTCCCGTCGCTCGCCGCCACCGGCACCGCTTCCGCGGCGCTGGGGTCCAGCCATTGGATTACCTCTCTTCGTTTTCCATCAGCTACGGAACCGGCTAGAACTTCAGACCGGCTTCGCGGGCGGCGTCCGCCAGGGCGGCGATGCGCCCCGCGTACTGGTTGCCGCCACGGTCGAACACGACAGCCTCGACGCCCTTGGCCTTGGCACGCTCGGCCACAAGCTGGCCGACCTGCTTGGCCTTGGCGCTCTTGTCGCCTTCGCCGCCACGGATGGACGTGTCGAGGGTCGACGCCGACGCGAGCGTGTGGCCCGCGAGGTCGTCGACAATCTGCGCCACGATGCCGCGGTTGGACCGCGTCACCACCAGGCGCGGACGCTCGGCCGTACCGGACACGCGCTTGCGCACCCGGATGTGGCGCCGCTTGAGAGCGGCACCCTTGTACGCCTTGCCCTTGGCGATCTTCACACCGTATGCCATGGCTACTTACCGGCCTTTCCGACCTTGCGGCGGATGACTTCGCCGGCGTACTTGACACCCTTGGCCTTGTACGGGTCGGGCTTGCGCAGCTTACGGATGTTGGCGGCCACTTCGCCGACCTTCTGCTTGTCGATCCCCTCGACCGAGAACTTGACCGGGGACTCGACCTTGAAGGAGATGCCCTCGGGGGCCTCGACGAGGATCGGGTGGCTGTAGCCCAGGGCGAACTCCAGGTTGGAGCCCTTCGCCTGGACGCGGTAGCCGACACCGCTGATCTCGAGCGACTTGCTGTAGCCCGCGGTCACGCCGGTGATCATGTTCGCCACCAGCGTGCGGGACAGGCCGTGCAGGGCCTTCGAGACACGCTCGTCGTTGGGGCGGGTGACATGCAGAATGCCGTCCTCGCCCTTCGCGATCTCGATCGGCGCGGCAACGGTGTGGGTGAGCGAGCCCTTGGGGCCCTTCACCGCGACCGTGCGGCCGTCGATGGTGACGTCCACTCCGGCGGGAACCGAGATGGGCAGCTTGCCGATGCGCGACATTGCTCTACCTCTCTTTCCCGGTTACCAGACGTAGGCGAGGACTTCCCCACCCACGCCCTTCTTCTGCGCCTGCTGGCCGGTGAGCAGACCGTGGGACGTGGAGATGATCGCCACGCCCAGGCCGCCGAGCACCCTCGGCAGGTTGGTGGACTTCGCGTAGACCCGCAGACCCGGCTTGCTGATCCGCTTGATGCCCGCGATCGAGCGCTGCCGCTCCGGACCGAACTTCAGCTCGAGCACCAGGCTCTTGCCGACCTCGGCCTCTTCGACCTTCCAGCCGGTGATGTAGCCCTCCTGCTGGAGGATCTCCGCGATGTGCGACTTGATCTTGCTGAACGGCATCTCGACATCGTCGTGGTACGCCGAGTTCGCGTTACGCAGACGGGTCAGCATGTCTGCGATGGGGTCGGTCATGGTCATGAGTTGGCCCTGGGCCTCTCTCGCCGGGGTTTCCTGTCTGCTCCGTCCCTCTCCCCCGGCCGGAGCCGGGGACGGGTGTGGTGCGGGGACCTACGGCGTAGTGGATCGGTCCTGGTATCGGTTCCGCCTGATGACGGAATTACCAGGAGCTCTTGGTCACGCCCGGCAGTTCACCGCGGTGGGCCATCTCACGAAGGCACACGCGGCACAGGCCGAACTTGCGGTAGACGGAGTGCGGCCGGCCACAACGCTGGCAGCGGTTGTACGCCCGCACAGCGAACTTGGGCTTGCGGGCGGCCTTGGCAATGAGAGCCTTCTTCGCCACGGCTCACGCCTCCTTGAACGGGAAGCCGAGGTGACGGAGAAGGGCGCGGCCCTCATCGTCGTTGGTCGCCGTGGTGACCACGGTGATGTCCATACCCCGGACGCGGTCGATCTTGTCCTGGTCGATCTCGTGGAACATGACCTGCTCCGTCAGACCGAAGGTGTAGTTGCCCCGGCCGTCGAACTGCTTCGGCGACAGGCCGCGGAAGTCGCGGATACGCGGCAACGCCAGCGACAGCAGGCGGTCCAGGAACTCCCACATCCGGTCACCGCGCAGCGTGACGTGCGCGCCGATCGGCTGACCTTCGCGCAGCTTGAACTGCGCGATGGACTTGCGGGCCTTGGTGACCTGCGGCTTCTGGCCGGTGATCGTGGCGAGGTCGCGGATGGCGCCCTCGATCAGCTTGGAGTCGCGGGCGGCGTCGCCCACACCCATGTTGACCACGATCTTGGTGAGACCCGGGATCTGCATGACGTTCGCGTACTTGAACTCGTCACGCAGCTTGCCGGTGATCTCTTCACGGTAGCGCGCCTTGAGGCGCGGCTGCGCGTGTGTGGTTTCGGTGGCAGTCATCAGATGTCCTCACCGGTCCGCTTGGCAACGCGGATCTTGTTGCCTTCGTCGTCGAAGCGGTAGCCGACGCGGGTCACGACCTTCTGACCGTCCTTCTCGACAACCAGCTGCACGTTGCTGATGTGGACGGGCGCCTCGGTGGTGATGATGCCGCCGGTCTTGGAACCGCGGTCGGTCTGGCCGGCCTTGGTGTGCTTCTTGACCCGGTTGACGCCTTCGACCAGCACCCGGTCCTCGCGGGGGTAGGCCACGATGACCTTCCCCTGCTTGCCGCGGTCCTTACCGGTGATGACCTGGACCAGGTCGCCCTTCTTGATCTTCATCGGTTACAGCACCTCCGGCGCGAGGGAGACGATCTTCATGAACTTCTTCTCGCGCAGCTCACGGCCCACCGGGCCGAAGATACGGGTGCCGCGCGGGTCGCCATCGTTCTTGAGGATGACGGCCGCGTTCTCGTCGAAGCGGATGTACGAGCCGTCGGAGCGGCGGCGCTCCTTGACGGTGCGCACGATGACCGCCTTGACGACCTCGCCCTTCTTCACGTTGCCACCGGGGATCGCGTCCTTGACGGTCGCGACGATGACGTCACCGATGCCCGCGTAGCGGCGACCCGAACCGCCGAGAACACGGATGCAAAGGATCTCCTTGGCACCAGTGTTGTCGGCGATACGAAGTCGCGACTCCTGCTGGATCACGTCTGTCTCCTGATTGTCTGCCGGTTCCCGGCGGGGTCCGCGCTGATCGCACGGACCCCGCCGAGCCTGGCGGAACCGTCCTGCGAGGGAACCCGCGCAGGAATTACATGGCCGTTGCCGGCCGCGGAAGCAACTCGCGGGTTCGCCCCGCGGGAGTCACTTCGCCTTTTCGAGGATCTCCACGACGCGCCAGCGCTTCGTCGCCGACAGCGGCCGGGTCTCCATCAGGAGGACACGGTCGCCGATACCGGCGGCGTTCTGCTCGTCGTGGGCCTTGAGCTTGTTGGTGCGACGGATGACCTTGCCGTAGAGGGCGTGCTTCACACGGTCCTCGACGGCGACCACCACGGTCTTGTCCATCTTGTCGCTGACCACCAGACCCTCACGGGTCTTGCGGAAGCCGCGCTCGTTCTCGGTGTCGATCTCGGTCACGTTGCTCTCGCTCATCAGGCGTTCTCCACCGTTTCCACGGTCTCGATGCCCAGCTCGCGCTCGCGCATCAGCGTGTAGATCCGGGCGATGTCCTTGCGGACGGTCTTGAGCCGGGAGTTGTTCTCCAGCTGTCCGGTGGCGCCCTGGAAGCGCAGGTTGAACAGCTCCTCCTTGGCCTCACGCAGCTTGCCGACGAGCTCCTCCTCGCCGAGCTGGCGCAGCTCGGTCGCCTTGGTACCGGCCGCCATCACGACTCACCTGCCTCGCGCCGCACAATGCGGCACTTCATCGGAAGCTTGTGCGCGGCGCGGGTGAGCGCCTCACGAGCAACCTTCTCGTTCGGGAAAGACAGCTCGAACATCACCCGTCCGGGCTTGACGTTCGCGATCCACCACTCCGGCGAACCCTTACCGGAACCCATGCGGGTCTCGGCGGGCTTCTTGGTCAGCGGACGGTCCGGGTAGATGTTGATCCAGACCTTGCCGCCGCGCTTGATGTGACGGGTGATGGAGATACGAGCGGACTCGATCTGCCGGTTGGTCACGTAGGCGGGGGTGACGGCCTGGAGGCCGAACTCACCGAACGCCAGCTCCGTGCCGCCCTTGGCCATGCCGTCACGGCCGGGGTGGTGCTGCTTGCGGTGCTTGACCCTGCGGGGGATCAGCATGGTACTCAGCCTTCCGTTCCGGGGGTCTCCGCGGCCGGGGCCTCAGCGGCGACGGACGCCTCGGCCTTGGGGGCCGGCGACGCTCCGTCCGTCTGGGGACGCCGGGCACGGCCACCGCGCTCGCCGCCGCGCTCGCCACCGCGACGCTGCGGACGCTCGTTGCCGCCACCGCCGCCACCACGGGCCGGACGGTTGCCGGCGCGGGCGGCCGCGTTGTCGGCGCGGACCTCGGCGATGTTCTTGACGTCGCCCTTGTAGATCCAGACCTTCACACCGATACGGCCGAAGGTGGTCTTGGCCTCGAAGAAGCCGTAGTCCACGTTGGCGCGCAGGGTGTGCAGCGGGACCCGGCCCTCGCGGTAGAACTCGGAGCGGGACATCTCGGCGCCGCCGAGACGGCCACCGCACTGGATCTTGATGCCCTTGGCGCCGGCCTTCAGCGTGCCCTGCATGCTCTTGCGCATGGCACGGCGGAAGGAGACACGCGAGGACAGCTGCTCGGCGACGGCCTGGGCCACCAGCTGAGCGTCCATCTCCGGGTTCTTGACCTCGAGGATGTTCAGCTGGACCTGCTTGCCGGTCAGCTTCTCCAGGTCACCGCGGATGCGGTCGGCCTCCGCGCCGCGGCGGCCGATGACGATGCCCGGCCGGGCGGTGTGGATGTCGACGCGGACGCGGTCACGGGTGCGCTCGATCTCCACCTTGGAGATGCCGGCCCGCTCCATGCCCTGCGTCATCATCCGGCGGATGGCGACGTCTTCCTTGACGTAGTCCTTGTACAGCTTGTCGGCGTACCACCGGGACTTGAAGTCCGTGGTGATGCCGAGCCGGAACCCGTACGGGTTAACCTTCTGGCCCATTACCGGGTCCCTTCCTTGCTGGCGAGGACCACGGTGATGTGGCTGGTCCGCTTGCGGATCCGGTAGGCGCGGCCCTGGGCACGCGGCCGGAAACGCTTGAGGGTCGGGCCCTCGTCCACGTACGCCTCGCTGATGAACAGCGTCTCGGCGTCCGTGTGGTCGTAGTTGTGTGCGGCGTTGGCGATGGCGCTGTCCAGCACCTTGCCGACCGGCACGCTTGCGGCCTGCGGGGTGAAACGCAGGACCGCCTGAGCCTCCGTGGCATCCATGCCACGGATGAGGTCCACCACGCGGCGGGCCTTCATGGGCGTGACGCGGATGTACCGCGCCTGGGCCCTGGCTTCCATGGTTGTCCCTTCAGTGTCTGTCATGTCTGTCGCTTCGCTTGCCGCTGATCAGCGACGACGCGCCTTGCGGTCGTCCTTCTCGTGGCCGCGGAAGGTGCGGGTCGGCGCGAACTCGCCGAGCTTGTGGCCGACCATCGACTCAGTGACAAACACCGGGACGTGCTTACGGCCGTCGTGTACCGCGATCGTGTGGCCGAGCATGGCCGGGATGATCATCGAGCGGCGGGACCAGGTCTTGATGACGTTCTTGGAGCCGGCCTCGTTCTGCACGTCCACCTTTTTGATGAGGTGGTCGTCGACGAAGGGGCCCTTCTTGAGACTGCGCGGCATCTACACCCGCTCCTAGCGCTTCTTGTTCGTCTTGCGGCGGCGGACGATGTACTTGCTGCTCGCCTTCTTCGGCGAACGAGTACGACCCTCCTTCTGACCCCACGGGGAGACCGGGTGGCGACCACCGGAGGTCTTTCCCTCACCACCACCGTGCGGGTGGTCCACCGGGTTCATGGCGACACCGCGGACGGTCGGGCGAACGCCCTTCCACCGCATCCGGCCGGCCTTGCCCCAGTTGATGTTGGACTGCTCGGCGTTGCCGACCTCGCCGATGGTGGCGCGGCAGCGGGCGTCGACCATCCGGACCTCGCCGGACGGCATACGAAGGGTGGCCATGTTGCCCTCCTTCGCCAGCAGCTGCACCGAGGCGCCCGCGGAGCGGGAGATCTTGGCGCCGCCACCGGGCCGCAGCTCGATCGCGTGGATCGTGGTACCCACCGGGATGTTGCGCAGCGGCAGGTTGTTGCCCGGCTTGATGTCGGCGTTGGCGCCGTTCTCGATCCGGTCGCCCTGCTGCAGGCGGGCGGGGGCGAGGATGTAGCGCTTCTCGCCGTCCGCGTAGTGCAGCAGCGCGATGCGCGCGGTGCGGTTGGGGTCGTACTCGATGTGCGCGACCTTGGCGGGCACGCCGTCCTTGTCGTGCCGACGGAAGTCGATGACACGGTAGGCGCGCTTGTGGCCACCGCCTTGGTGGCGGACGGTCACACGACCGGCGTTGTTACGGCCGCCCTTGCTGTGCAGGGGGCGGACCAGCGACTTCTCCGGCGTGGACCGCGTGATTTCGACGAAGTCGGCGACGCTGGAGCCACGACGGCCCGGGGTCGTCGGCTTGTACTTGCGGATTCCCATTTCTCAGTCCTCGGATGAATTCAGGACTTCGACTCGATCCGGCCTCCGTCAGGAGACCGGGCCGCCGAAGATGTCGATGCGGTCGCCCTCGGCAAGGGTCACGATGGCGCGCTTGGTGTTGGCGCGCTTGCCGAAACCGGTACGGGTGCGCTTGCGCTTGCCCTGCCGGTTGATCGTGTTGACCCCGGTGACCTTGACCTGGAAGACCGCCTCGACGGCCTGCTTGATCTGGGTCTTGTTGGCGCGCGGGTCGACGACGAACGTGTACTTGTTCTCGTCCAGCAGCGCGTAGCTCTTCTCCGAGACCACCGGCTTGATCAAGAGGTCACGGGGGTCCGTGTACGTCTTGCTGGTGATCACGGTCTGGCTCACGGTCGGCGTCTCGGTCTGCTCGGCCATCAGACGTCGCTCCCTTCGGTCTCGGCGGCGCCGTTACCGACACCGACAAAACGGTCGAAGGCGGCCTTGGTGAAGACCACGTCGTCGGAGACGAGCACGTCGTACGTGTTCAGCTGGCCGGCGTCCAGGATGTGCACCTGGGGCAGGTTGCGGGCGGACAGCCACGCGGCCTCGTCGGCACGCTCGACGACCAGGAGCACGTTCTTGCGCTCACTGATCTTGCCGAGCAGCGTCTTGGCGGACTTGGTCGACGGGGACTCGCCCTCGACGACACCGGTCACGACGTGGACGCGGTCGTGCCGGGCCCGGTCGGTCAGCGCACCGCGCAGGGCGGCGGCCTTCATCTTCTTCGGGGTCCGCTGCGAGTAGTCACGCGGCGTGGGGCCGTGGACGACGCCACCGCCGACGAACTGCGGGGCGCGGGTCGAGCCCTGGCGGGCGCGGCCGGTGCCCTTCTGGCGGTACGGCTTCTTGCCACCACCGCGGACCTCGCCACGACGCTTGACCTTGTGCGTGCCCTGGCGGGCAGCGGCCAGCTGCGCGACGACGACCTGGTGGATCAGCGGGATGCTGACCTTGGCGTCGAAGATCTCAGCCGGGAGCTCTACGGTCCCGGTCACGTCGCCCGCGGGCGACCAGATGTCAATGGTGCTCATAGCCTTCAGGCCCCCTTGGCCGCGGTGCGGACCAGGACGAGGCCGCCGTTCGGACCAGGAACCGCGCCCTTGATGAGCAGCAGGCCCTTCTCCGCGTCAACGGCGTGAACGGTCAGGTTCTGGGTGGTCACCCGCTCGTTGCCCATGCGACCCGCCATGCGCATGCCCTTGAACACGCGTCCGGGGGTGGCACAGCCGCCGATGGAGCCCGGCGAGCGGTGCTTGCGCTGGACGCCGTGACCGGCGCCGAGGCCCTTGAAGTTGTGACGCTTCATGACACCGGCGAAGCCCTTGCCCTTGCTCTTGCCGGTCACATCCACCTTGACGCCGGCCTCGAACACCTCGGCGGTGATCTCCTGGCCGAGCGTGTACTCGCCGGCGTCGGCGGTACGCAGCTCCACCAGGTGGCGGCGGGGAGTGACGTCGGCCTTCGCGAAGTGGCCCTTGAGGGGCTTGTTCACCTTGCGCGGGTCGATCTCGCCGAAAGCGAGCTGGACCGACTCGTAGCCGTCGGTGTCACTGGTACGCACCTGCGTCACGACGTTCGGGCCGGCCTTGACGACGGTCACCGGGACGACACGGTTGTTCTCGTCCCAGACCTGGGTCATGCCGAGCTTCTCGCCCAGGATGCCCTTGATCTGCTTTGTCATCTTCTCCGCGCCTCTCAGAGCTTGATCTCGATGTCGACGCCGGCCGGCAGGTCCAGGCGCATCAACGAGTCAACGGTCTTGGGCGTCGGGTCGAGAATGTCGATCAGGCGCTTGTGCGTGCGCATCTCGAAGTGCTCGCGCGAGTCCTTGTACTTGTGCGGCGACTTGATGACGCAGTACACGTTCTTCTCAGTGGGCAGCGGCACCGGGCCTGCGACCTGCGCACCAGTACGCGTCACCGTCTCGACGATCTTCTTCGCCGATGAGTCGATGACCTCGTGGTCGTAGGCCTTGAGCCGGATGCGGATCTTCTGTCCCGCCATGGCTACTCCGTAGTCCTTGTCTCTTTTTTACGCTCTGACACCCGCTTGCTCCGACCCACGCGGTCGGGCGTGTCGCGCCCCTCGCCATGAATTTCCGCATGCGGAAATCCCTGCCCAAAGGGTTTGCGTGGGAGATCTCACCCACCGGATGCCTGGCCGGAACCGCACTGACACTTCCCGGAAGATTCCCGTACGTCCGCCCCAGCGCTGCCCCGTGGGGCAGATAAGGCGACGAGTACTGTGGGACTCGCTTCCGGTCCCCCCGACGGGAGGCGCGCAGCATCGGCGCTCGACCGAGCAACTTGGGTAGTCTGCCATACACGGTGGGCCCGTGGCCAATCGAGCCGGGTAGCTTACCCCCGGGGGGTCCAGGGCCAAACCTGCTCCCGCCCTTGAGTCCGTTCCGCTTCCCTCCGGCCTCGCTCGGCTTTCTTCGGCCTTCGCCGGCTTTCTTCGGACCCGGCCGCGCAGCCGGTGGGGCTAGGGTCTGCGCAGGGTCCGCGTGCGGGCCGATGCCCACGAACCCGGAGGCCACGATGGCGGCGAAAGCCCGCGCGGACGCGCTGCTGCGGCTGCGGCAGGTGAGCCGGAGCTACGGGAAGCGGCTCGCGCTGCATCCGCTGGATCTCGACCTGCGAACAGGGCGCTGCACCGCCCTGTTCGGCCACAACGGGTCCGGGAAGTCGACGCTGCTGCGGATAGCCAGCGGCCGGGACGTGCCGACGAGCGGGCAGGCGCTGTTCGCCGGGCGCCCGATGAGCGAGGACGACCCCGAGGTGCGGGCGCGGGTGGCGGTGGTCGGGGACACGGTGGCGTGCTACCCGGATCTGACCGTGCGGGAGCACCTGGAACTGGTCACCGTGGCGCACGCGGTGGACGACGCGGCCGGGTGGATCGATCAGGTGCTGGCCGACCGGCGGCTGTCGGATCACGCCCGGGCGCTGCCGGGGGCACTGTCGTCCGGGCAGATGCAGTCGCTGCTGCTCGCCTCGGCGCTGGTGCGGCCGCGGGACCTGATGGTGCTGGACGAACCGGAGCAGCGGCTCGACCCCGACGCCCGGATCCGGCTCGCCCAGCTGCTGACCGCCGAGAAGGAGAGCGGGGTCGCGGTCCTGCTGGCCACGCACCAGGCCGAACTGGCCGAGGCGGTCGCCGATCACATGATCGCGCTGGAGGACGGCCGGGTGATCGCCGAAGGCCCGCCCGGGGCCGTACTGCGGCAGCTCGGCGTCCGGACGTGAGCGCGCCCGAGGTGGCCGAGGCCGCCGAGGAGCCCGGCCGGCCGGACGAGGAGTCCGGCTGGTCCGAGGCGGACGACGACCGCACCGCCGAGACGCTCCAGTGGCTGAAGGTGAAGCGCAAGGCGCACCGCAGGCAGCAGGGGCGGGACCTGGCGGTGCTGCTGTACTGCGTGGTGCTCGGCGGCCTGGCCTACGGCAGCGGGATCGCGGTCCACTTCCTGCGCGGGCTGGACGAGGGCGCGGGCTACGGGCGCTACGGGGCGGATCTGCAACGCGGGCTGCCCGCGCTGTTCACCGCGGTGGCGGTCGTCCTCGGACTGCTCGCCGCCCGCGACGCGCTGTGGCGCGGCCCGGTGGTCCTGCCGGGCCCGGCGGTGGGCTGGCTGCTCGCGCAGCCGGTCCGGCGGGCGGCGGTGCTGCGGCCCTGGCTGCGGCTGTCCGCCGGGCTCTCCTTGATACCGGGTGTGCTCGTCGGCCTGGTGGGCGGCGTCACGCTGCGGGTGACCGGCCTGGCCCCGATCGGCGAGGCGCTGCCGGCCGTACTGCCCGCCGCGCTCTGCCTGCCGCTGCTGGCCGTCGCGTTGGGCATGGCCGTGGAGCGGCGGCCCGGCTGGGCCCGGCGGGTACGGCGGTGGACGGCGCCGGCCGTCCTGCTGGTGGGCGCGCTGGCCGCG
>NZ_FMCH01000602.1 GCF_900091855.1 Streptomyces sp. DvalAA-14
CCCGCGGCCCCGGCGGCGCCGCGCCCGCTGAAACTGCCGGCGGACTACGACGACGAGGCACGCGAGACCATCCAGGCGGTGCGGCCCTACACCATGACCTCACCGGAGCGGGTGAACGCGTTCATCCTGGCCGTCCGGCACATCACCAAGCACCGGATACCCGGTGCGATCGTCGAGTGCGGCGTCTGGCGCGGGGGCAGCATGCAGGCCGCCGCCCGCACCCTGCTGGCAGCCGGGGACACCGAGCGGGAGCTCTACCTGTTCGACACCTTCGAGGGCATGCCGCCGCCCACCGACCGGGACAAGCGCCGCGACGGCGAGGCCGCGGCCGACCTGATGGCCCGGCAGGAGAAGGACCGCCCGATCTGGGCGGTCGCGGGCCTGGAGGACGTCCAGGAGGGCTTCTCGCACGTCCCCTACCCCGCCGAGCGCGTCCACTACGTCCAGGGCCTGGTGGAGGACACCATTCCCGCACAGGCGCCCGAGCAGATCGCGATACTGCGGCTGGACACCGACTGGTACGCCTCGACCCGGCACGAGTTGGAGCATCTCTACCCGCGGCTGGCCAGCGGCGGTGTGCTCCTCATCGACGACTACGGGTGGTGGCAGGGCTCGCGGGAGGCCGTGGACGAGTTCCTGGAGAAGACCGGCGCGCAGCTGCTGCTGCTCCGGATGGACGAAGGCCGCGTCGCCGTGAAGCCGTAGCCGGGGCCGTCATGGCCATGGCTGCGGCCGGGCCGGCACACGGAGCCGAGTCGCCCCCGGAGTCCGGGGGTGGCTCGGCTCCGCGGCGCGCGTCCGTCGCGCCGGACCGCCGGCCCTCCCGGAGTGCTCGGCTCTCGGCACGTGTTCCGGGGCAGGGAGTGGGGCCGCCCGGCCCCGCCGGTCAGCCGCGGCGCAGCATCATCACGACGGCCACGATGACGATGATGAGAACGATGGTGCCGAGACCGATGTACATGACGAGCTCCCTTTCGACGGAGGACAACTTCGGGACGCCGCAGCGGCTTTGGCCGGTGCGTATTCCGTCCTTCAGGGCGGTTGCCCTGTTCCGCCCGGTCCAAAAGTGCCAACCGCTTCCTGTCGCCGCCGGGCCGCCGCGGCATCCGTGGCAGGCCGGTGGCCAGCGGCCGTACCGGGCGTGAACCCGACACGGCGGTAAGCCGCCAGCGGCCCGCGTTGACCGGGTCGCGGCGCCGCGAGGATCTTGTGTCACACCGCGTCCGCCCATGCCGGGGCGGCAGCGCGGCCCCGCACCACTTGATCCCCCTGGAGACGTCCTTTGCACGCGATACCCCCGCCTGCGCCCAGATCGACTGGGAGCGCTCCCGGTCGTGTTGCCGCGCGATCCGCGGCCGCCACCGCCCTGGTCGCACTCCTGGCCCTGCTCGCCGTACTGCTGCCGCAGAGCGCCGCCGCCGGCACCGGCACCGCCCACGCCGCCAAGACCGGTGGCGTCGCCGCCGAACCGCTGTGCGGCGCGCCCAAGCCCGGCGCCTTCACCTGCTTCTCCTTCCGCCGCACCGACGTCCGCATGGCGCTCGGCCTGCAGCGGGCCGGCGCCGCGAGCGCCCCCGACGGCCTGTCCCCCGCCGATCTGCGCTCCGCCTACGACCTGCCGGCCGACGGCGGGGCCGGGGCCACCATCGCGATCGTCGACGCCTACGACGCACCGACCGCGGAAGCCGATCTGGCGGTCTACCGGCAGCAGTTCGGGCTGCCCGCCTGCACCGCCGAGAGCGGCTGCTTCCGCAAGGTCGACCAGCGCGGCGGGGCGGACTACCCGCAGCCCGACGACGGTTGGGCCGGGGAGATCTCCCTGGACCTCGACATGGTCTCCGCGGTCGCCCCGGACGCGAAGATCCTGCTGGTCGAGGCGGACGACACCGCGATGGACTCGCTGGGCGGCGCGGTGAACACCGCGGTGGCCCTCGGCGCCGAGTACGTCTCCAACTCCTACGGCGCCTACACCGACGACCCGGGTCAACCGGCCGCCGACGAGGCGTACTTCGACCACCCCGGCACGGCCGTGGTGTTCTCCTCCGGTGACGACGGCTACGGCATCAGCTACCCGGCCTCGTCGCCGTACGTCACCTCCGTCGGCGGCACCTCGCTGCGCCGCGACGACAGCTCCCGCGGCTGGAGCGAGTCGGTGTGGAACACCGTCGTCACCCACTCCGACGGCACCCAAACCTGGGGGGCGCCCGGTTCCGGCTGCTCGGCGGTGGAGGCCAAGCCGGCCTTCCAGACCGACGCCGGCTGCGCGGGCCGGACGGTGGCCGACGTCAGCGCGGTCGCCGACCCGGAGACCGGCGTGGCGGTCTACAACAGCTTCTCCGACGGCGGCTGGAACGTGTACGGCGGCACCAGCGCCTCCGCGCCGATCATCACCGGCACCTACGCGCTGGCCGGCCGGCCGGTGGCCGGCACCTTCCCCAACTCCTATCCGTACCAGACCCCTTCGGCGCTCAACGACGTCACCACCGGCGACAACGCCAGCTGCCCGGACTCCTCGCTGTGCGGCTTCGGCAGCACGCCGGACTGCGACCCGGCCTATCTGTGCGCCGCCCGGACCGGCTACGACGCGCCCACCGGCCTGGGCACCCCCGACGGTCCGGCCGCCTTCAGGCCCGGCCCGCACGCCGACGTGCACGGCACCGTGACCGACGCGGCCACCGGCCGGCCGGTGGCCGGAGCCGCCGTCGATGTGGGCGACTACCACGCCACCAGCGCCGGGGACGGCACCTACCGGCTGGACATCCCGGCCGGCAGCTACCCGGCCAAGGCCGGCGCGTTCGGCTACGCGCAGCAGGATCTCGGCACCCTCGAACTCCCCGACGGCACCGACCTGGTGAAGGACATCGCCCTGCAAGCGGTGCCCTCGCAGTCCATCTCCGGCACCGTCCAGGACACCGGGCACGCCTGGGGCGTCTACGCCAGGATCACCCTGGACGGCGTGCCCGGCGAGACCTACAGCGACCCGGCGACCGGCGCCTACACGATCAGCGTGCCGATGAACCGCGACTACACCCTGCACGCCGCCCCGCTGGCGGCCGGCTACCAGCCGGTGACGCGGACGGTGTCGGTCGCCGACCGGCCGCTGACCGGCGTGGACCTCGTCCCGGCGCTCAACGACCACGGCGCCCTGCCGGCCGGATACGCGATCGGCTACCACGGCGGCGAGCAGCAGCACTTCGACGCCCCGGCCGCGCCCGCCGGCTGGACGGTGCGGAACAACACCCCGGCCGGGGGCTGGCAGTTCGACGACACCCTCAACCGCGGCAACCAGACCGGCGGCAGCGGCCACTTCGCGAGCGTGGACGACTTCGCGCTCGGCTGGGCCCCGGTCGACACCGAACTGATCAGCCCGGTCTACGACTTCAGCGCGGAGAAGACCCCGCAGCTGGACTTCGAGACCGCCCTGCCCTCGCTCTACCGGCTGGACAGCGCGGTCGCCGACGTCGATGTCAGCACCGACGGCGGTACGGACTGGACGACGGTGTGGCACCACGAGGACGTGCTGACCGGCCCGTCCCACCAGAGCGTGCCGCTCGACGCCTACGCCGGCAAGTCCTCGGTGCGGGTGCGCTTCCACTACACCGGCAGCCTGACCGGCATCTGGCAGGTGGACGACGTCGCCATCGGCACCCGCGGCCTGCGGACACTGCCCGGCGGCCTGCTCGTCGGCCACGTCACCGACGCCAACACCGGCGCCGGCGTGCCCGGTGCGACCGTGACGAGCGCCGCCGCGCCCGCCGACACCACGCGGGCGGTGGTCTCGCCCGGCGACCCGGCGGTCACCGACGGCGTCTACTGGCTGTTCTCCGGCCTGACCGGCAAGCGGAGCTTCACCGCGGGTCTGGACGCCTTCGGCTATCCCTCGGTCACCGCCAAGGTCGACGTGGCCGCGAACAAGGCCACCGCGGCCGACTTCGCGCTGCATCCCGCCCGGCTGTCCGCCGCCGAGAGCTCGGTGTCGGCATCGGTGGCCTGGGGGAACAGCAAGACGGTCGACGTGAGGCTGACCAACACCGGCGGCTCCCCGGTCACCTTCTCCCTCGGTGAGCGGGATCTCGGCCCCGCCGCGACCCCGCCCGCCGCCGCACCCGGCATCTCGGCGCCCACCGTGATCACACCCGACACGGCGGCGCCGCCGGCCGGCGCGAGAGCAGCCGCGAAACCGGCCGCGAAAACACAGGCGACACGGGGGTCGACAACGGGTGCGGACGCCCGCGCGGTCACCGCGCCGCGGTCCGCCGCGACCACCGCCGACCAGGCATGGCAGCCGCTCACCGACCTGCCGACCGCCGTCTCGGGCGGCCTGACCGCGGTGAACGACGGGGTGCTGTACACCGGCCTCGGCGCCACCGCCGACGGCAACTGGACCCGGGACTTCGCCTCCTACGACCAGGCCGGCGGACGCTGGACGCCGCTGGCCTCCCCGGTCACCAAGCGCTTCGCCCCCGCCTACGGCTTCATCCGCGGCAAGCTCTACGTGGTCGGCGGCCGCGACGAGGCGGGGAACGGGATCCGCGGCGGCGAGGTCTACGACCCGGCCACCGACACCTGGTCGCAGATCGCCGACGCCCCCCTCGGGTACGGCGCCTCCGGCGGCGGTGTGGTGGGCGACAAGCTGTATGTCATCGGCGGCTGCACCATCGCCATCGGCTGCGGCACCACCGACGTGCAGGTCTACGACCCGGCCACCGACAGCTGGTCGGCCGGCAAGCCGTACCCCGAGCCGGTCTCGTTCCCGGCCTGCGGCACCGTCGAAGGCGCGCTCACCTGCGCCGGCGGCGCGTACGAGCCCGTCGACGGCGCCGCGCAGGACACCGCGGACACCTTCCGGCTGGACGCCGCCACCGGTGTCTGGCAGCGGGTCGCCGACGCCCCGACCGATTTCTGGGGCGCGGCCGGCACCGCCGCCGGCGGCCGTCTGCTGGTGGCGGGCGGCGCGCAGGTCACGTCCGGCACGGTGAGCGGGAGTTCGTACGCCTACGACCCCGGCAGCGACACCTGGTCGGCGCTGCCCGGGCTGCCGCAGCCGCTGATGCTCGCCCAGGCCGCTGCCGGCTGGTACGTCACCGGCGGGGAGACCGCGGACGGCGCCACGACCGCGACGGCCCTGAAGCTGCCCGGCTGGGACGCGCCGCACGCCGACGTGCCCTGGCTGTCGGAGACTTCGCCGTCGCTCACCGTGAAGGGCGGCAAGTCCGTCACCGTCAAGGTGACGCTGGACGCGACCGCCATGGGCGCCGCCGACTACGGCGACCACCGGGCGGCGATCGTGGTGGACAGCGACACCCCGTACGCGTCGGTCACCGTCCCGGTCACCTTGTCGGTGACCGCGCCGGCCGGCTGGGGCCAGTTGTCCGGCACCGTCACCGGCCTTGCGCCGGGTGGGGCGGTGCCGCTGCCGGGCGCGGTGGTGGAGGTCGACTCCAAGAACGGCGGCACCACCTCGACCACCGACGCCCAGGGCGGTTACCGGTTGTGGCGGCCGGTCTCCGACGGCCCGCTGACGGTGATCGTGGCGGCGGACGGCTACCGTCCGGCCACCCGTACCGTCAAGCTGGTCAAGGCAGGTACGGTGACCGCCGACTTCGCGCTGGCCGCGCGGTAGC
>NZ_FMCH01000601.1 GCF_900091855.1 Streptomyces sp. DvalAA-14
TGATCGCCCTGGTCGACCAGCCGGGCGTGGGCGCGGAGTCCGTGGCCCGGGTGCTGGCCGCGGCCCGGGCCGGCCAGGACCTGCTGTCGGCGCTGGTGTCGGCCATGTACGGCGGTCGGCGCGCGCATCCGGTGCTGATCGGGGCGAGCCGCTGGGCGGGAGTGGCGGGCAGCGCCGGCGAGGACCGCGGGGCGCGCACGTACCTGCGCGAACACGCGGAGCAGACCCTGCTGGTGGAGTGCGGCGACGTCGGTGACGCGGCGGACATCGACACCCCCGCCGATCTCCGGCTGCTGGCAGCGGCCGCCCAACGTGCCACAGAACGTTGAACTTCCGCAGGGCGAAAACTATGATCCACTGGGCAGAAGCGCCCGTATCGCCACCCGGCCGGACCCCCTTTGCTCTCCGGAGGAGTCACCCGCATGTCCGCAAGTTCGCCGTCCCCGGCCGTCGTTTCCGAAGCCGCGCCGCGGGTGGCCCGCGGCCAGGAGGTGCTGACGCCGCCGGCGCTGGCCTTCCTCGGCGAGCTGCACCGCCGCTTCGCGCCGCGCCGCGCGGAACTGCTCGAACTGCGCCGCCTGCGGCGGGCCGAAATCGCCCGCACCGCCACCTTGGACTTCCTGCCGCAGACCGCGCACATCCGTGACGGCGACTGGCAGGTGGCCCCCTGCCCGGACGCGCTGAACGACCGCCGAGTGGAGATCACCGGCCCCACCGACCGCAAGATGACCGTCAACGCGCTGAACTCCGGCGCGAAGATCTGGCTCGCCGACTTCGAGGACGCCTCCGCCCCCACCTGGGAGAACGTCATCGGCGGCCAGCTCAATCTGATCGACGCCTACGAGCGGCGGATCGACTTCACCTCCCCCGAGGGCAAGACCTACGCCCTCAAGGACGCGGCCGAGCTCGCCACCGTGGTGACCCGGCCGCGCGGCTGGCATCTCGACGAGCGGCACCTGACCGTGGACGGCGAGCAGATCCCGGGCGGCCTGGTCGACTTCGGGCTCTACTTCTTCCACAACGCCCAGCGCCTGATCGACCTGGGCAAAGGCCCCTACTTCTACCTGCCCAAGACCGAGTCGCACCTCGAAGCGCGGCTGTGGAACGACGTGTTCGTCTTCGCGCAGGACCGGCTCGGCATCCCGCAGGGCACCGTCCGCGCCACCGTGCTGATCGAGACGATCACCGCCGCGTACGAGATGGAGGAGATCCTCTACGAGCTGCGCGACCACGCCTCCGGGCTCAACGCGGGCCGCTGGGACTACCTGTTCTCGATCGTGAAGAACTTCCGCGACGGCGGTGCGCGGTTCGTGCTCCCGGACCGCAACGCGGTCACCATGACCGCGCCCTTCATGCGGGCCTACACCGAACTGCTGGTGCGCACCTGCCACAAGCGCGGCGCCCACGCCATCGGCGGGATGGCCGCCTTCATCCCGTCCCGGCGGGACACGGCGGTCAACGAGGTGGCATTCCAGAAGGTCAAGGCCGACAAGGACCGCGAGGCCGGCGACGGCTTCGACGGTTCCTGGGTGGCGCACCCCGATCTGGTGCCCATCGCCCGGGCCTGCTTCGACGCGGTGCTCGGCGAGCGGCCGAACCAGAAGGACCGCCTGCGCGAGGACGTCCGGGTCACCGCAGCCGAACTCATCGACATCGCCTCGCTGAAGGCCAGGCCCACCTACGCCGGGCTGCGCAACGCGGTGCAGGTCGGCATCCGCTACATCGAGGCGTGGCTGCGCGGCACGGGCGCGGTGGCCATCTTCAACCTGATGGAGGACGCGGCGACCGCGGAGATCTCCCGCTCCCAGATCTGGCAGTGGACCACCACGGGCGTGCTGCTGGAAGGCGGCCCCGGCGAGCCCGGCTCTCCCGGCGCGGCCGAGGTGAAAGCCACCCCCGAACTGGTCCGGCAACTCGCCGCGGACGAACTGGTGGCGATCCGCGCCGAGGTCGGCGAGGACCTCTTCGCGGTGGGCCGGTGGACCGAGGCCCACGAACTGCTGCTGAGCACCGCTTTGGACACGGAGTACGTCGACTTCCTGACGCTGCCGGCCTACGAGCGGCTGGCGGGCTGAGCGGCACGCGGGCCGGGCGGCTGTCCGGCTGCAAGGGCAGCCGGGTTGCCCCGGGCCGGGATCGGGCCGGCGGAAAACCCTTGGTGCGCCCGCCGGCCACCTGCCAGGCTGCCCACCGTGCTCATTCGCGACGTGACCCCCGACGACTGGCCGCTGATCTGGCCGTTCCTGCACCGGATCTGCGCCGAGGGCGAGACCTTCAGCTATCCGACGGACATGGCCGAGGAACAGGGCCGGGCCTACTGGCTGCTCGACGCGCCCGGCCGCACCGTGGTGGCGGTCGAGGGCGGCGCGGTCCTCGGCACCGCCAAGATGAACCCCAACCAGATGGGCAACGCCGCCCATGTCTCCAGCGCCAGCTTCATGGTCGATCCGGCGCACTCCGGGCAGGGCGTCGGTCGCGCCCTGTGCGCGGAGGCGCTGCGCTGGGCCGGTGAACAGGGCTACCGGGGCATGCAGTTCAACGCGGTGGTGGCGAGCAACACGCCCGCCGTGCGGCTCTACACATCCCTGGGCTTCCGGGTGATCGGCACCGTCCCGGAAGGCTTCCGGCATCCCCGGCTCGGCTATGTGGGCCTGCACATCATGTACCGGGAACTGTGAGGCCCGCCGCCCTCGGGCGGCTCAGCGCAGGCCGGCCACCTCGGCGAGCCGCCGTGCCTCGCTGCGGGTCAGCCGGGCCAGTTCGTCCTCGTCCGCCCGGGTGAGCCGGCCGTTCTCGACCACCGGGACGCCGCCCACGAGCGACAAGGTGACCGGGGCCGCGGCGCCGAGCACCAGTGCGGCGACCGGGTCGGCGATCGAGGCATGCGCGAGGCCGTCGAGCTTCCACAGCACCAGGTCGGCGAGTTTGCCTGCCTCCAGGGAACCGATCTCGGCCGCGCGGCCGAGGACTTGGGCGCCGCCGTAGGTGCCCAGCCGCAGGGCCTGCCGGGCGCCCATCGCCTTCTCCCCGCCGCCCAGCCGGTTGATGAGCAGCGCGTTGCGCAACTCGGTGTGCAGCTCACCCGATTCGTTGGACGCGGCGCCGTCCACGCCGAGCCCCACCGGCACCCCGGCGGCCAGCATGTCCGGCACCCGGGCGATCCCGGCCGCCAACCGGGCGTTGGAGGACGGGCAGTGCGCGACCCCGGTGCCGGTGCGGGCGAAGGCGGCGATGTCGGAGTCGTTCATGTGGACGCAGTGCGCCATCCACACGTCCGCGCCGAGCCAGCCGGTGGACGCGAAGTAGTCGGTCGGCCCCATCCCGAACAACTCGTGGCAGAACTTCTCCTCTTCGACCGTCTCGCTGCCGTGGGTGTGCAGCCGCACCCCTCTGCGGCGGGCCAGCACCGCGGCCTCCCGCATCAGTTCGGTGGACACCGAGAACGGCGAGCAGGGCGCGACCGCGATCCGCAGCATGGAGCCGAAGGACGCGTCGTGGTACGTGTCGATCGCCGACTCAGTGGCCAGCAGGGCCTGTTCGGTGCTCTCCACCGCGAAGTCCGGCGGCAGCCCGCCGTCGCTGCGGCCCCGGTCCATCGAACCGCGGGCGGCGGTGAACCGCATGCCCAGTCCGGCCGCCGCCCTGATCTCGGCGCCCAGCAGGTCGCCCGCGCCGCGCGGGAAGACGTAGTGGTGGTCCATCGCGGTGGTGACCCCGCCGCGGGCGAGCATCGCCAGCGACCCGGAGGCGGCGGCGTGCACCATCGGCTCGTCGATCCGCGCCCAGGTCGGATACAGCTCGACCAGCCAGTTGAAGAGGTTGCTGTCCTGGGCCAGGCCGCGGGTGAGCCACTGGTAGAAGTGGTGGTGGGTGTTGACCAGGCCCGGGGTGGCCAGGTGGCCGGTGGCGTCGATCCGCCGGGTGACGCCCTCGACCGCGGGCGCGGGTCCCGCGCCGACCGACTCGATGAGATGTCCGGCGACCACGACGTACCCGGTCGCGTACTCCGTGTCGGCCGCGTCCACCGTTGCCACCGCGCAGTTCTCGATGACGATGCGCTCGGCGCCGTGCCCGTCGACTGCCATGTCCGTCCTCTCAGTCCGTCACGGGGATGCGGGCCTGGGCCCCTTCGCGCAGCACGGTGCCCTCGATGAGCCCGTAGGGGCGGTCGGCGGCGAAGAACACCTCGTTGTCGTTCGCCAGGCCGAACGGCGTCAGGTCCACCGGGAAGTGGTGCTTGTTGGGCAGCGACAGCCGCACCTCGTCCAGCTCGGCGCACTGCTCGACGACCCGGCTGCCCATCGCGAACAGCGTCTGCTGCAGCGACAGGGAGTAGGTGTCCGCGAAGGCCGCCAGCAGATGGCGGCGCGCCTGCCGGTACGACTCGTCCCAGGCCGGGGCGGGCTGGGCGGGCTGCTCGCCGCCGGTCCAGCGGAATCGCCAGCGGGCGGTGACCTCGGTGGCGAGGATCCGGTCCCTGGTCTCCTCGAGCGTGGTGTAGGCGTCCCGCACGAAGCCCCAGAACTCGGAGTCGGTGGAGTTCATCACCACCAGGTCCTTCAGCCCGGACACCACCTGCAGGTCCTCGCCGTCGAAGACGACCTCGGCGGTGCGGGTCTCCTGGCCCGTGCGGACGAAGGAGTGCTCGCCGCTCGCGCCCGGCGGCGCGGTGATCCGCTCCCAGCCGTACTCCTCGATCCGGACCCGGGCCCGGTGGATGGACGGCCGGCTGGTGACGAAGTGCCGGGCCAGGCGGATGCCGAAGTCCTCGGCGGACGCTATGCCGTGCTCCTTGGCGAAGGCGAAGACGGTGTTCTTGGCGGTGTCGGTGGGCAGTACGGCGGCGTTGGAGCCGGACCGGTGGACGTCTTCCATCGCGCCGGACAACGCCACCGAGACGCTGAGGTCCTTGATGTGGTGGGTGGCGCCGTCGCGGACGATCCGCACCACACGCGTCTCCGCCTTGCCGTACTGGTTGGGGCCCAGCCGGGTCACGCGGGCGGGACGGGATTCGGCGGTCATCTCTGCTAGCTCCCTCGGTATACGGAGTAGCCGAACGGACTGAGCAGCAGCGGCACGTGGTGGTGCTCGCCCGGCACGACGGCGAAGACGACCGCCACCTCCGGGAAGAACGCCGCGCCGCGCGACGCACGGAAGTACGGCTCGACCTCGAAGCGCAGCCGCGCCTGGACGGCGGCTGCCGGCAGGGCCGGCCAGTCCTTGCAGCGGCCGTCCGCGCCGGTCGCGGCGGCGCCGTGCCGGGTCCAGGCGGCGTCCGGGGCGGTGCGCGCCGACAGCTCGACGGCGACGCCCGCGGCGGGTCGGCCGGTGCCGGTGTCGAGGATGTGGGTGGACACGGATGTCATGACGGCTCCTCCTCGGCCAGCCGGCGCACCAGCCCGGTGAGCCGGATCCGGTTGATCTTTCCCAGTTCGGCGCGGACGATCTCCCGTTCGGTCGCCTCGTCGTTGCCGGTGCGCTCCTTGAGCGCGGCCAGCATCTCGGCGCCGCTGCGGCCGGTGGCGCAGATCAGGAAGACATGGCCGTGGGCGTCCTGGTAGGCCAGGCCCCACCGCAGGAGGTCGGCGCGCTCCTCGTCCCGGACGCCGCTCTGCTCCCGCGCCGAGGCCGGGTCGCCCGGCGCGGGGCGGCCGATCGGCGGGTGTCCGGCCACCGCTTCGCCGAGATCGGCGGCGGTCAGCGCGGCCATGGCGGTGTCAGCGGCCGCGAGCAGCTCGTCCACCCGGGCGTACGGCCGGCCGGCCGCGATCGAGGCGCCCCAGGCCGTACTGGCGCAGATCTCGTGCAGCAGCCGGGACAGCAGCGGTGGTGCGGCTTCGTTGAGCCGGGTCAGACCCGGCGAAGCGCTGGGAGTCACACGGCAAGCTAAGAGCCGCCGGACCGGAACGTCAACAGATTGTTGAAAACTCTGCGTTACGGTTGCGCTCACTGCGCCGATCGGGCGGTGTTCTCCCGGTTCAGGTAGTTGTAGACGGTGAAACGGCTGACCCCGAGGGCGGTGGCGACCGTTTCCACGCCGTGGCGCAGCGAGAACGCGCCACGCTCCTCCAAGGCCCGCACGATCGTCTGCTTCTCCTTGCGGCCCAGCTCGGACAGTGGACCGTGCCGGCGGCGGAGGTCGGCGAGGAGGTGGTCGAGGGAGTCGGCCAGCCGGGGCAGCCGGACGGCCAGCACGGCCTCGCCCTGCCAGCTGAGCAGCACGTCGTCGTCCCGGGCGTCGGCCGGGGCGACGATCTCGGCGCCGATCGCGCCGACCAGGGGCGCGACGGCGGCGGCCAGCGGATGCGGTTCGGGGCCGGTCACCTCGGGTCCTCGCCGGACCTCGCCGGGCCGGGTATATCGCCGGGAGCCTCGCCCGGGGTGGCATCCTGCCCGGCCGCCGGCGCCCGGCCGGCCTCGCCGAGCACGTTGACCTGCAACGACACCCGGGTGGCCCCGGCCGCCAGGGTGCGCCGCAGCAGCTCGGCGACCGCTTCGACCACCGCCTCGGCGGAGCCCTGCGCGGTGTTCCCGAACGGGCCGACGTCCACCGCGTCGAGGGCGGCGGCCCCGAGCACCTCACGGGCCACCAGGGCGTGCTCGGGCGGCTCGTCCAGGTCGAACGGCTCGGTCGTGCATTCCAGCCTCAGTATCACCAGGGCCCCCACGGCTGCTGCGAGGTTCTCCGCCCTCCACCGGGGAGGGCGACTCGGTGGCGACCCTAGCCGACCCGCCCGTCCCGGTCCGGGCGAGCGGCCGGCCCCGCCCGGAGCGTCGGGCCCGGCGCCGGGCGGCGGGACGAACCCCGCGCCTGGGCGGGATCGGGTCACCGGCTGTCCGTGTCCGGTCACAGCGGCGCGGACATCCTGCACTATGGATGGACGACATCGTCATCTTCGGCGTCATCCGCCGCGGCCGGACCGGGAGTTGCGAACCATGGCAGAGAGTGCGCTGGTGCACTGCCCGGCCTGCGGGCGGGAACACAGCTACACCGCACCGACGTTCCCCTGCGCCTGCGGCACGCCGCTGTCGCCGCCGGTGCAGCCCGGCGGGCGGCCGGCGCAGGTGCGGCACCTGTCGTGGGAGGAGTCCTGGGTGCGGCTGCGCTGCCCGGACTGCGGGCGCCGCGACCACTGGCCGCAGCCGGAGTTCGGCTGTCCCTGCGGCGCCCTCGTGCGCCTCCCGGTGGACACCGGCGCGGCCCC
>NZ_FMCH01000600.1 GCF_900091855.1 Streptomyces sp. DvalAA-14
GGCGTGCGAGGATGGCCGCCTCACCTGACAAGAAGGAGTGGGCCGCTGTGGCTGGTACGAACCTCACGCGTGAGGAGGCGCAGGAGCGTGCGCGTCTGCTCGGCGTCGACGCCTACGCGATCGAGCTGGACCTGAGCGGCGCCCAGGACGGAGGCACCTTCCGGTCGGTGACGACCGTGCGGTTCGACGCTGCCGAGGCGGGCACGGCGACCTTCATCGACCTGGTGGCCCCCACCGTGCACGAGGTGGTGCTCAACGGCCGGGCGCTGGACGCCGCCGAGGTCTTCGCCGACTCCCGGATCGCGCTGTCCGACCTCCGGGCCGGCGCCAACGAACTGCGGGTGGTGGCGGACTGCGCCTACACCAACACCGGCGAGGGCCTGCACCGCTTCGTCGACCCGGTGGACAAGCAGGTCTACCTCTACAGCCAGTTCGAGGTGCCCGACGCCCGCCGTGTCTTCGCCTCCTTCGAGCAGCCCGACCTCAAGGCGACCTTCACCTTCACCGTGAAGGCCCCGGTCGGCTGGACCGTGGTCTCCAACTCGCCGACGCCGGAGCCGTCCGCCGACGGCGTGTGGGAGTTCGAGCCGACCCCGCGCATGTCCACCTACATCACCGCGGTGATCGCCGGGCCGTACACCTCCGTGCACAGCAGCTGGGAGGGCGACGGCCGCAGCGTCCCGCTGGCCGTCTACTGCCGGCCCTCGCTCGCCGAGCACCTGGACGCGGAAGCGATCTTCGCGGTCACCCGGCAGGGCTTCGACTGGTTCCAGGAGAAGTTCGACTACGCCTACCCGTTCGCCAAGTACGACCAACTCTTCGTCCCGGAGTTCAACGCCGGCGCGATGGAGAACGCGGGCGCGGTCACCATCCGCGACCAGTACGTCTTCCGGTCCAAGGTGACCGACGCCGCCTACGAGGTGCGGGCCGAGACGATCCTGCACGAGCTGGCCCACATGTGGTTCGGCGACCTCGTCACCATGGAGTGGTGGAACGACCTGTGGCTGAACGAGTCGTTCGCCACCTACACCTCCATCGCCTGCCAGGCGCACGCCCCCGGCTCCGACTGGCCGCAGGCGTGGACCACCTTCGCCAACTCCATGAAGACCTGGGCCTACCGGCAGGACCAACTGCCCTCCACCCACCCGATCATGGCCGAGATCACCGACCTGGACGACGTGCTCGTCAACTTCGACGGCATCACGTACGCCAAGGGCGCCTCCGTCCTCAAGCAGCTCGTCGCCTATGTGGGGATGGACGAGTTCTTCGCCGGCGTGCAGGCATATTTCAAGCGGCACGCCTGGGGCAACACCCGGCTGTCCGACCTGCTGGGCGCGCTGGAGGAGACCTCCGGCCGTGACCTGAAGACCTGGTCCACGGCGTGGCTGGAGACGGCCGGCATCAATGTGCTGCGCCCCGAGCTGACCGTGGACGACCAGGGCTTCGTCACCGCCTTCGCGGTACGCCAGGAGGCGCCCGCACTGCCGGCCGGCGCCAAGGGCGAGGCGGTGCTGCGCCCGCACCGGATCGCGGTCGGCGCCTACGACCTGCGAGACGGCAAGCTGGTCCGCAGCAGCCGGATCGAGCTGGACGTGGACGGCGAGCTGACCGAGGTGCCCTTCCCGCCGAACACCCGCCGCCCCGACGTCGTACTGCTCAACGACGACGACCTGTCGTACGCCAAGATCCGGCTGGACGAGCAGTCGCTGGCCACCGTCCGGGACCACCTGGGGGACTTCACCGAGTCGCTGCCCCGCGCGCTGGTCTGGGCGGCGGCCTGGGACATGACGCGGGACGGCGAGCTGCCCGCGCGGGACTACCTGGAGCTGGTGCTGCACGGCATCGGCAAGGAGACCGACATCGGCGTGGTGCAGTCGCTGCACCGCCAGGTGAAGCTGGCCCTCGACCTGTACACCGACCCGGCCTGGCGGGAGACCGGCCTGGCCCGCTGGACCGAGGCGGCCCTGGAGCACCTGACAGCCGCGGTGCCGGGGAGCGACCACCAGCTCGCCTGGGTCCGCGCCTTCGCCGCGACCGCCCGCACCCCCGAGCAGCTCGACCTGCTGCAGGGCCTGCTGGACGGTTCGCGCTCCTTCGAGGGCCTGGCCGTGGACACCGACCTGCGCTGGAGCCTGCTGGGCCGGCTGGCCGCGACCGGCCGGGCCGACGAGGCGGCGATCGACGCGGAACTGGTCCGCGACGCGACCTCGGCGGGCGAGCAGCACGCCGCGGGGGCCAAGGCGGCCCGGCCCGCGGCCGAGGTCAAGGCAGCGGTGTGGACCTCCGTGATCGAGGATGAGAAGCTGCCCAACTCGATCCTCGAAGCGCGCATCGGCGGCTTCGTCCAGACCGACCAGCGCGAGCTGCTCGCCCCCTACACCGAGCGGTACTTCGCGGTGGTCAAGGACGTGTGGGAGACGCGCAGCTACGAGATGGCCCAGCAGATCGTGGTCGGGCTCTACCCCTCGCTCCAGGTCTCCCGGGCCACGTTGGACGCCACCGACGCCTGGCTGGCCTCGGCCCAGCCGGTCGCGGCCCTGCGCCGTCTGGTGGTCGAGTCCCGCGCGGGCGTCGAGCGGGCCCTGAAGGCCCAGCAGGTGGACGCGGCGGCCGGCTGACGCACGGGTCGGCGGGCGGGCGGTCCGCCGGGTCGACCGGCGGTCGGACCCGGGTGATCCGGCGGACCCGGCGGATCACCAAGGCGGCGGCCGATCGGGCTGCCTGCCCGCCGCCCGCCCGCCGGCCGACTGCCCGCCGGACTGCCCGCCGGACTACTCGCCGGGCTGCCGGCTGGCTGAGCTGACGGCTGACCAGCCTCCCGGGCGGGCATCTCGGGGTGCCAGGATGCCGGTGTGACCGACGCACCCGACGGGCCCCCCGCTCCCGGCCCACCCGACGTCCCCGGCGCGCCCCTGACGCCCTCCGGTCCCGGCGTGCCGCGCGGCGGCCCCCGCATGCCGCCGCCCGCCGCCGGCGTGGCCGGCTCGCGGGAGGCGGTCCGGATCCGTACCGTCCACACGGCCGAGCTCGCGCCCGCCGAGCGGGCCGCGCTGCGCTCGCTGCTGGAGGAGGCGTTCGCCGGCCACCCGGACGGCGACTTCGACGACGCCGACTGGGACCACACCATCGGCGGTATGCACGCCCTCGCCTGGGAGGGCGCCGCGCTGATCGGGCACGCCGCGGTGGTCCAGCGGCGGCTGCTGCACCGCGGCCGGGCGCTGCGGACCGGATATGTGGAGGGTGTCGCCGTCCGGGCGGACCGGCGCGGGCAGGGACACGGCGCCGCCGTGATGGCCGCCGCCGAGCGGATCATCCGCGGCGCCTACGAGCTGGGCGCGCTGGCCAGCGCGCAGGCCGCCACCGCCTTCTACACCGGCCGCGGCTGGCAGCCCTGGCGGGGCCCGACCGCCGTCCTCACCCCCGAGAACGGCATCACCCCCACCCCGGACGAGGACGGCTGGATCCACGTCCTCCCCGTCGCCGGCACGACGCTGGACCAGTCCGCCACGCTGACCTGCGACTGGCGACCCGGCGAGGTGTGGTGATCCGCTCCTGCGGCGATCACCCGAAGGGATGAACCGCACCGCCCGGCGCCACGGCCGCCGCCCCCCGCGCCGGACCGGCCCGACCCGCCCGCGGCAGGGCTCCTGACACCCCATCGGGCCCCGTCGGAGATCACTTCGGCGTGCCTCCGGTCATGGCTGGGCAAAGCACGAAAAGGTGTGGCCAACCGCTTCCTGCTCGTTGGTCACGTGTTCACCGGTAGCCCCCATCGCCACATGCTCATCTCCCGAAAGAGTTTTGAGGGGTCCCCGATAAGGACCCAGCACCGGCAGCTCCAGGCTTCGCAGGCTCAAAGCTCTAGGAGGAAACGTTCATGGCCGAGTTGACACGACGGCGGCTCCTCGGATCGGCGGCAGGGGCCATCGGCGGGGCGGCAGCGCTCTCGCTGCTGCCCCCCAGCGTGCAGAAGGCGGTGGCGGCGGGGCCGCCGAGCCGCAGCTCGATTCAGGACATCAAGCACATCGTCCTGCTGATGCAGGAGAACCGCTCCTTCGACCACTACTTCGGCACGCTGTCCGGCGTCCGCGGCTTCAGTGACCCCAACGCGCTCAAGCTGTCCAGCGGGCGCAAGGTGTTCTACCAGCCGGACACGGTCAATCCCGACGGCTACCTGCTGCCGTTCCACCTCGACACCAAGACCACCAGCGCCCAGGCCATCCCGTCCACCAGCCACGCCTGGTCGGTGCAGCACCAGGCGTGGAACAACGGCAAGATGGACAAGTGGCTGCCCGCGCACCGCTCCGCGGACGGCGCCAACGGCCCCTACGTGATGGGCTACTACACCCGCGAGGACATCCCCTTCCAGTTCGCCCTCGCCGAGAACTTCACCATCTGCGACAACTACTTCTGCTCGGTCATGGGCCCGACCTGGCCCAACCGCCTCTACTGGATGACCGGCACCATCGACCCGGGCGGCACCAAGGGCGGCCCGGTCATCTCCAACAGCGCGCCCAAGCCGTACACCTGGACCACCTACGCCGAGCGCCTGCAGGCCGCCGGCGTGAGCTGGAAGGTCTACCAGCAGGACGACGACTACGGCTGCAACATGCTGGAGAACTTCGCCAACTTCAAGAACGCCAAGTCCGGCTCCCCGCTGTACGAGCTCGGTGTGCGACCGGGCGCCGAGGGCACCTTCGAGGACGACGCGCGCAACGACCGCTTGCCGACCGTCTCCTGGATCATCCCCACCAGCACCCAGTCCGAGCACCCGGACTACCTGCCGGCCGCCGGCGCGGACTTCGTGGCCCAGAAGATCGAGGCCATCGCGTCCAACCCCGCGGTGTGGGCCAAGACCGCCTTCATCCTCAACTACGACGAGAACGACGGCCTGTTCGACCACGTGGCCCCGCCGGTCGCGCCCGCGGGCACCGCCGCCGAGTTCGTGCAGAACCTGCCGATCGGCGCCGGCTTCCGGGTGCCGGCCATCATCATCTCCCCGTGGACCGTGGGCGGATACGTGGCCAGCGAGGCGTTCGACCACACCTCGCCGCTGCGGCTGCTCGAAACCGTCACCGGCGTCCAGGAGACCAACATCTCCGCCTGGCGGCGCCGTACCTTCGGCGACCTGACCTCGGTGTTCCGCTTCACCGACACCCACCCCACCCCGCCCGCGCTGCCCGACGACACCGCGGCGCAGCTGACCCAGGCCGAGCAGGAAGTGGCGACCCTGCCCAAGCCGACCCTGCCGGGCGCCACCCAGTCGGTTCCCCAGCAGGAGTCGGGCTCGCGCCCGCACGTGTAAGCGCGCCCACCCCGCTCGACCGGCTCGACCCGCACCTCCGCACGCCCCGCGCGCCCGCCGGAAAACCGGTGGGCGCGCGGCCGTGGCGCGGCTAGAGTCGGCGCCTTTGGCAGGGGGATCCGGAACACCCGCGGCGGCGACGGCCCGGACCGGTGACGGCAGGAGGTAGGCGGATGGCGGCGCCGGGACTCGGCCGCGACTTCCGGGCGCTGTGGGCGGCGAACTCCGTCTCCACGCTCGGCGACGGCATGGTGGCCGCGGCGGCCCCGCTGCTGGTCGCCTCTGTCAGCGACGACCCGGTGCTCATCGGCTTGGCCGTCTTCGTCCAGCAACTGCCCTGGCTGCTCTTCGCCCTGGTCAGCGGCGCGGTCATCGACCGGCTGGACAAGCGGCGGCTGATCGTGGCGGTGGACGTCTCCCGCGGCCTGCTCACCGGGGTCCTCACGCTGGCCGTCTGGTGGGGCCACGCCTCGATCCCGGTGATCTACGCCGTCGCCTTCCTGCTGGGCACCTGCGAGACGCTGGCCGAGACCGCGGCGTCGACCCTGGTCCCGGCGGTGGTGGCGCCGGAACTGCTGCCGAGCGCCAACTCGCGGCTGCACGGCTCGTACTTCGTACTGAACAAGTTCGCCGGGCGCCCGGCCGGCGCGAGCCTGTTCGTGCTGGCGGCGGCGCTGCCGTTCGGCCTCGACGCCGCCTCGTTCCTGGTCTCCGCGCTGCTGGTGGCCACCATGCGCGGGGTGCGCGCACCGGCCGGGCGGCCGGGGCCGGACGGGCCGGCTCCGGCGGACGGGCCGGGGCCGGCCCGGTCGATCCGGGCGGACATCCGCGACGGGCTGCGCTGGCTGTGGCGCGAGCCGGTGATCCGGATGCTGACGCTCGCGCTGTGCCTGATGAACGTCACCCTCACCGCAGGCTTCTCGATCATGGTCCTCTATGCCCGCGACCGGCTGGGCCTCGGCGACATCGGCTACGGATTCCTGCTCGCCGCAAGCGCCGTCGGCGGGATCCTCGGCGCGCTGCTGGCCCCGCGGCTGCAGTCCTGGTTCCGGGCGTCGGTGCTGCTGCGGGCCGGGCTGGTGGTCGAGACGCTGACGCATGTCGGCCTGGCGCTGGCCGGTACGGCGGCGGCCGCGTTCTGCGTCCTGGTCGCGTTCGGCGTGCACTCGTCGGTCTTCGCCGGGATCGAGACCACCTTCCGGCAGCGGCGGGTTCCCGAGGAACTGCGCGGCCGGGTGGGGAGCGTCTTCATGATGTTCGCGATCGGCGGCAACGCGGTGGGGGCGCTCATCGGCGGCCCGCTGGTGAGCTGGCGGGGTGTCGCGGCGCCGTTCTGGTTCTCGGCGGTGGCGATGACCGCGGTCACCGCGCTGTGCTGGCGCCCGTTCGGCCGCAATCTGCCGGCCGCGGCGGGCGGGGCAGCCGTGGGGGCCGGGGAAGCCGAGGCGACCGGGGGAGCGGGGGCGGGCGGGCCGGCGCCGGGGACGGCGTCCGGGGAGGCGTACCCCGTGCCGTGAGCGAGCCCCGCGGCGCCGTGCGGGCAGCACTCGGCCCCCGGCGGCCCTCGGGCGGGCGGGACGGGGGCTCAGGCGCGGAGCGCCGTCAGTGGTCCTTCTGCTTGCGGGGCCGCTCGGACAGGATGACCAGGCCCGCGATGATCCCGAAGGCCACCAGCGGCGTCGCGACGAACAGGCCGAGCGTCTGCAGCACGTTCAGACCCGGACCCGGGTCGTCACCGTCGTCCCGGACCACCGCGAACGCCGGCGACGAAATGAGCAGCAGCGCTGTCGTGGCGGCGGTGACGAATCCGGCGCGCACGGCCATCTTGTTGAGCTTCTTGTCCACACGTTCAATGTAGTGACCACCCCGGGGCGCCGCGCGCCCGGGGGTGCCTTACGGCGCGCCGTCCGGTCGTCCGCGCCGGGCGGCGTCCGCGACGGCCCGGCGCACCTCGTCGGCGAGCGCGTGCAGCCGGGGCGAGGCGGCCAGTTCCTCCAGGGTCATCGGGGTGCTGTCGGGTCCGGCCACCGGCAGCCGCCAGTTGGGGTACTCCGTCGAGGTGCCCGGCAGATTCTGCGGCCGGCGGTCGCCCACCCCGTCCGGCAGCCACACGCCGACCATCTTCGCCGGGGTGCGCGCCAGGAAGCGGTGCACCGCCTTGACCACGGCTTCCTCGTCGGCCGAGCCCTCCGGCAGCATCCCGAGCCGGCTCAGCTGCGCGATCCACTCGGCGACCTCGCTGGCGTCCGCGGCCTCCTCCTCGGCCAGCGGCCGGGTCAGCAGGCCGAGGCGGTGCCGCAGTTCCACGTGCTCGCCGGTCAGCCGGGCCGCGGTGCTCGGCAGGTCGTGCGTGGTGGCTGTCGCCAGGCAGAGCTCCCGCCAGGCCGCGGGCGGCAGCGGGCGCCGGTCGGCGGGCCGGCCGTCCCGGTCCTGGTAATTGCGTTCGAACCACAGCACCGACGTGCCGAGGATGCCCCGGTCCGTCAACTCCTCGCGGACGCCAGGCTCGACCGTGCCGAGGTCCTCGCCGATCACCACCGCGCCCGCCCGGTGCGCCTCCAGCGCCAGCAGGCCTAGCATCGCCTCGGCGTCGTAGCGGACATAGGTGCCCTCCGTCGGCGGGCGGCCCTGCGGCACCCACCACAGCCGGAACAGGCCCATCACATGGTCCATCCGCAGGCCGCCCGCGTGCCGCAGCATCCGGGAGATCAGATCGCGGTAGGGCGCGTAGCCGGCCGCGGCCAGCGCGTCCGGCCGCCAGGGCGGCAGACCCCAGTCCTGGCCACGGGAGTTGAACGCGTCCGGCGGCGCCCCCACCGACATGCCCGCGGCCAGCACATGCTGCATCGACCAGGCGTCGGAGCCCGACGGGTGCACGCCCACCGCCAGGTCGTGCACGACCCCGATCGGCATGCCGGCGTCCTTCGCGGCCCGCTGCGCGCCTTCGAGTTGGGTGTCGGTCAGCCAGCTCAGCCAGCAGTGGAAGTCCACCCGGTCCAGGTGTTCGCCGCGTGCCCGGGCCACCTGCGGCGAGCGCGGGTCGCGCAGGCCGGCCGGCCAGGAGTGCCAGTCGGGGCCGTGCAGTTCGGCCAGCGTGGACCAGGTCGCGTGGTCGTCCAGCGCCCGGCCCTGCGCGGCCAGGAAGTCGGCGTAGGCGGCCCGCCGGCCGGGGCTCAGCGGCACCTGCCGCAGCAGTTCCAGCGCTGCCGCCTTCAGCGCCCACACCGCGTCCCGGTCGATCAGGGCGTCCTTGAACAGGACGCTCTCGCGCAGCGCGGCGGCCTTGCGCAGCAGCGGCTCGGCCTGCTCGCGGGCCTCGGGGGGGAGATAGGCGTATTCGGGGACGTCCTCGATCCGCAGGTACACCGGGTCGGGGAAGCGCCGGGACGACGGCCGGTACGGCGAGGGGTCCGTCGGGTGGCCGGGGACGGCCGCGTGCAGCGGGTTGATCTGCACGAATCCCGCGCCGAGGGTCCGGCCGGACCAGGCGGCCAGATCGGCCAGGTCCGCGAGGTCGCCCATGCCCCAGGAGCGGGAGGACAGCGTGGAGTACAGCTGCGCCATGAAGCCGAACGTCCGGCCGGGCGGGCCTTCGAGGCGGCGCGGCGCCACCACGAGGTCGCCGCGCGCGGTCCGGCCGTCCCCGGCCTCGGCCCGCAGGACGTAGCCGCCCGGCGAAGTGGGGGCGGCGGCCCCCGGCTCCAGCGGCACGCCGTTGAGCAGGGTGCCCTCGGGGAGCAGGGGCAGGGCCGCCCCCGCCCGGACCACGGTCAGGGGCGGCAGCAGCCGGCCGGCCGCGCGCTGTTCGTGCGCGTCCAGGGCGTCGCGGACCGCGCGATCGGTACTGGCGTCCACACCGAGCGCCGCCAGCACGGCCACCACGGTCTCCTCGGGAACGGCCACCTCCGCCCCCGGAGCGGGCCGGTACGTCACGTCCACGCCGTACAGGGCAGCCAGGCGCACCCGGTCCATCGAGTCTCCGTCCTCACAACGCACGCGTAAGCCTTACGCCGCACATTCTCCCCCTACCCATCGCCGGGGGGTCAGGTGCGTGCGCCGCGCGGGCTTTTTGTTTCCGGTCGGCGGCCACCTGTTCGGATCCGCCGCCGGCTTGCCCCGCCCGGGAACGGCAGAGCGGGGCGGGCGCCCCCTGAGCGCCCGCCCCGCTCTGCTCCCCCAGGAGGGACTTCGGTGCCGGTGCGGCGCCGTATGGGTCACGGCGCCGACTTTTTTCGGACCGGGGAGGATCCGGTCAGGACACCGTCCTGGTGATGATCACACTGCCGCGGCCCGCCACCGTGCCGCGAGCGTCGAGCAGCTGCACCTCACCGAAGAACTGCCGCCCGGCGGGCGCCGCCGAGGACGCCAGGACCGAGGCCGAGACCTGGGCGGAGGCGCCGTGCGGCAGGTTCACCGTCGCGGAGTCGTCCACCGCGACCCGGCCGAGGCTGTCGGCGAAGTAGACGTCCTCGTAGGCGTAGGCGGTCGAGCCGGACGGCACCGAGTAGCCGTCGACCTCGAAGGTGTAGGTGCCGGCCGCCGGATCGGTCAGGCTGACCGCTTCCTCGGCGTCGCCGTCCGCGGACTGCCCGATCAGCACCCCGTCCCGGTACACGTACAGATCGAGGTCGGCTGCGGTGTCCGACGGCGAACCGATGGAGACGTCGAGCCGCGAGACGCCCGCGCCCAAGGTGAGTTCGGTGGTCTGGACGGCGCCCTGCGTGATCGTCGGCTTCGCGGTGAGCGCCGAGCCGAGCGGTCCGCCGCGCAGCTTGCCCTGGAGGCCGGCGAAGTTGTTGGTCACCTGCCAGGTCGCGGCGCCGGGCGTGCCGACGGTGGCCTCGTCGATGGTCTGCGTGGCCGGGTCGAAGGCCGCGCCGAGCACCGAGACCATCAGCCGGTAGGGGTTGTCCAGCTGCGGCGAGGTGCGGCGCGCCTCGACCTCGATCTCCCACACGCCCGGCAGCGGGTCGGCGTAGGACCGCAGGTCCGGCCGGCAGGTGTTCGCCGGGTTGTTGTAGTTCGGGTAGCAGTCCGGGGTCTGCGTCGAGTCCAGCGGCACACCGTAGGGGTGCATGGTCTCGAACCGGGTCTGGCTGCCCGGCTTCAGTCCGTCCATCGCGACCTCCAGCGAGGTCGCGCCGGCCGGCACGGTGAAGAAGTACGAGGTGGTGGCGTCCCGGCCGATGCTGCCGGAGCGGGTCAGCGTGTACGACGGGCCGGCCAGCGGGGTGGAGGCGACCGCCGTCACCGCGATCTGGGTGTCGGTGCCGCGGGTCAGCGGGTCGTCGAGGTCGAGCAGCGCGCTGTGCGTCCCGGCCGTCCGCGGCTGGGCGACGACGCGCACGGTGACCGGCGTGTTCAGCGGCAGCCGCACCCGCGGGCCGGCCAGCGAGAAGGTGCCGTCGTTGTGCGCCCAGCGCAGCTGCTGCGGCCCGGCGCCGGCCGCGCCGCCGGTGCGGGTCACGGTGATGTCGTACGTCCTGCGCTGGCCGGTCTTCAGGCCGCCCTCGCGGTCGTAGACGCCGGTGCCGAAGCCCGGGGTCTGCAGGAAGCCGGACAGCGCGGTGTTCACCGGCGCCTTGACGGTGTAGGTGTCGGCCGAGACGCCCCGCTTGAGCAGGTCCCAGGCCGGGCCGACGGCGATCAGGCCGGCGCCCTCCTGGATGGTCTGGGTGCCGCGGATGTGCCGGGCGGTGCTGGTGATCGCGGTCCGCAACTGGGCGGGGCTGACGGGCAGATGGCGGGCCTTGGCCGCGGACAGCAGCAGCGCCGCGGCGCCGGTGGCCTGCGGGGAGGCCATCGAGGTGCCCTGCAGCATGGCGTAGCCGGGCGGCAGGCTGTAGCCGGCCTCGGCGACCGGGGCCCCGGGCTCCCAGGTGGGGATGGTGTTGATCGACGCGCCGGGGGCGGTGACGACCGGGGCGAGGCCGCCGTCCTCGCGCGGGCCGCGCGAGGAGAAGGGCATCAGCGAGTAGGGCACGTCGGTCACCGAGCCGTAGTCGGCCGCCCAGGTCTCCTTGGAGACCGACGCGGCCACGCTCAGCACGTGGTCGGCGAGTCCGGGGTCGCCGATGGTGTTGACGCCGGGGCCGTCGTTGCCCGCGGAGATCACCAGCTGCACGCCGTAGGTGTCGATCAGCTCCTTGTAGAGCTGGTCCCGGGCGCTGGCGCCGTCGTTGAGCGAGCCGAGGCCGCCGATGGACATGTTGACGATGTCCACGTGCCGGTTGACGACGAGGTCGATCATGCCCTCGGTCAGCGCGATGGTGGTGCAGCCGCCGGTCCAGGTGCAGGCGCGCGAGGAGACGATCTTCGCGCCGGGCGCGGCGCCGTTCATCCGGCCGCCGAACAGGCCGTTGGCGGCGGTGATGCCGGCCACGTGGGTGCCGTGCTCGGACTCCACCACGCCGATGTTCACGAAGTCCGCGGTCTTGCCGACCCAGGTCCCGCCGTAGGGGTCCATGGGCACGTTCTTGCGGATCTCGACGGTGAAGGGCACCGACTCCGAGATCGCGGTCCCCGGGTCGTCCGTGCCGAAGTGGCCGATCTGGAAACCGTCCTTGTACGGCTTCATCGCGGTGTCGTCGGTGAAGTCGCCGTTGTTGTCCAGGTCCACCCGCACGGTGCCGGCCGCCGGGTCGTAGAGCAGGCCCCACACGTCGGTGGTGTCGCCGTCGCGGTTCAGGTCGCCGTTCTCGTCGCCGCCCTTGGTGGCGGCCTCTGCGAAGGTGCTGAACAGGTACGAGCCGGCCGGCGCGGTCCAGGTGCGGCCGGCGGTGGTGAAGCCCGGCCCGGTCACCGCGGTGACCATCGGCCGCCAGGTGGCGTCCCCGTCCAGGATCGGGTCGGTCGCGGTCACCCAGTCGACGATCTTGCGCTCGCCGGTGGTGGTCCTCTGCAGTGCCGGGTGGCCGACGTCCACGCCCGCGTCCAGGATGCCGACGGTCACGCCCCGCCCGTCGTTGCCCGGGTGGTCGTGCACGAAGTCGACCGCGCCGGTCTCGAAGGCCGGCTGGTACGGGTTCTTGGCCGGGGTGTGCCGGTCCGGACCGGGGTAGGTCGTCGCGGGCTTGCCGTGCCGGGCGGCCGCGGCGGCGGTGTCCGCGGCCGGCGTCGGGTCGTCCAGGGCGATCTCCTGCTTGAGGTCGATCGCGAGCACCTGGGGAAGCTTCTGGGCCGCCGCGATCGCCGCGTCCGCTTTAGCGGTGGGCACGGTGGCGCGTACATAGCCGAGTCGGTCGTACGTCCGGCCGACGCTGGCGCCCTGCGCGTGCAGCTTCGCGGTGACCTGGGCGGTGTCGCCGGGCGTGGTGGCGAGCATGAAGGTGACGTTCTTGTCGCCGTCCGACTTCGCCTGGGCCAGCAGCGAGGCGTCGGCCGAACCGAGCTTGCCGGCCGCGTCCTTGGCGGGGGTGTGCTGGGCCGGGGTGGCGCCGGCCCAGCTGGTGGCGGAGGTTGCGGAGGCGGCGGTGGAGGCGGTGGGCGCCGGGTCGGCGACCGCGAGCGCGGGCCCGGCGGCCGCCAGCGCGGCGACCAGGCCCGCGGCCAGCGCCGTGCGGACCGCGCGTCTCTTCGCGGATATGTGATCGAAAGGCATGGGCATCCCTGTTCGCACAATGGAGGTCTGTTCGGAGTGCGGAGTCGCACGACCGCTCACACTGATGGAATGGGCTGCTCTTTGGGGAGTGTTGACCTGGTTATGGTCTGCCGATGACGTAAACCCGCCAACCGTCAATCCGGATGACTACGGACGAACAGGGGTGAAAAGGCCGGGGGTTGTGGGGGAGGGGTGAACAGTCGGTGCGCGCTCGTGCTCAGCGCGGGGTGACGACGAGGTAGGCGGCCGGAGTGCGGTCGGCGGACGCGACGAGGGCGGTCCTGACCACCGTCGCCTGCTGATCGAGCGCGTCGCGCAGTTTGGCGAGGGTCAGGTGCACCACGGTGACGCCCAGGGCCTCCAGTTGCTCGCGCAGGCGCACGCACCGGTCCCATTCCGCGGCGTCGTCGGCCGCGCCGATCCGGGCGTCCACCACCACCGCCACCCCGTGTTCCGGCCAGAAGGCGTCCACCGCGCCGAGCGGCGGCCCGCCCGGCAGCCGCAGGTCGACGTTCCACGCCGGGTCGGGCAACTGCCCGCAGCGCGCCATGGTGTACAGCCGCTGCTCGGCCGTCCTGCGGCCGGCCGCCCGCAGCGCCGGCAACGCGGCGGCCACGCAGGGCCGTTCCAGCAGCCCGGCGGCGGACAGCTCACGCAGGACCGACACCGGGTCGCAGTGCCCGCGCCGCACCGCCTCGGTGAGCAGCCGCCGGACGGCCTCGGTGTCGTCGAGCCCCGCGACGGTGTCGGCCAGTGCGCGCGCCACCGGCGCGCAGGGCAGCCCGCCGACGTCGTGCGGGCGGGGGAGTTCGCGCACCCGGTGGATGCGCACGTCCCCGGCGTCGCGCAACCGCCGCTGGTGCGGCACCAGCACGTCGATCACCGGCGGTCCGGCGGGCGCCACGACCGCCCCGAAGTGGTGCAGCGCCAGCGCGGCGGGGCCGGTCACCAGCGCCGCCGGCCCGCCGGCCCGGGTGTGCTGCCCGGCGTACAGCAGCGCCGCCCGCACCCGTTCCTCGCCGCTGGGCGCGCCCGGATGCAGCAGGTACACCTGCGGGAGCACCTGCCGCCAGGGCCCGCCGGTCCGGGAGCGTTCGGCGAGCACCGCGGGGGTCACCCCGAGCGCCCGCAGCTGACGTGCCGTCAGCACGGTGCGGGGTGCGGCTCCGAGGCCGTCCGAGGGGGGAAGGAGGTCTGAGGTCTGCCGGTTCACGTTCATGGCCAGGTCGTTCCCGTCCGCGCCCATGCCGCTAACCGCTGTTACACGCCCGTCGACAAACCGGGACAAGCCCGCGCTAAAGTCCACCTGTTCGGATGCCGATGGAGGTCATTCCCCCGTACGGGTGAGGCCACACGCCCGACCAGCGGGCTTTCCGCCCGCCCCGCGGACCGGGCGCCGCCGCCGGTACGAACGGCGGCGCCCGGCGGGCGTTTCAGCGCCCCGCGTCGCAGGACTGGGCGCGCAGCGCCCGGGCCAGGTCGTCGCGCGACTCCAGGACGAGGCGGCGCAGGGCCGGCGCCGCGGAGGCGTGCGTGGTGAGCCAGGCGTCGGTGGCCGCCAAGGTGGCCTCCCGGTCCTGCAGGGACGGGAACAGCCCGCGCACCACGGACATGCCGATCTCGATCGAGCGGGACTCCCACAGCCCTTCGATCGCGGCGAAGTACGGCTCCGCGTAGGGGGCGACGAGCTCGCGCGCGCCGGGCTGGGCGAAGCCGGCGATGGTCGCCTCGACCAGCGCGTTGGACAGCGCGTCGGACCCCACCACCGCCTCCCAGGCCGCCGCCTTCACCTCGGCCGACGGGCGCGCCGCCAGACACCGGACCTCGTGCCGGTGCCCGGAGGCGGTGTCGTCCCTGGCCCGCTCGGCGGCGATCACCGCCGCGTCCGCCACGCCCCGCGCGGTCAGCGTCTCCAGGAAGGTCCAGCGCAGCTCCTGGTCCACGTCGAGCCCGTCGACCTTCGCCGTGCCGTCCAACAGCCCCTGGAGCAGCTGGAGATCGGCCGCCGACGTGGCCACCGCCGCGAAGAACCGCGCCCATGCCAGCTGATGCCCGCTGCCCGGCTCGGCCGCCCGCAACTCCCGCAGCGCGCCCTGCGCCTGCTCCCGCGCCGCCTGCTCGCGCGCGTCCGGCGCCACATAGTGGATCAGCGCGGACCTGGCCTGCTGGTGCAGCGACTGGAGCACCCCGATGTCGCTCTCCCGCCCGGCGAACCGCAGCACCAGGTCCAGGTAGTCGCGGGCCGGCATCAGCGCGTCCCGGGTCAGATTCCACACCGCCGACCAGAGCAGCGCCCGCGCCAGCGGATCGGTCACGTCGCCGAGCCGCTCGCGGACGGTGTCCAGCGACGCCTCGTCGAAGCGGATCTTGCAGTAGGTCAGGTCCTCGTCGTTGACCAGCACCAGGTCCGGCCGCTGCTGCCCGGCCAGCTCCGCCACCACCGTCGCCGGACCCGCCACATCCGTCTCGGCCCGGGCGTAGCGCTCCACGCCGCCGCCGGCCACCCGCCGGTACAGGCCGACCGCCACCCGGTGCGGCCGCAGCACCTGGTGCGCCGGGTCCGCCGTCTGCAGCACCGACAGCTCGGTGATCCGTCCCTCGGCGTCGTAGACCACCTGCGGAGTCAGCGAGTTGACCCCGGCGGTCTCCAGCCAGGCCCGGGACCACTGCGTCATCTCCCGGCCCGAGGTCTCCGCCAGCACCGCCAGCAGGTCGGCCAGCGTGGTGTTCCCGTAGGCGTGCCGCTTGAAGTAGCGCCGGGCCGCCTCCAGGAAGGCATCCCGCCCCACGTAGGCCACCAGCTGCTTCAGTACGGACGCGCCCTTGGAGTAGGTGATCCCGTCGAAGTTGAGCTTGGCGTCCTCCAGATCGCGGATGTCGGCCACCACCGGGTGGGTGGAGGGCAGTTGGTCCGCGCGGTACGCCCATGCCTTGCGGCGGTTGGCGAAGGTGATCCATCCCTCGGTGTACTCGGTGGCCTCCACCTGCGAGAAGGTCCCCATGAAGTCGGCGAAGGACTCCTTCAGCCACAGGTCGTCCCACCACCGCATCGTCACCAGGTCGCCGAACCACATGTGCGTCATCTCGTGCAGCACCACATTGGCCCGGTGCTCGTACGACGCCCGGGTCACCTTGCCGCGGAAGACGAACTCCTCCCGGAAGGTGACACATCCGGGGTTCTCCATCGCGCCAAGGTTGTACTCCGGCACGAACGCCTGGTCGTACTTGCCGAACGGGTACGGGTAGCCGAAGTGCTCGTGGAAGAAGTCCAGCCCCTGCTTTGTGACGGTAAAGATCTCGTCCGCGTCGAAGTGCCGGGCCAGCGACCGCCGGCACAGCGCGCTCAGCGGGATGTCCAGCACCGTTGTGTCGTCCAGCGCGCGCGAGTAGTGGTCCTGCTCGACGTGGTACGGGCCGGCCACCACCGCGGTGATGTAGGTGGAGATCGGCTGCGTCGGCAGGAACCGCCAGGTGGCGCCGCCGCCGTCGGCCGGTGCCGGCTCACCTTCCTGGGCGCTGTTGCTGATCACCGTCCAGCCCTCGGGCCCGGTCACCTGGAAGGTGAACGGCGCCTTCAGGTCGGGCTGTTCGAAGGTGGCGAAGACCCGGCGGGCGTCGGCCGGCTCGTACTGCGTGTAGAGGTAGACCTCGTGGTCCTCCGGGTCCTCGAAGCGGTGCAGCCCCTCGCCGGTCCTGCTGTACGCGCAACGCGCGTCGACCACCAGCGTGTTGCGCTCGGCGAGCCCGTCCAGCGCGATCCGGCAGCCGTCGAAGACCAGCGCCGGGTCCAGCTCGCGGCCGTTGAGCCGTACCGAGACGACCTCGGGCGCGATGAGGTCCGCGAAGGAGGCCGCCCCCGGCTGCCCGCAGCGGAAGTCGATCACCGTCGTGGACCGGAAGGTCCGCGGCCCCTGCCCGGAGGCAGGCCCCACCGCGGACCGCACGTCCAGCGCCACGTCGTAGCGCTCGACGGACAGGATCGCGGCCCGGTCACGGGCCTCCTCACGGCTCAGGTTCTCGCTGGGCACGGGCAACTCCTTCGGTCATCCCCGGACAGGTGAATGCGGTGAAAACTCGGTATATCGGGTATACGTACTCGCTGAGCGCTCCGCATCCTCCCATGGGGTACGGATTCACGGCTGCTGGGAATGCCCGCGTGCCGCCGCCCGTTGTCCGCTGAGGATCGTTCCCCGGATTGATCAGCGGATCCCGCCGAAGAACGTCCCAAGGATCGTCGCAACCAGCTGAGCCGTTACACGAGGAGCCCGCAGTGACCACGACCGCCGCCGAGAGCAGCACCGAGACCGCCAAGACACCGGCCGACTTCTGGTTCGACCCGCTGTGCCCCTGGGCCTGGATGACCTCCCGCTGGATGCTGGAGGTCGAGAAGGTCCGCCCGGTCGAGGTGCACTGGCACGTGATGAGCCTCGCGGTGCTCAACGAGGACAAGCTCGACGAGCTCCCCGAGCAGTACGCCGCCTTCCTGCGCGACGCCTGGGGGCCGGTCCGGGTGGTCGTCGCCGCCCAGCAGCTGCACGGCGACGAGGTGGTCGGCCGGCTCTACACCGCCCTCGGCACCCGCTTCCACAACCAGGCCCAGCCCAAGACGCGCGAGACCCTCGTCGCCGCCCTCGAAGAGGTCGGCCTGCCCGCGGACCTGGCCGACTACGCCGACCGCGACACCTACGACACCGAGCTGCGCGCCTCCCACAAGGAAGGCATCGAGAAGGTCGGCCAGGATGTCGGCACCCCCGTCATCGCGGTCCCCGGCGCCGACGGCGAGCAGGTCGCCTTCTTCGGCCCGGTCGTCACCCCCACCCCGCGCGGAGAGCAGGCCGCCAAGCTGTGGGACGGCACCTTGCTGGTGGCCTCGGTCCCCGGCTTCTACGAGATCAAGCGCACCCGTACCGCCGGCCCGAGCTTCGACTGAGAGCGTCCCTTCCCATGCCACACCTCGGCCTGGTGGCCCTCGTCGTCCGTGACTACGACGAGGCCATCGCCTTCTACCGCGACGCCCTGGGCTTCCAGCTCCGCGAGGACACCCCCCGCGAAGACGGCAGCCGCTGGGTCGTCGTGTCCCCGCCCGGCGCCCGCGAGACCTCGCTGCTGCTGTCCCGCGCCGCCACCCCCGCCCAGGCGGGGCACATCGGCGACCAGACGGGCGGCCGCGTCGCCCTCTTCCTCACCACCGACGACTTCGACCGCGACTACAAACGCATGGTCGCCGCCGGGGTCACCTTCGAGGAGGAGCCCCGCTACGAGCCCTACGGCGCGGTCGTGGTCTTCCAGGACCTCTACGGCAACCGCTGGGACCTGATCCAGCCGGTGTAGCCCGACGCGGTCCGCGGACGCGGCCCGTCCGGCGTTCGAGGACGGGACGCGGAGGCAGGCGCCGAGCAGACGCCGCCCGTCCGGCGATCGAGGACGGGCGAGGCCGTGCCCGGCGTCCACCCCCGCCCTGCGCCGCCGCCCCCGCCGTGCAAAACTCATCGCATGCGCGTCTACCTCGGCTCCGACCATGCCGGTTTCGAACTGAAGAACCACCTCGTGGAGTGGCTCGCCGCGACCGGCCACGAGCCGGTCGACTGCGGCCCGCAAGCCCTCGACCCGGGGGACGACTACCCCCCGTACTGCCTGCGGACCGCGACCCGCACCGCCGAGGACCCGGGCACCCTCGGCATCGTCATCGGCGGCTCCGGCAACGGCGAGCAGATCGCCGCCAACAAGGTCAAGGGCGTGCGCGCCGCCCTCGCCTGGAGCGAGCAGACCGCCACCCTGGCCCGCGAGCACAACGACGCCAATGTGCTGAGCATCGGCGCCCGGATGCACTCGCAGCAGGACGCGATGAAGTTCGTCGAGCTCTTCCTGGCCACCCCCTACTCGCACGAAGAGCGCCACCAGCGCCGGATCGACATGCTCGCGGCCTACGAGGCGACCGGCGAGCTGCCGCCCCTCCCGGCCGGCCATCCGCAGCAGGGCTGACCCCGGGCATGCCCGAAGGGCACACGATCCACCGGCTGGCCGCCGACCACGAGCAGCGGTTCGGCGGCCGGCCCGTCCGGGCGAGCAGCCCGCAGGGCAAGTTCTCCGACGGCGCCGCGCTCCTCGACGGACTGGTGATGGAGTCCGCCCAGGCGCACGGCAAGCACCTCTTCCTCGGCTTCGGCCCCGTCGGCTGGGTGCACATCCACCTCGGCCTGATCGGCACCTTCCGCTTCGGCGACGGCCTCGCGCCGCCGCCCACCGCGACCGTACGGCTGCGGCTGGCCACCGCCGGGCACTACGCGGACCTGCGCGGTCCGGCCGGCTGCGAGCTGCTGGTGGAGCCGGAGAAGCAGGCCATCCACGACCGCCTGGGACCCGACCCGCTCCGCCCGGGCGACGACCCCGACCGGGTCTGGGCCCGGATCGCCCGCTCGCGGATCCCGGTCGCCGCCCTGCTGCTGGACCAGAAGGTCATCGCGGGCGTCGGCAACGTCTACCGCGCCGAGGTGCTCTTCCGGCACGGCGTCGACCCGTACCTGCCCGGCCGCGACCTGCCCCGGCCGGTGTGGGACGCGATGTGGGCCGACCTGGTGGAGCTGATGGGCGAGGGCGTACGGAACAACCGGATCGACACCGTGGCGCCCGAGCACACCCCCGAGGCGATGGGCCGCCCGCCGCGCCAGGACGACCACGGCGGCGAGGTCTACGTCTACCGGCGCACCGCCCAGCCGTGCCTGGTCTGCGGCACCGGGATCCGCACCGAGCCCCTCGGCGCCCGCAACCTCTTCTGGTGTCCGGGCTGCCAGCCCGCGCAGGGCGCACCGGCCGGGCACTGACGCCCGGCCGGACGCCTCCCGCGGCGCGCCCCCGCGCGTGCGCTAGAAGCCGTGCGGCAGCCAGGGCTCCGGGTCGGTGCGGAAGGCCGTCGACGCCTCCGCGAGCGCCCCGGTCCGCTCCTCGCGGACCAGTCCCGCCCCGGCCATCGCGGCCAGCCCGAAGCCGCCGAGGTAGGCCGCGCCCAACTCCTTGACGGAAAGACGCAGTTCGGCCGGCTCCGAGGTGCGCTCGCACACCGCGCCCTTGATGTCGCCGGTCAGCCGCCAACGCCCGCTGTTCCAGGGGCAGAAGGCGTCCCCGACATCCAGCACCACATCCACCGGGGCGCTGTACGTACGCGCCGCCAGTGCCGCGCCCACGTCCACCAGCCGTACGTGCAGGCCGTCACGGAAGCCGAGTTGGCAGCGGCGGACGTCCGACACCAGGTGCTGCAGCGGGTCGTCGGCCGGCCGGTTGGTGAAGTGGATCCTCGAGGTGAGGTCGATCGAGGCCAGGAAGTCCCACAGCGCCGCGTACGTCACCGGATCGAGCGCCTCGACGTCGCGCAGCCGGACCGTCTCGTCGGCGCCCGCGGAACTCCACTCGCCGGTCACCGCGTAGCGCGCGTAACCGCGCACCTCGCCGTCCACCTCGGCCAGCAGGCAGTGCAGCGGCCCGGTGCCGTTCCGGCCCGACGGCGGGTCCAGGGCCGCCCGGGTCTCCCAGCCGGGCCGGCGGGCGAGCATCCCGGGCCGGCCGGGGACCAGCCGCGCGTAGACCGCCTCGCAGGCCGCCAGGCCCTCCGCGGCCGACACCAGCCGGAACCGCACCCGCTCGACGCCGGCCGGCCGGCGGAAGGACGTCCGGACGGTGTCGACCGTGCCGTGCAGCTGCTTGCTGCCCACTCCGTAGCCGAAACGGCCGTAAATGGCCGGCTCCGAGGCGGTCAGCACCGCCACCGGCTCCCCGCGGCCGTGGAACTCGTCGAACTGCCTGCGCATCATCGAGGTGAGCAGCCCGCGCCGCCGGTGCGTCGGCTGGACGCTCACCATGGTCACGCCGGGCACGGTGAGGGGTATCCCGCCCGGCACCGTCATGCTGAAGGTGAAGGCGCCCGCGGTGCCGACCATCTCCGGTCCGTCCCAGGCGGCCAGGGTCCGGTCGAACTCGGTGACCCTGCGCCACTGGGCACGCTCCTCCAACGGGTCGGTGGGGCCGCCGAAGGCCCGCTCCAACCGGTTGTACAACGTGTCCCAGTGTTCCGGCGCGAGCTCCCGCAGTTCGATCGTCATATCCCCTGCCTACCAGCCCGCGGTCCCGGCTGCGAACGTATTTCCAGCACCATTTCCGCACTTCGCGGCTCATCTCACAAGTCACCCGCCCTCCACGGACGGCCCATCGGTCGGTAGGGTCACCGCAAGATGGCAAAGCGTTCGGCAAGGGAAGATCTGCGGTTCCGGTGGAGCAGAGGGCTGCACCGGGCCCGGCTCGGCGTGCGCAAGTCCGCGGTGGACTACTTCCGCGGCGACGCCTCGGACTGGACCGGCCTGGCGGTCCTGGTCGTCACCATCCCGGCGCTGGCCTTCACCACGGTCTGCACCCCGGTGTGGTGCCCGCCCAGCGCGCTGGTACTGCCGATCCTGGCCGGCGGGCTGCTGCTGCGCCCGTCCAGCCTACTGGTGGTCTACGCGGCCTCGGCCGTCGCGCTGGTCGCCGAGTCCGCGGTGCTCGGCCCGTACCGGGAGGGGCCGGCGCGGGTCACGCCCGGCACCGTGCTGGTGGTCACCGCGGTGGCGCTGGCCGGGCTGATCATCGCCCAGTTCCGGGCCCGGGTCGGGGTGCCCTGGCGGCGCGGCCACACCATGCTGTTCGACCTGCGCGAGCGGATCCGGGTCCAGAGCCGGCTGCCGCGGCTGCCCGGCGGCTGGCACGCCGAGATGGCCCTGCGGCCGGCCGGCGGCCAGTCCTTCTCCGGCGACTTCGTGGTGGCCACCCGCACCTCCGACGGCCGGATCCTGGAGGCGGTGCTCACCGACGTCTCCGGCAAGGGCATGGACGCCGCCTCCCGCTCCCTGCTGCTGTCCGGCGCCTTCGGCGGCCTGCTCGGCTCGCTGCCGCCGCACGCCTTCCTCACCGCCGCCAACGGCTACCTGCTGCGGCAGAACTGGGACGAGGGCTTCGCCACCTCGGTGCACCTGGTGCTGGACCTGGAGAGCGGCGACTACGAGCTGCTGTCGGCCGGCCACCTGCCGGGGGTCCAACTCCACGCCGGCACCGGGCGCTGGGAGGAGAAGGCCGCCGAGGGGCCGCTGCTCGGGGTCTACGCCGGGGCCGAATTCCACGGCGTCAAGGGGACGTTGCGGGCCGGAGATGTTCTTCTGCTGTTCACCGACGGCCTGGTCGAGGCCCCGGATCGGGACATCACCGAAGGAATGGACCGGCTGATCGGCGAGGCGGACCGCTTCGTGGCCGCCGGATTCCGCGGTTCCGCCTGGCGGTTGATCGAAGCGGTCGCCAAAGACGTGAACGACGACCGGGCGTTGCTCGTGGTGTGCCGGGACTAGCGCCAGGGAATGGGACTATGGGCCGGACAGGTCCCTGGTGCGGGTCGCTGATGGCACCATGGGGACGGGCGAGGCGGGGGGCGGCGGCATGGGCGGCAGTTCCCCGGACCGGCAAGTCCGGCAAGGAATTACCGAAAGAGGAAGTGATCCGCTGTGGTTATCTCCCTGTCCGCGGTGCTGCTGCTGGCGATCGTTCTGGTCGTGATGATCAGGGCCAAGTCGATCAAGGTGGGCCCGGCGATCGTGGCTGCGCTCTTCGGGTTCTTCGTCGCCTCCACCAACATGGCGCCGTCCGTCAACCGCTTCCTGACCTCACTTGCCGACACGATCAACCAGATAAAGCTCTGAGGCGGGCAGCGCCTGCGGGGTGCTGTCCAGGATGCGGCGCAGGGTCGCCCCGGCGGCCCGCCGTCGCTCGGCGTCCTGCCGGACTCCGGCCTGCCCGCCGCCGGCTGCGTCCGGGCCGTCGGCGTTCTCCGCGCTCCGGCCGGCCAGCAGGGCGGCCAGGATCGCGATCCGGGCCTGGCCGGGGCGCAGTGTCCCGGCCAGCAGCGCGCCGGCGGCCACCAGGTCGACGGCGCCGCCCCCGGTGTAGAGCGGGGCCACCGCGCCGGCCGCGACCCGGGTGCTGACCGTGACCAGCACCCCGTCGCGGGTCGCCGCGGCGACCCGCGCGGCCACCTGCGGATTGGCGTTGCCGGCGCCGGTGCCGACCACCACGACGCCCTGGGCGCCGGCCGCCAGCGAGGCGTCCAGCAGGACGGTGTCGCCGTCGCTGTGGTGCATCACGATGTCCACCCGCGGCGGGGCCACCCCTGGGGCGGGCAGCGGGAGCGCCTCGGCCCGCGGGCGGCGCCGGCCCCAGGTCACCCGGCCGAACTCGACCCGGCCCAGCGGCAGTCCGTCCGGGTCGCCGAAGGCGCGCGCGTCCACCGTGTGCTTCTTCACGGTGCCGCGGGCGGCGAACACCTGGCCCGCGAAGACGATCACGACACCGATGTCCCGCCCGGTGGCGGCGGTGAGCAGCGCGTCGTAGAGATTGCCCGCCGCGTCCCCGTCCTCGGCGTCCAGCGGCTTCTGGGCGCCGGTGAGGACCACCGGGCGCCGGTCGGCGTGGAAGAGGTCCAGGAAGAACGCGGACTCCTCCAGGGTGTCCGTGCCATGGGTGATCACCACGCCGTCCACCGACGGGTCGGCCAGCGCCTCGTGCACCGCGTGCAGCAGCCGCAGTTGGTGGTCCGTGGTCAGCCGGGAGCTGTTGACCGTGAACAGGTCCACCACCGTCACGTCCACGCACTCCGGCACCGCCCCGGCGGCCAGCACCTCCTGCCCGGCGGCCTCGGCCGCGTAGCCGTCGCCCTGCCACCGGCTGGCTATGGTGCCTCCGGTACTGATGACTACGACGTGGCGCACGATGCCTTCGCCTCCAACGGTGATGATGGGCAGCACTCCCCGACACAATGATATGCGCGTAGACCTGCCATATGATTGCGAATACCAGCGGGTATCCCGCCTCAGCGTGCTACAAAGTGCCATCATGGATGCCATCGACAGAAGTATCTTGCGCGAACTCCAGGCGGACGGTCGGCTCACCAACCAGGAACTCGCCCAGCGGGTGGGCCTCACCCCCTCGCCGTGCCTGCGCCGGGTGCGCCAGCTGGAGGACGACGGGGTGATCCGGAGCTACCGCGCGGTGGTCGATCCGGCGTCCGTCGCCCGCGGTTTCGAGGTCTTCGCCTCCGTCGAGGTCCGCCGCGACCGCGCCTCGGTGGCCGCCTTCGAGGACCGCCTGCAGACCATCCCCGACGTCGTCGAGGCGTACCGCCTGTACGGCGCGCCCGGCAGCCTCCTGCGCATCGCCGTGGCGGACTCCGACGCCTACGAGCGGTTCTGGACCGAGCGCCTCATCGCGCTGCCGGGCGTGACCGACGTCAATTCACAGATGATCATGAAGCGGATCAAGGCGCCGCAGGGCATCCCGGTCGACTGAGCGGGGCGCCCGGCGGGCGCGTCACTCGACCGGCGGACGCGCGCGGCGCAGCCGTTCGAACGGGATCTGAAGGACGACGCCCGGAATGATCACGCACACGAACGCGACCCCGGCGACCGCCGCCGCGCTGCGGCTCGACCACCCGGCCAGCCACGGCAGCGGATCGAGGACCAGCCCGACCCCCACCATGATCTGCCCCACCGCGGCCCGGGGCAGCACGCCATTGCGCCCGGTCCGCAGCGTGTAGATCCCCAGCCCCACCACGACGCAGCCACTGCCCAGCATGATCCAGAGCCACACGATGTCCACGAGTCCTCCCCGCGGGGGACCTTACCGCCTGTGGGTGGCACCCTCGCCGCATGGGTGTCGATGTTACTAACATCGATGTTAGTAACATCAGCGTTAGTCTGGGATACTGGCTTCTCGGCGGTACGGAGGGATGACCGATGGCGGAATTCGTGGGGAGGCGGCACGAGCTCGACCTGCTCGACCGCGAGCTGAAGAAGGTGGCGGACGGTGACGGCGGGCAGCGGCCGGGACGGTGCGTGCTGCTGCGGGGGCGCCGCCGGGTCGGCAAGTCACGGTTGGTCGAGCAGTTCGCCGAGAGATCCGGCGCGCCCTTCCTCTTCTACGCCGCGACCGGCGCCTCACTCGAAGCGGACCTGGAACGGTTCGCTCAGGACGCGCAGTCGTCCAGCCTTCCGCTGGCGCATGTGCTGTCCGCCGCCCGCCCGCCGACCTGGGATGCCGCCTTCGACGTGCTGGCCGCCAGCCTGCCGCACGACCGGCCGAGCGTGGTGGTCATGGACGAGGTGCCCTACCTGATGGATGGCGACGGCGCCTTCGAGGGCGTGCTTCAGCGGGCCTGGGACAGGGCCCTGGAGGCCAAACCGGTTCTGCTGGTCCTCATCGGCTCCGACCTCTCCATGATGGAGGCGCTGAACAGCTACGGACGCCCGTTCCACCAGCGTGGACGGGAGATGGTCCTCGGGCCGCTCAACCCGGTCGACGTGGGCGCCATGCTGGGCGTGGCGGAGCCCGCCGATGCCTTCGACGCGGCGCTGATCACCGGGGGGCTTCCCCTGATCTGCGCGGAGTGGCAGGCCGGCGCCGGGATGTGGGACTTTCTCCGGACGGCGCTCAGCGACCCGGTGTCGGCGCTGCTGGTGTCCGCGGAGCGCTCGCTGGCAGCCGAATTCCCCCGGCAGGCGCAGGCCCGCACTGTTCTCTCGGCGATCGGCAGCGGCGAGCGGACCTTTTCGAACATCGCCCGCGCGGCCGGCGGAATCGGCGCGACCCCGCTTCAGCGGGCGCTGGAGCTGCTCACGGAGAAGCGGGTGATTGCCGCCGAACTTCCCCTCTCCCCGCGGCCGTCGAAGGACCGCCGGTACCGGGTCGCGGACCCCTACCTCCGCTTCTGGCTGAAACTCCTGGGCCCGGCGATGGACGAGATCGAGCGCGGCCGGGGCGACCTGACCTTGCAGCGCATCCGCAGCAACTGGACCAGCTGGCGCGGCCGCGCCGTCGAACCCCTGGTGCGCGAGGCGCTGGCACGGCTGCTGCCCGACGCGAACCTCCCCGCGGCCCCTGCCATCGGCGGCTACTGGACACGGACCAACGACGTGGAGATCGACATCGTCGGAGCAGACCGGGGGCCGATCGCCAAGGACCTTCTGTTCGTCGGCTCGGTGAAGTGGCTGGAGAACTCCCCGTTCGACCAGCACGATCTGGCAGCGCTGCTGCGCCACCGCGCGGCGCTCACCCCTGAACCCGTGCCCACGGTTGCCGTCTCGCGCAGCGGTATCGCCGGCCCGGGCCCGGACGCCGCGTACGGACCCGCCGAACTCCTTGCGGCGTGGAGTTCCTGACCCGCGAGCCCCCGGGAGCGGTCTTCACCGTCAACAACCGGTCGACGACGCCGAGCTGACCGCATCCATGAGGAGTACACCCCTAGGAACTACCCGGTCGCGCCGTTGCTGGAGTCCATGCGCGAAGGGATGCCGGACTCGCTGAACGGCCGACGGCGGCTTCCGGTTTCATGATCTTTGGCACACCGGCCGGCGCCGGCGGTTCCGGCAGGAACGGGCACGTGGGAGGCGCGCGCGGGCGACACGGGCCCCCGGAACAATCTCAGGAAGAGCGGCGGCCCAGGCCGCGGAATCCTTCCGCCACCTGGGCCGTAGCCGTACCGAGCGGGCGACGGGAATCGAACCCGCGTAGCTAGTTTGGAAGACTAGGGCTCTACCATTGAGCTACGCCCGCAGCACCAGTGATTCTGGCACACCGCACCGGAGCCGGTCGAACCGACGCGGCGCCGGGACGGATACCGGCTGTCCAAGGGTACGGAGGCATGTACTCTACGTGTCGCACCAGCGGGGTGTGGCGCAGCTTGGTAGCGCGTCCGCTTTGGGAGCGGAAGGCCGTCGGTTCGAATCCGGCCACCCCGACCAGCAGTTCCGCGGCAGGCCGAGGTGGGGAACCGCGGTCTCCGGAGGCTGTGGACGACCCCCTCCGGAAGGTTTGTGGTAACCGGTAGGATGGGCCGTCGGCGACCGGACGGGCGCACCTTAAACGCGCACAGCGAATCGCCCCCATCAACGTAAAGCCCCCAAGGAGACCCAACCGTGAAGAGCGCCGTCGAGACTCTGAACCCGACTCGGGTTCGACTCACTGTCGAGGTGCCCTTCGAGGAGCTCAAGCCCAGCCTCGACGCGGCGTACAAAAAGATCAACCAGCAGGTCACGGTGCCGGGCTTCCGCAAGGGCAAGATCCCTGCGCGCGTCATCGACCAGCGGTTCGGCCGTGGCGCGGTCCTCGAAGAGGCCATCAACGACGCGCTGCCCAAGTTCTACACGGAGGCGGTCAACGAGGGTGAGCTGAATGTCCTCGGCCAGCCCGACGTCGACATCACCGAGTTCAACGACGGCGACGAACTGAAGTTCACCGCGGAGGTGGACATCCGCCCGGTCATCGAGATCCCGGACTACTCCGGCATCGAGGTCGTGGTGGACGCGGTGGCCGTGTCGGACGAGGACATCGAGAAGTCGCTGGAGCAGCTGCGCGACCGCTTCGCGTCCACCACCCCGGTCGAGCGCGCCGCCGCCGACGGCGATGTCGTCGTGGTCGACCTGGAGGCCACTGTCGACGGCGAGGTGCTGGAGGACGGCGTCGCGACCGGGGTCAGCTACACCATCGGCTCGGGCCAGCTCCTCGACGGCATCGACGAGGCCGTCATCGGCCTGGAGAAGGGCGGCTCCGCCACCTTCACCTCCGAGCTCAAGGGCGGCACCGCCTCCGGCAGCCAGGCCTCCGTCAAGGTGGAGGTCTCCGATGTCCAGGAGCGCGAACTGCCCTCGCTGGACGACGAGTTCGCCCAGCTCGCCTCCGAGTTCGACACCCTCGAAGAACTGCGCGAGGACAGCCGCAAGCGCCTGGAGCGGATGAAGTCGTACGACCAGGCGACCCAGGCCCAGGAGAAGGTGCTCGACGCTCTCATCGAGCTGATCGAGGTCCCCATCCCGGAGAAGCTGCTCCAGGACGAGATCGGCACCCGCACCCACAACCTGGAGCACCACCAGTTCCCGCAGACGGGACTGACCTGGGAGACGTACCTGGAGGCCGAGGGCAAGACCCGCGAGGAGTACGACGCGGAGCTCGAAGCCCAGGCCGTCAAGGGCATCAAGACCCAGTTCATCCTGGACGAGCTGGTCAACAAGGAGAAGCTGTCGGTCAACCAGGAGGAGCTCACCGAGCACCTCATGCGCCGCGCCGCCACCTCCGGTATGACGCCGGACCGGTTCGCGCAGGCCGTGGTCGAAGGCGGCCAGGTGCCGATCCTGGTCGGCGAGGTCGCCCGCGGCAAGGCGCTGGCCGTGGTGGTGGAGGCCGCCAAGGTCACCGACACCAACGGTGAGCCGGTGGACCTCGAGGACGACGAGGACGAGGACGCGGAGACGGTGCAGGCCGCCGACGGCGAGGCCGCCGAGACGCCCGCCGGCGAAGAGGCCGGGGCGCCCGAGGCCGCCGAGAAGGCCTGACCCGCAGCGCCCGCTCAAGGGCGCGGGGAACGGCGCGGGCCACCGGCCGGCCGCCGGTGGCCCGGGGACGGCAGCAGCGGCCCCTTCGGGCCTACGGGCCGGTGACGCCCCGCGGGCCCCGTCGTGGCCGTCCGCGCAGTTCCTCGCGCCCCTGATGGGCGCCGCCCGGGCGCGAGGGCTCCCACCGGCCCCGACCCCGCCCCCGCGCCCCTGATGGGCGCCGTCCGGGCGCGAGGGGCCCCCGCCGGCCCCCACGCCCCCAGTGGGCGCCGCCCACCGTGAGGGCGGCCCGTCACCGGTGCGGCCCGCACAGCGACCCTGCGCTCACAGCGAACAGTTCCGCGTAGGGGATTGCTGGGCCCCACCTGCGCGTTAGGGTCCGTTAGTAGGAGGGCAGGGGTGCAGCACCGGCGACGCCGGGACAGCGCCCCCCGGCCCTGACGAAGACCCTGTGGCGGCAGCTCCGCCGTCCGACAACGAGCAGGTGGATACGTGACGACTCCGATGCCTTCCGCCGCCGGCGAGCCGACTTTCGGTGGCCTCGGCGACCAGGTCTACAACCGACTGCTCGGCGAGCGAATCATCTTCCTCGGCCAGGCGGTCGACGACGACATCGCCAACAAGATCACCGCGCAGCTGCTCCTCCTTGCCGCAGAGCCCGACAAGGACATCTTCCTCTACATCAACAGCCCCGGCGGCTCCGTGACCGCCGGCATGGCGATCTACGACACGATGCAGTTCATCAAGAACGACGTCGTCACCATCGCCATGGGCATGGCCGCCTCGATGGGCCAGTTCCTGCTCACCGCGGGCACCCCCGGCAAGCGGTTCGCGCTGCCGAACACCCGCATCCTGATGCACCAGCCCTCCGCGGGCCTCGGCGGCTCCGCCACCGACATCAAGATCCAGGCCGAGCAGCTGCTGCACACCAAGCGCCGGATGGCCGAGCTGATCGCCCAGCACTCCGGCCAGACCTTCGAGCAGATCACCAAGGACTCCGACCGCGACCGCTGGTTCTCCGCCGAGGAGGCCCAGGAGTACGGCCTGCTGGACGGCGTGATGCTCTCCGCCGCGCAAGTCCCCGGCGGCGGCGGCACCGGTGCCGGCGGCCCGGGCGCGTGAGCCCCGTGCCCGCGCACCGCAGCCGAGTCCCGCAGATCCCTCGAAGCTCTTCATCACCAGGACGGTGGACGTGAACCCCTTGAACTTCCCCGGTAGCGGCCTGTACGAGCGCACCCAGGCCGAGCGGCCCGGTGTGTTCGGAGCCGAGGCCCGCTATGTCATCCCGCGCTTCGTCGAGCGCACCTCGCAGGGCGTGCGCGAGTACGACCCGTACGCCAAGCTCTTCGAGGAGCGGGTGATCTTCCTCGGCGTGCAGATCGACGACGCCTCCGCCAACGACGTCATGGCGCAGCTGCTGTGCCTGGAGTCGATGGACCCCGACCGGGACATCTCGGTCTACATCAACAGCCCCGGCGGCTCCTTCACCGCGCTGACCGCGATCTACGACACCATGCAGTTCGTGAAGCCCGACATCCAGACGGTCTGCATGGGCCAGGCGGCCTCCGCGGCGGCCGTGCTGCTGGCGGCCGGCAGCCCGGGCAAGCGGATGGCGCTGCCCAATGCCAGGATCCTCATCCACCAGCCGTACAGTGAGACGGGTCGCGGTCAGGTGTCCGACCTGGAGATCGCCGCCAACGAGATCATCCGGATGCGGCAGCAGCTGGAGGAGATGCTGGCCAAGCACTCCACCACGCCGATCGAGGAGATCCGCGAGGACATCGAGCGCGACAAGATCCTGACCGCTGACGAGTCGCTGGCCTATGGTCTGATCGACCAGATCGTGTCGACCCGCAAGACCTCCGTCGGCGTCTGACGCACCTGATGTATCCGCCCGGCGTGCACGTGTGACGTGACCGCCGGACGGACGGCGACTGACGGGACCATGGCCCGCCCTCCCGGCGGGCCCTCCTCGGACTCGGAAAGCGAGTACGTCCAAGGGGGGCCCACACGGGGGGCGCGGCAAGGTACCGTCGATGAGAGAAGCACCAGGCTCCGTTGAAGGTCGGCGGATCCCAGGCGAAGGGGAAACACCTCGTGGCACGCATCGGTGACGGTGGAGACCTGCTGAAGTGCTCATTCTGCGGAAAGAGCCAGAAGCAGGTGAAGAAGCTCATCGCAGGCCCGGGTGTGTACATCTGCGACGAGTGCATCGACCTCTGCAACGAGATCATCGAGGAGGAGCTCGCCGAGTCCTCCGAGGTGCGGTGGGAGGATCTGCCCAAGCCGCGGGAGATCTACGAGTTCCTGGAGAGCTACGTCGTCGGCCAGGAGCCGGCGAAGAAGGCCCTCTCGGTCGCGGTCTACAACCACTACAAGCGGGTCCAGGCGGGTGAGAACGGCCGCCCGGGACACGACGACGCCATCGAGCTCGCCAAGTCCAACATCCTGCTGCTGGGCCCCACCGGCTCCGGCAAGACCCTGCTGGCCCAGACCCTGGCCCGGATGCTGAACGTGCCGTTCGCCATCGCCGACGCCACCGCCCTCACCGAGGCCGGCTATGTCGGTGAGGACGTCGAGAACATCCTGCTGAAGCTGATCCAGGCGGCGGACTACGACGTCAAGAAGGCCGAGACGGGGATCATCTACATCGACGAGATCGACAAGGTCGCCCGCAAGAGCGAGAATCCGTCGATCACCCGGGACGTGTCCGGCGAAGGTGTGCAGCAGGCGCTGTTGAAGATCCTGGAGGGCACCACCGCGTCGGTGCCGCCGCAGGGCGGGCGCAAGCACCCGCACCAGGAGTTCATCCAGATCGACACCACCAACGTGCTGTTCATCGTGGGCGGCGCCTTCTCCGGTCTGGAGAAGATCATCGAGGCCAGGGCGGGCGCCAAGGGCATCGGCTTCGGCGCGACCATCCGCTCCAAGCGCGAGCTGAACATGGCCGACCAGTTCTCCGAGATCATGCCGGAGGACCTGGTGAAGTTCGGCATGATCCCCGAGTTCATCGGCCGGCTGCCCGTCATCACCAACGTCCACAACCTGGACCGTGAGGCGCTGCTGCAGATCCTGGTCGAGCCGCGCAACGCGCTGGTGAAGCAGTATCAGAAGCTCTTCGAACTCGACGGCGTAGAGCTGGAGTTCGAGCGCGGCGCGCTGGAGGCCATCGCCGACCAGGCGATCTTGCGGCAGACCGGCGCGCGCGGTCTGCGGGCGATCATGGAGGAGGTGCTGATGTCGGTGATGTACGAGGTGCCGTCCCGCAAGGACGTGGCCCGGGTCGTGGTCACCGCGGACGTCGTGCACTCCAACGTCAACCCGACCCTGGTGCCGCGCGAGCCGCGGATCGTCGGCAAGGGCGAGCAGAAGAGCGCGTAGGCCCGTAAGCACGTCAGGTACGCACAAGGGGCGCCCGGTCCGCGGTGGACCGGGCGCCCCTTGTCGTTGCACGTCTCAACGGGTGGTTACTTGATCTCCACCCGGGTGTCCTTGCGGACCTGCGAGAGCAGCGTGGCCGTGCCGTCCACCGTCGGGCCGCCGCCGGTGCCGACGGCCAGCGCCGACAGGTCGATCGGAAGGATGGTGCCGAAGGTGCTGTAGTCGGACCACAGGCAGATCGGCGTGGTGACGGCCTTCTTCGACGCGCCGTCGGTGACCTTGGCGTTCTGGCACTCCACGATCGCGTCGTCCGCGCCGGCCGGGTGCACCGTCTGCACCCCGCCGATCAGCTCGGTCTTGGTGCCGTCGCTGTCGGTGCCGTTCTTGGCGGTCTGTGCCCGCAGGTCGGCCATCATGCCGTCGGCGACCTTCTTGGGGTCGGCGAGCTTGCCGTAGACCCCGCTGAAGGAGAGCAGCTTGCCGGTCGTCTCCGAGCCGCTGACGTAGCCGGCCGTCACCTGCTGCGGGTCGGACAAGCCGAGGGCCTTGAGCTTGGCCAGGTCGCCGCTGTCGAAGCCGCTGTCGCTGGCGCTCGGGTCGCCGCTCTTCTTGTAGTCGGTCGCGACGGTGGCCGGCGTGGTCAGCTTGTACTTCTTGCCGTCGTTGGAGAGCCCGTCGCTGCCGCTGTTGCCCTTGTGCGCGATGAGCACCCCGGCGAGGACGGCGATCACCGCCACCACCGCGACGCCGACGATGATCCCGGTGCGCTTGTTGTTCCCGCCCCGGGGCGGTACCGGCGGCTGCCCGTAGCCGGGCTGTCCGTAGGGCTGCTGGGGCGGCACCTGCCCGTGCGGCTGCTGAGCGGGCTGCGCAGGGCCGGCAGGAGGCCCGTAGCCGCCCTGCTGGTCCTGCGCGGGCTGCTGCGACAGGCCCTGGCCCTCCGCGGCTCCGCCGGCTCCCCCTGGGCCCTCGGGTCCCTCGGGTCCCTCGGGCTGCTGCCCGTACGGGCTCGGTGGCGGCTGGTTGTAACTCATCTGCTGGGTCCCCTCCGTTAACGAGTCCGCCCATCCTTGCGGACCGCGCTCTGTCTCCTGTCCACAGCGCGGCAACTGATTCGTAACAGCCCGGCCGGCCCCCGTAGAATCGGTGTCGTGACCGACAAGACTCAGCGCCCCGACAGCGGGCCGAACAGCAACCCCGAACTGCCGACCCAGTACGCGCCGGCCGAGGTAGAGGGGGCGCTGTACGAGCGCTGGGTGGAGCGCGGGTACTTCGAGGCCGACGCGAAGAGCGAGAAGCCGCCGTACACCATCGTCATCCCGCCGCCGAACGTCACCGGGACGCTGCACCTCGGGCACGCGTTCCAGCACACCCTGATGGACGCCCTCACCCGCCGCAAGCGCATGCAGGGCTACGAGTCGCTCTGGCTGCCGGGCATGGACCATGCCGGTATCGCCACCCAGAACAAGGTCGAGCAGCAGCTCGGCGCCGAGGGCAAGTCCCGGCAGGACATCGGCCGGGAGGCCTTCGTCGAGCGGGTCTGGCAGTGGAAGGATGAGTACGGCGGCCGGATCCTGGGCCAGATGCGCCGCCTCGGCGACGGCGTGGACTGGTCGCGGGAGCGCTTCACCATGGACGAGGGCCTGTCCCGGGCCGTCATGACCATCTTCAAGAAGCTCTACGACGACGAGCTGATCTACCGCGCCGAGCGGATCATCAACTGGTGCCCGCGCTGCCTGACCGCCATCTCCGACATCGAGGTGGAGTACCAGGACGACGACGGCGAACTGGTCTCGCTGAAGTACGGCGAGGGCGAGGACACGGTCGTCGTCGCCACCACCCGGGCCGAGACGATGCTCGGTGACACCGCGGTCGCCGTGCACCCGGACGACGAGCGGTACCGGCACCTGGTCGGCAAGCGGATCCGGCTGCCGCTCACCGACCGGACGATCCCGGTCGTCGCGGACTCCCACGTCGACCCGGAGTTCGGCACCGGCGCGGTCAAGGTCACCCCGGCGCACGACCCCAACGACTTCGCCATCGGCCAGCGGCACGGCCTGGACTCCATCACGATGATGGACGAGCGCGGCATCATCACCGTGCACGGCCCCTTCCAGGGCCTGGACCGCTTCGAGGCCCGCTCGGCGATCGTCGGCGCGCTGCGCGAACAGGGCCGGATCGTCGCCGAGAAGCGCCCCTACGTGCACTCGGTCGGCCACTGCTCCCGCTGCAAGACCACCATCGAGCCGCGGTTGTCGCTGCAGTGGTGGGTCAAGGTCGAGCCGCTCGCCCGGGCCGCGGGCGACGCGGTGCGTGACGGCCGGGTCGCGATCCACCCGCCGGAGATGTCCAAGCGGTACTTCGACTGGGTCGACAACATGCACGACTGGTGCATCTCGCGCCAGTTGTGGTGGGGCCACCGCATCCCGGTCTGGTACGGCCCGGACGGCGAGACGATCTGCGTCGGCCCCGACGACCCCACGCCCGGCGAGGGCTGGACCCAGGACTCCGATGTCCTGGACACCTGGTTCTCCTCCGGGCTGTGGCCCTTCTCCACGCTCGGCTGGCCGGACCGCACCGCCGACCTGGAGAAGTTCTACCCGACCGATGTGCTGCTGACCGGCCACGACATCATCTTCTTCTGGGTCGCCCGGATGATGATGTTCGGCCTGTACGCGATGGACGGCGTGGCGCCCTTCCACACCATCGCGCTCACCGGCCTGGTCCGCGACGAGCACGGCAAGAAGATGTCCAAGTCCAACCCCAACTCGGTGGACCCGCTGGACTGGATGAACGCCTACGGCTCGGACGCGGTGCGCTTCACGCTGGCCTCCGGCGCCAACCCGGGCGCGGACGTGCCGATCGGCGAGGACTGGGTCAAGGCGTCCCGCAACTTCGCCAACAAGATCTGGAACGCGACCCGTTTCGCCCTGATGAACGGCGCCAGCATCGACGGCCCGCTGCCGGGGCCCGAGGAGCTGTCGGCGGCCGACCGCTGGATCCTGTCCCGGCTGAACACCGTCGTGGCGGATGTGGACGCCTACTACGAGGACTTCCAGTTCGCCAAACTCAGCGACGGGCTCTACCACTTCGCGTGGGACGAGGTGTTCGACTGGTACGTGGAGCTGTCCAAGACCAGCTTCCTCAAGGGCGGCGCGCAGGCCAGGGTCTCCGGGCGGGTGCTCGGCGAGGTGCTGGACGTGATGCTGCGGCTGCTGCACCCGGTCGTGCCGTTCGTCACCGAGACACTGTGGACCACGCTCACCGGCCGCGAGTCGGTGGTGATCGCGGACTGGCCGCGCGACAGCGGATTCCGGGACGCCGCGGCCGAACGGGAGATCGCCGAGGTGCAGCGGGTGGTCACCGAGGTCCGGCGCTTCCGCTCCGACCAGGGCCTCCAGCCCGGCCAGCGGGTGCCGGCGCTGCTCACCCTCGACGGCACCCTGCTGGCGCCGCACGAGGACGCGATCCGGCAGCTGCTGCGGCTCCAGCCGCCCGGCGAGGGCTTCCACCCGACCGCGACCCTGCCGGTGGCCGGGGCCACCGTCGCGCTGGACCTGTCCGGCACCATCGACGTGGCCGCCGAGCGCAAGCGGCTCACCAAGGACCTGGGGCTGGCCGAGAAGGAGAAGGAGCAGGCGGGCCGCAAGCTCGGCAACGAGGGCTTCCTCGCCAAGGCGCCCGAGCCGGTCGTCGCCGGGATCCGCGCGCGGCTGACCGCCGCCGAGGCCGACATCGAGCGGATCACCGCGCAGCTGGCGGCGCTCCCGGCGGCGTGACACCGCACGAGCGGCGGACGGGCCCGGACCTCTCGGTCCGGGCCCGTTCCGTAGACTGCGGTGCGTGAGCGAGAACCTCCCGGGCGACCGGCCGCACGACGACGACTTCCCGGACGATTCCAGCGCGGGATCCGCCGGCCGCTTCGACGCGGCGGCCGACGACGCGGATGACGACCCGGCCGACGACGGCAGCGACGACGCCGATGAGGGGGCCGGTGACGGGGCGGCCGGCCGGCCGCTGCGCGAAGCCGACCTGGCCCTGATCGAGGCTGGCAGCCGTACTCTGCGCGCCCAGGTCACCCCGCCCGCCCCCGAGGACGACGTGCCGTCCCGGCCGGCCGATCCCGAGCTCGACCGGGAGCTGCGCGCGGTCGAGGAGGAACTGCTCGGCCGCTGGCCCGAGACCAGGATCGACCCGTCGCTGGACCGGATCACCGCGCTGATGGACGTGCTCGGCGAACCCCAGCGCACCTACCCGGCCATCCACATCACCGGCACCAACGGCAAGACCAGCACCGCCCGGATGATCGAGCGGCTGCTGCTCGCCTTCGAGCTGCGCACCGGCCGCTACACCAGCCCGCACGTGCAGTCCGTCACCGAGCGGATCACCCTGGACGGCGCCCCGATCAGCGCCGAGCGCTTCATCGAGACCTACCGGGACCTGCAGCCGTACGTCGGCCTGGTCGACGGCGGCCAGCCGCACCGGCTGTCCTTCTTCGAGGTGATCACCGCGATGGCCTACGCGGCCTTCGCCGACGACGCCCCGGTGGACGTGGCCGTGGTCGAGGTCGGGATGGGCGGCTCCTGGGACGCCACCAATGTGCTGGACGGCCAGGTCGCCGTGGTCACCCCGATCTCGCTGGACCACACCGACCGGCTCGGGGCCACCCCCGGCGAGATCGCGGTGGAGAAGGCCGGGATCATCAAGCACGACGCCAGCGCCGTCTTCGCCCAGCAGCCCGCCGACGCGGCCAAGGTGCTGCTGGCCCGGGCGGCCGAGGCCGAGGCCGAGGTGGCCCGCGAGGGCGTGGAGTTCGGCGTGCTGCACCGCGAGGTCGCGGTCGGCGGCCAGTTGCTGACCCTGCGCGGCCTCGGCGGTGAGTACGAACAGATCTTCCTGCCGCTGCACGGCGAGCACCAGGCGCACAACGCGGCCCTGGCGCTCGCCGCCGTCGAGGCGTTCTTCGGCATCGGCCGGGTGCACCAGCGCGCCCTCGATCCGGCCGCCGTGCGTACCGCGTTCGCGACCGTCACCTCGCCGGGCCGGCTCGAAGTGGTCCGCCGCAGCCCGACCGTGGTGCTGGACGCGGCGCACAACCCGGGCGGCGCGCTGGCGGCCGCCGCGGCCATCGGGGAGGTCTTCGCGTTCACCCATTTGGTGGGCGTGGTCGGCCCGAGCGGGGACAAGGACGTGCGGGGACTGCTGGAGGCGTTCGAACCGGTCTTCGCCGAGGTCGTCGTCACCCGCAACTCCAGCTCCCGGGCGATGGATGTGGACGCGCTGGCCGCGCTGGCCGTCGAGGTGTTCGGCGACGACCGCGTGCAGGTCGAGCCGCGGCTGGACGACGCGCTGGAGGCGGCCATCACCCTCGCCGAGGAGGAGGGGGAGTACGCCGGGGCCGGGGTGCTGGTCACCGGTTCGGTGATCACCGTGGGAGAGGCCCGGCTGCTGCTGGGCCGCAAGTGAGAGGTATCAGGCCATGCGGACGCTGTGTTCGAGCACGCTGATCGGCGAGTTCTTCGTCATCGGCTTCGCCGGGCTGGTCGCGATGAAGCATCCCGACCTCTCCCAGGGCACGGTGTGGACGGTGTGCGGCATCGCGATGGCGCTGTGCGTACTGCTGTGCGGAGCCGTCACCCGGCCGGGTGCACTGGTGATCGGCTGGGCGCTGCAGATCGGACTGATCGCCAGCGGTTTCGTAGTCGGTACGATGTTCGTCCTCGGGGTGATTTTCGCGGCGCTGTGGTGGGCCTCGATCCACTACGGCCGCAAGATCGACGAGATCAGGGGCCGCCACACGGCGTCGGCCGCGTGACGGCTAGGCTCGCCCCACAGCCGCACGTGTCATACGTATCAGGAGTCGAACCGTGTCCCAGCGCACCCTCGTCCTTCTCAAGCCGGACGCCGTTCGCCGCGGTCTGATCGGCGAACTCCTGGCCCGGGTGGAGCGGAAGGCCGACTGGACGATCGTCGCGCTGGAACTGCGCACCTTGGACCGGGCCACCTTGGAGCAGCACTACGCCGAGCACGTCGGCCGCCCGTTCTACGAGCCGCTGATGGGCTTCATGGCGTCGGGCCCCTCGGTCGCGCTGGTGGTCGAGGGGGAGCGGGTGGTCGAGGGCGTCCGCGCGCTGGCCGGCCCGACCGATCCGATCGCCGCCGCACCCGGCTCGATCCGGGGAGACTTCGGCACGATCGTGCGGGAGAATCTGGTGCACGCCTCGGACTCCGAGGAGTCCGCCGAACGCGAGATCAAGCTGTTCTTCCCCGGTCTGGCCTAACCGCCCGCCCCGGGTGGGCATATGCCGAGGGCGATCGGGAACCAATCATTCCGACACGGCGTCACCATTACCGAGGTCCGCTGTGTGTTCTGATGACAATGACGTCGGAACCCTCGATGACGTCACAGCCCCGATCCCGCGTCCGGTCGGGCGCGACTACGATGGAATCTCCGCTCCAGCTCGGGAAGGCCAGACGTATCCACATGGCGAACAACATGTCGTTCATCGGCCGTGATATGGCTGTCGACCTCGGGACCGCCAACACGCTGGTGTACGTCAGGGGCCGCGGGATCGTCCTGAACGAGCCGTCGGTCGTGGCGGTCAACACCAACACCGGGGGAATCCTCGCTGTCGGTTCCGAGGCCAAGAAGATGATCGGTCGCACGCCGGGCAACATCGTCGCGGTCCGGCCGCTGAAGGACGGCGTGATCGCCGACTTCGAGATCACCGAGCGCATGCTGCGCTACTTCATCCTCAAGATCCACCGTCGTCGCTACATGGTCCGCCCGCGGGTCGTCGTATGCGTGCCCTCGGGCATCACCGGCGTGGAGCGCCGTGCCGTCATCGAGGCCGCCACCCAGGCCGGCGCCCGTACCGTGCACATCATCGAGGAGCCGATGGCGGCCGCGATCGGCGCCGGGCTCCCGGTGCACGAGGCCACCGGCAACATGGTGGTGGACATCGGCGGCGGCACCACCGAGGTCGCGGTGATCAGCCTCGGCGGCATCGTCACCGCCCAGTCCATCCGGGTGGCCGGCGACGAGCTGGACAACGCGATCATCCAGCACATCAAGAAGGAGTACAGCCTGCTGCTCGGCGAGCGCACGGCCGAGCAGATCAAGCTGACCATCGGCTCCGCCTTCGACGCCAAGCCGGAGCAGGAGGAGCACACCGAGATCCGCGGCCGCGACCTGGTCAGCGGCCTCCCCAAGACCGTGGTGATCTCGGCCGGCGAGGTCCGCAAGGCCATCGAGGAACCGGTCAACGCGATCGTGGACGCGGTCAAGACGACCCTGGACAAGTGCCCGCCGGAGCTGTCCGGCGACATCATGGACCGCGGCATCGTGCTGGCCGGCGGCGGCGCGCTGCTGCGCGGCCTCGACGAGCGGCTGCGGTACGAGACAGGCATGCCGATCCACATCGCCGAGTCACCGCTGGACTGCGTGGCGCTCGGCGCCGGCAAGTGCGTCGAGGAGTTCGAGGCACTCCAGCAGGTGCTCGACGCCGCGCCCCGCAGATGACCTTTTTTCCGCACATACTCCCGCCGGACCGGCCGCCGCGGGCACCAACCGCACAGCGGCCGTACACCGCACACTAGTTCCGACCGGCCGTGCCCCCAGCGGCGGCGGGTCCGATGAGGAAGGCACGGACTGGCGCCCGTGAGGGACACAAAGGAGAGCCGGCTGCTGCTGGTACTGCTGGTGGTGATGGCGTTCGCGCTGATCACCGTGGACATCCGCGGCGGTGAGAACTCACCGCTCGACCGGCCCCGGCAAGTGGCCCAGTCCGTCTTCGGCCCGGTGGAGAACAGCGTGGCCGGCGTCGTCGACCCGGTGGGCAACGCCGTGGACGCGGTACGGGACTCAGGTGGTCGCAGCGCCACCATCCACCGTCTGCAGCGCGAGAACGAAGCGCTCAAGCAGCAACTCGGCAGCAAGGACATGACCCGTAACCGCGCCGCCGAACTCGACAGCATGCTCAAGACGGCCGGCGCCGGGCAGTACACCATCAAGGGCGCGCAGGTCATCGCGATAGGAGCGGCCCAGGGCTTCTCCTGGACGGTCACCATCGACGCCGGCAGCAAGGACGGCATCACCCGGGACATGACCGTCATCAACGGCGACGGGCTGGTCGGCCGGGTGACCACGGTGGGCCCCTCCACGGCCACCGTGCTGCTCGCCAACGACCCGGACTTCACCGTCGGCACCCGGCTGGAGAAGACCATGGAGCTGGGCTTCGCCACCGGCGAGGGCAACCGGCCGATGCGGGTGCAGCTGCTCAACTCCACCGCGAACGTGCACAACGGCGACCGGCTGGTCACCTTCGGCTCCACCGGCGGCAAGCCCTTCGTGGCCGGCGTGCCGGTCGGCCGGATCGTGCGCGTCGACCCGGCGGCCGGCAATCTCACCAAGACCGTGCAGGTCCAGCCCTTTGTCAGCTTCACCAAGCTGGACATCGTGGGCGTCGTCGTGGTGGGTCCGCGCACCGACCCGCGCGACAGCGTGCTGCCGACCCGGCCGGCGCCGCCGGCCACCGCGAAGCCCAAGCCCAAGACGTCACCGAGCGGCACGGCGCCCGGCACCAACGGGGACCAGCCGTCGGGCACCTCGAACGACCCGTCGTCCGGGACCTCGAACGACTCCTCGTCCGGCACCTCCGACAACGCTTCGTCCGACCTCCCGTCGGACAACCCGTCCGGCCTGCCGACCGACGGCGCCAGCCCGAGCGCCACGGTGCAGGACTACAACCTCACCGTGGGCCGTGAATCCACCACCCCGACGAACACCAGCGGGGGCTGACCGATGCGCCTCAAACGGATTGTGCTCTCCACCGTCCTGGTGGTCGTCGCCATGATCGCCCAGGTCAGCGTGCTGGCCCGGCTGCACTTGCCCGGCGCGGTGCCGGACCTGCTGCTGCTGACCGTGCTCGGCCTGGCCCTGGCCTACGGCCATATCGGCGGCTGCCTGGTCGGTTTCTTCGCCGGGCTGCTCGCCGACATCGCGCCGCCCGCCGACCACGCGGTCGGCCGCTACGCCCTGGTGCTGTGCGTCATCGGCTACCTGGCCGGCCTGGCCAAGCCCGACAGCGGCCAGCCGCGCACCGCGGCCGGCCCGATGCTGGTGGTCGTCGGCGCGGCCATCGGCACCACCCTGCTCTACGCCGGCGTCGGCAGCCTCGTCGGCGACCAGGCCGGCGCCCATGTCGGCCTGGTCAAGCTGGTGTTCACCGCCACGCTGTACGACCTGCTGCTGGCGCCCTTCGTCGTGCCGCTGGTGATGGCGCTCGCCCGCCGCTTCGACAACGATCCGCTCGCCGACGACCCGACCGGCTTCGGCGGTGTGCGCGGCAGCCGCAACCGGATGCGAAGCAGCAAGATCGGACTGACCCCCGATCGGGGCATGTTCGGGCGCGCTGGGAAGATGGTCAAGTTCAACTCGCCGGCCAGGGGAGCGCGTCGCCAGCCATGAGCAATATCCCGGACACCGGCCGGACCACACGGGTCACCATCCGCCTGGTCATCTTGCAAGTCCTCACTTTGTCGCTGCTGTTCACCCTCGGCGGGCGGCTGTGGTTCCTGCAGATCCGCAACGGCCAGGAATACGACCAGAAGGCCGCCAACAACCACATCCAGCAGGTCGTCACCCCCGCCGTCCGCGGCGCCATCCTCGACGACCACGGCGTGCCGCTGGCCGACAACGAGACCCGGCTGGTGGTCTCCGCCAGCCGCACCGACCTGCTCAAGCAGGCCGACGACGGCAAGGCGGTACTGACCCAGCTGGCCGGCGTGCTCGGCATGAAGCCGCAGGACGTGCAGGACAAGGTGCGGCTGTGCGACGCGAAGACCCCGCAGCCCTGCTGGAACGGATCGCCGTACCAGCCGATCCCGATCACCGACGAGGCCACCACGCAGCAGGCGCTCCAGATCATGGAGCGGCGCGAGGACTTCCCGGGCATCACCGCCGAACCCACCGCCGTACGCCGCTACCCGGCCCCGTACAAGGCGAACACCGCGCAGGTGCTCGGCTACCTCTCGCCGGTCACCGACGACGAGCTGACCGCCTCCGAGAAGACCGCCACCCCGCTGCTGCGGTCCGACCAGATCGGCCGCTCCGGCCTGGAGCGCACCTACGACACCGACCTGCGCGGCAAGGCCGGCGTCACCCGCTACGAGGTGGACAACCTCGGCCGGGTGATCGGCAAGGCCGGCGACACCCCGGCCACCCCCGGCGACACCCTGGTCACCAGCATCGACGCCAAGGTCCAGTCGGTCACCGAGCAGCAGCTCGCCGCGGCGATGAAGGAAGCCCGCAACACCTTCGACCCGATCACCAACGAGAACTACAAGGCCGACTCGGGCGCGGCCGTGGTGATGGACAACCACACCGGCCAGGTCATCGCGATGGCCAGCGCGCCGACGTACGACCCCAACTCCTGGGTCGGCGGCATCTCGGCCAAGGACTACAAGAACCTCACGGCGGTCAAGTCCAACTACCCGCTGCTCAACCGGGCGATCCAGGGCCAGTCCGCCCCCGGCTCCACCTTCAAGGTCGTCTCCACCTCCGCGGCCGTCAACGCCGGCTACGACATCAACGGCGAGTACCCGTGCACCTCGTCGATGAAGATCGGCGACCAGGAGTTCAAGAACTTCGAGAACGAGAGCTACGGCGACATCTCGCTCGGCCGCGCCCTCGAGGTCTCCTGCGACACCGTCTTCTACGGCATCGCCTACCAGGAGTGGCAGAAGGACGGCGGCACCGCGCCCAAACACCCCAAGGACTGGTTCTACAAGACCGCCCACCAGTTCGGCCTCGGCGCCAAGACCAATGTGGACCTGCCCGGTGAGGTCACCGGCCGCATCCCGGACCGGCAGTGGAAGCAGGACTACTTCGACGCCAACAAGGACTACTGGTGCAAGGTCAAGAGGACCAGTAAGAAGCACGACCTGGCCACCAACATCGCCCGGGAGAACTGCACCGACGGCTATGTGCTGCGCGCCGGTGACTCGGTCAACTACGCCATCGGCCAGGGCGACACGCTCGTCACCCCGATCCAGATGGCCCGGGTCTACGCGGCCATCGCTAACGGCGGCACCCTCTACCAGCCGACCATAGGGAAGGCGGTGGTGAGCCCCGACGGCAAGACCGTCACCCCGATCAAGCCCAAGGCGGTCGGCAAGCTGCCCGACACCCAGAACACGCTGAAGTACATCGATCAGGCCACCGCCGGCGTGGTCACCGGCGGTACCGCCAACTGGAAGTTCCTCAACTGGCCGCAGGACAAGATCCCGCTGCACGCCAAGACCGGTACCGCGGAGGTCACCGGCAAGCAGACCACGTCCTGGCTGACCACGTACACCAAGGACTACACGATCGTGATGACGATCTCGCAGGCCGGTACGGGTTCGGGCGGCTCCGGCACCGCGGTCCGCCGGATCTACGAGGCCATGTACGGCATCCAGAAGGACAGCACGTCGATCGACCCCAAGAAGGGCATCATGCCCAAGCCGGTCACGAAGCTGCCGAAGATCTCCCCCGACGGCGCGGTCGTCCAGCAGGCGTCCTACGTCGTCGGCCCGGCGGGCATCGGCAACCTCTCCGGCGACGTGCTCACCTCCGGTGACGGCCCGCGCACCGCGGACGACACCGGACCGGCCCTGGCCGCCCTCACCCCCACCCGTACCGAGCGGCTGCTGTACGGCAGGAAGTCCTGGACATGAGTGCCAACACCTATACGGTCCCCCGCTTCAGCCCGGAGAAGTCCTCCTTCGGCAAGCTCTTCGCCCGGGACTCGGTGGTCCGCCGGATGGACTGGGTGCTGCTGTTCACCACCCTGGCGCTGTGCGCGATCGGCACCATGCTGGTCTACTCGGCGACCCGCAACCGGACCAACCTCACCCATGGCGACCAGTACTACTTCCTGATCCGCCATGTGATGAACGCCGGCATCGGGTTCGGTCTGGCCATCGGGGCGATGGCCATAGGGCACCACCGCATGCGGACCATCGTGCCCTTCTTCTACGTCCTGTCCATCCTGGGCATCCTCGCGGTCCTCAGCCCGCTGGGCTCCACCATCAACGGCGCCCACTCGTGGATCGTGATCGGCGGCGGCTTCTCGCTCCAGCCGTCGGAGTTCGTCAAGGTCGCCATCATCATCGGCATGGCCATGGTGCTGTCCGCCCAGGTGGACGCGGGCGACAAGCTGCACCCGGACCGCCGCACGGTGCTCCAGTCGCTGAGCCTGGCCGCCGTTCCGGTGGGCATCATCATGCTGATGCCGGACCTCGGCTCGGTAATGGTGCTGGCCGCGATCGTGCTCGGCGTCCTGCTCGCCTCCGGCGCTTCCGCCCGCTGGGTGCTCGGCCTGATCGGCACCGGCTTCCTCGGCGCGCTGCTGGTCTGGAAGCTCGGCATCCTCGACAAGTACCAGATCGACCGCTTCGCCGCCTTCGCCAACCCGGCCCTGGACCCGGCCGGCGTCGGCTACAACACCAGCCAGGCCCGCATCGCCATCGGCTCCGGCGGCCTGCTCGGCAAGGGCCTCTTCCACGGCAGCCAGACCACCGGCCAGTTCGTCCCCGAGCAGCAGACCGACTTCGTCTTCTCGGTGGCCGGCGAGGAACTCGGCTTCGTGGGCGCGATGCTCATCGTCACCCTCATCGGCATCATCCTCTGGCGCGCCTGCTCGATCGCCCGCAACGCCACCGACCTCTACGGCACGATCGTGGCGGCCGGCATCGTGGCGTGGTTCTCCTTCCAGTCCTTCGAGAACATCGGCATGACGCTGGGCATCATGCCGGTGGCGGGCATCCCCTTGCCCTTTGTGTCCTACGGCGGCTCCTCGATGTTCGCGAATTTCATTGCCATAGGGCTCCTGGAATCCGTCAAAATGAAACGCACCATGTCCGCCTGACGGCGGCTCGCGGACGCCCGGGTCCCCCCCGGCCGGCGGGTGCGGCTGCGCCGCGGGCTGGTGGACGCGGGCCGGAAGGGGCGCGGGGAACTGCGCGCACGGCCAGGGGTGCGGCTGCGTCGCGGGTGGGGCACCGCCGGGCTGAGGGTGCGGCTGCGCCGCGGGTGGGTGGA
>NZ_FMCH01000599.1 GCF_900091855.1 Streptomyces sp. DvalAA-14
AGGTCGCGGTCGCCGACGCGACGGCGACGCGGCGGTCGGCCAGCAGCGGGGCCGGGCGGGGCTTGCCGGCGCCGTCAGTGGTGAGCGCGACCGCCGCCACCCCGAGCTGGCTGCGCATCCCGGACACCACGCCGATGAGCACGGCGCCGGCGAGCGCCTTGCGGGCGTCCTCCGTGCGGAACCGCGCCCACCGGCCGGCGACGGCGGGCGCCCTGAGCATCCATGATCCGACCATGCCTGTGCTGATGCCCGGCCGGCCCGGCGGGTAACGGCGGCGGGCCCCGAAACACCCGGTCGGCCCTGGCCGCCCCCTCCCGCGTCCCCCGCGCCCCGGGCAGCACAGCGCCCCCCGAACAGCGTGCGTTCGGGGGCGCCGCGGTCACGCCGAAGCGCGGATACGTCAGTTGCCGGCCGTGCGGTTACGGCGGCGGGTGAAGTAGACGGCTCCGCCGCCGATCACCAGCAGGGCCGCGCCGCCGCCGGCGAAGGCCACGGTCTGCGAGCCGTTGCCGCCGGTCTCGGCGAGGTTGCCGCTCGGCGTGGTGGAAACCGGCTGGACGACCGGGGTACCGGTGGGAGGCGTGGTGCTGCCGCCGCCGGAAGCCGAGGAGGTGGTCGGCGAGGGCGACGGGGACGAGGTGTCCGACGACGACCGGGGTGGGGGTCGAGGTGCCGGTCCCGGTCGGGGTCGGCGTCGGCGTGCCCGAGTCGGTCGGCGTCGGCGTCGCGGTACCGGTGTCGGTCGGCGTCGGGGTCGGCGTGCCCGAGTCGGTCGGCGTCGGCGTGGGGGTGTCGGTCGGCGGCGTCGTGACCGGCGGCGTGGTCGGCGTGGTGCACGGGGCACCGCCGTTCCACGCGGTGATCAGGTTGACCGGCGTGGCCGAGTCCGGGTAGTGCGGCAGGGCGCCGCCGGTGCCGTCGTACTTGATGCCGTTGCCGTACAGGTCGACCTGGCCGAAGCAGGTCGGCGCGGTGCCGCTGACGTCCAGCGTGGCGGTGCGCGTGGTCTTGCTCAGCGTGGTGCTGTCCATGCCGAGGTAACCCTGGGTTCCCGACGTCTGCCAGGTCGGGCCCTCGGCGCTGTAGGAAGCCAGTGAGACCGCGTAGCTGCAGCCGTCCTTGGCCCCGTTGGTGAGCTTGACGGTGATCGTCGTCGGGGCGGTGTTGCCGTTGATACGCCCGTCGGTGGTCCAGTTCTTACCCCCGTCGAGGGAGTACTTGACGGACACCTGGCCGCAGGAGTCCGACTTGTCGTGTGCCTGAGCGACACCGGCACCGGCCACCGAGAGGGCTGCGGTCATGGCAGCCGCACCGGCAACGGCTGTCGCGCGCTTGGTTATTGAACCTTGCACTGAAAATTTGCTCCCTGATCCCAGGGCGGTCAGCCGGGAGCAGGCGGAGCGGTGAGGACACACGCGGTACGCGAGGCTCGGGCCCCCCTGGCCTGCGAGAGCCTCGCCGCCGAAGTGGAAGTTCTACGGCCTGGTGGCCGGGCGTTGAGTATGCCGGTCGCGCGGTACATCTGTACAGCGACGAATGGCCCAATTACCGAAGTTTGTACGACTGACAGGTGAAAGAGGCCGTCCGGGTGAATGCGGGGGGACATCCACCTGTACGGCCCAGCGGGCGGAATAGACCGCCGCGGGGGGCCGGTTGCCCCGGACATGACTCGTGAGACGTACAAGCGCTTCGGCCGTGTCGGTATCTGGTCACAGGCACTGAGCAGTGACGACCCGGCAGTTCAGGGCGAGCACCGGGAAGCCGCGGCGGAGCTGGAGGAGCTCGGCTACGGCACGGTCTGGCTGGGCGGTTCACCGCTGCTCGACCAGGCGCGGCCGGTGCTGGAGGCCACCGGGCGGATGACCGTCGCGACCGGCATTCTCAGCGTCTGGCGGCACGACGCGGCGACGGTCGCGCAGGGCGTGGCGAACTTCCAGATGGATTACGGCGACCGGTTCGTCCTGGGTCTGGGTGCCAGCCACGAGTCGAGTACGCCCGGGTACGCCCGCCCGTTCTCGAAGATGGTGTCGTATCTGGAGGAGCTGGACGCCGCGCCGGTGCCGGTGCCGGTCCATCAGCGGGTGCTGGCCGCGCTCGGCCCGAAGATGCTGAAGCTGTCGGCCGAGCGCGCGGCCGGCGCGCACCCGTATCTGGTGACGGTCGAGCACGTCGCCCAGGCCCGCGAGGAGCTGGGGCCGGACGCGCTGCTCGCCCCGGAGTTGGGCGTGGTGCTCGACTACGAACCGGAGCGGGGGCTGCGCACCGCGCGCGCCGCGCTGGCCTACTACCTCAAGCTGCCCAACTACACGAACAACTGGCTGCGGCGCGGCTTCACCCGGCACGACCTCTCCGGTGGCGGCAGCGACCGCCTGGTCGAGGCGCTGTACGCGGTGGGCGACGTGGACGCGATCCGGGCCCGGGTGGATGCCTTCCACGCGGCGGGCGCCGACCA
>NZ_FMCH01000596.1 GCF_900091855.1 Streptomyces sp. DvalAA-14
GCCCCCCGGCAAGGTGCCGCCCCCAAGGGGCGCGAGGAACGGCGCGCTCAGCCACACACCGGCCGGTGGCCCGGCAACGACACGAACCACCCCACCCGGCCGGTGGCCGGCAACGGCACCGACCACCCCGCCCCCGCCGGAGGCGAATCGGGGCGGCCGCGGTGGGACGTAGGCTGCTGGGGGTTTGCTGTCGCCGCGGGCGAGCGTGGCGGCGGGGGGCCGTGGTGGGGGCTGAGCTCTCTGGGAGGAGAAACGCCGTGCTCGTGCTGTTGCCGCCGTCGGAGGGGAAGGCCACCGCGGTGCGGGGCCGTCCGCTCGCGCTCGACGCGCTGTCGCTGCCGGGGCTGACCGAGGCGCGGGCGGCGCTGGTGGACGAGGTGGTCGAGCTGTGTGCCGCCGACGCCGGGAAGGCCGCCGACGTGCTGGGGCTCAGCCCGGGGCTGCGCGGCGAGGTCGGCAAGAACGCCGCGCTGCGTACCGCCCCCACCCTGCCGGCCGGCGAGCTCTACACCGGCGTGCTCTACGACGCGCTCGGCCTGTCCACCCTGGAGGCCGCCGCCCGCCGCCGCGCCCGGCAGTCCCTGCTGGTCTTCTCCGGCCTGTGGGGCGCGGTCCGGCTCACCGACCGGATCCCCGCCTACCGCTGCTCGATGGGGGTACGGCTGCCGGGCGCGGGCGGCCTGGCCGCGTACTGGAAGCCCTTCATGGAGCGGGTGCTGCCCGAGGCGGCGGGCGGCGGCCTCGTGCTGGACCTGCGTTCTTCCGCCTACGCGGCGGCCTGGAAGCCGCGCGGGGAGCAGGCCGGGCGTACGGCCACCGTCCGGGTGCTCCAGGTGACGGTGGTGGGCGGCGTGGAGCGGCGGGCAGTGGTCAGCCACTTCAACAAGGCGACCAAGGGCCGCCTGGTCCGCGCCCTGCTCACCTCGGGCGCACGCCCGGCCACCCCGGCGGCATTGGCGGAGGCGCTGCGGGACCTGGACTTCACGGTGGAGGAGGGCCCGGGAGGCCGACTGGACGTGCTGGTGCGGGAGATCCACTAGCGTCCGGCGCCTGCGGGCGCGCCGCCCCCGCAGGCTCGCCGAGCCCCCGGCCAGGGCAGTTGCAGCCCCTGCAACGACCGTTGCAGCCAGCGGGGGGCGCCCGACAGGATGACCGTATGAATTCCGTGCTCGGCCTGGCCCCCGTCATCCCCGTCGTCGTCCTGCAGGACGCGGCCGACGCGGTGCCGCTGGCCCGGGCGCTGGCCGACGGCGGCCTGCCGGTCGTCGAGATCACGCTGCGGACGCCCGCCGCGCTGGACGCGATCCGGGCGATCGCCCGCGACCTGCCGGACGTGCTGGTCGGCGCCGGCACCGTCCTCACCCCCGACCAGGTCGGATCGGCCGGCGCCGCCGGGGCCCGCTTCCTGATCAGTCCGGGCTGGACCGACCGGCTGCTGGCGGCGATGCTCGGCTCCGGGCTGCCCTTCCTGCCGGGCGTCTCCACCGCGTCCGAGACCCTGGCGCTGCTCGAACGCGGCGTCACCGACCTGAAGTTCTTCCCCGCCGAGGCGGCCGGCGGCGCGGCCTACCTGCGCGCGCTCGCCTCCCCGCTCCCCCGTGCCCGCTTCTGCCCCACCGGCGGGATCGACGCGGCCAACGCGCCGGAGTACCTGGCGCTGCCCAACGTCCCGTGCGTCGGCGGCAGCTGGATGGTCCCGCAGCGGGCCGTCCGGGAGCACGCCTGGGACGAGATCAGCGAACTGGCCCGGGCCGCCGCCGCGTTGGGCGCGGCGGCCGGCTGACCGGTCCGGCCCACCCGTTCACCGGGCGGGCCGCCGGCTCGGCCCGCTGCGGCGGGCCGGCGAACTCACCGCGTTCAGGGCCGCAGGTGCGCGGTGTCGTTCCAGGAGCGCACCGACGCGTTCCCGTCGGCGTAGTAGGCGATCACCGACAGCGCCGCCGGATCCAGGTGCATGCGGAACAGGGCTTCGGCCGGCGCCCCCAGCGCGAGCCGTACCAGCGTCTTGATCGGCGTCACATGGCTGACGACCAGCACCGTACGGCCGGCGTAGCCGGCGAGCAGATCGGCCAGTGCGCGGCTGACCCGGGTGCCGACGTCGGCGAAGCTCTCGCCGCCCGGCGGGGCGACGGACGGCGAGGCCAGCCAGGCGGTCATCTCGGCCGGGAAGCCGGACCGCACCTCGTCGAAGGTGAGGCCGTCCCAGCTGCCGAAGTCCGTCTCGCGCAGGTCCTGGTGGACGGTGACCTCGACGCCGAGCCGGGCGGCGACCGCGCCGGCCGTCTCGCGGCAGCGGGTCAGCGGCGAGCTGACCACCGCGTCCACCTTGCCGTGCGTCACCAGGGCGTTGGCCACCCGGGATGCCTGCCAGCGGCCGCCGACGGACAGCGCGGGATCGTCACCCCCGCTCCCGGAGAACCGCTTCTGCGCGGTCAGCGGCGTCTCCCCGTGCCGGAGCAGCAGCAGCGTCGTGGCGTCCTCAGTGGGCGCGGCCAACGCGGCCTACAGCCCGGAGTCCGAGGTGCGCACCAGGATGCGGCGGCAGTTCTCGCACCGCACCACCGTGTTCGAGGGCGCGGCGCGCACCTCGTTCAGCTCGGTGATGTTGAGTTCGAGGCGGCAGCCCTCGCAGCGCTTCTGGTAGAGGCGGGCCGCCCCGATGCCGCCCTGCTGGGAGCGCAGCTTGTCGTAGAGCTTCAGCAGGTCGCCGGGGATGCCGGCGGCGAGCGTCTCGCGCTCCTTGGCGATGGTGAAGCCCTGGGCGTCAAGGCCCTCCAGCACGCTCGACTTGCGCTGTTCGGCCTCGGCGACCTTCGCCTCCAGGGACTCCACCCGGCCGGTGAACTCGGTGGCGCGCTCCTGGGCGTTCTCACGGCGCTCCATGACCTCCAGGACGACGTCCTCCAGGTCGGACTGGCGCTTGGCGAGCGAGGCCAGCTCGCGCTGGAGGTTCTCCAGGTCCCGGGGGGAGGTCAGCACGCCGGCGTCCATCCGCTGCTGGTCGCGGACCGCGCGCTGCCGGACCAGGTCGACGTCCTGCTCGGCCTTGGTCTGCTCGCGCGCGGTGTCGCTCTCCTCGGTCCTGGCCGCGACCAGCAGGTCGCGCAGCTGGGTCAGGTCGGCGGCGAGCCGTTCCAGTTCGGCGTGCTCGGGCAGGTTCTTGCGCTTGTGGTCCAGCTGCGCGATACGCGAGTCGAGGGCCTGGACTTCGAGGAGTCGGATCTGGTCGGCGGGCTCGGCGTTCAGCGGGGGGCTCCTGAGCTGGAAGGGACGTGGGTAGAGGGTGCCTGCGCGGTCCAGGGATCGGTGACCGCGCCGGAGACATGGGTGCGCAGCGCCCAGCCGTGCCGGTCGGAGATCTCGTCGAGCTGCCCGGCCGCCTGCTCGCACCAGGGCCACTCGGTGGCCCAGTGGGCGGCGTCGACCAGGACGGGCGCGCCCGCCTGCCGGGCTTCGGAGGCCGGGTGGTGGCGCAGGTCGGCGGTGAGGAAGACATCGACACCGGCCGCGCGCACCTCGGCGAAGAGGCTGTCCCCGGAGCCGCCGCAGACCGCGACGCTGCGGACCGGGGTCGCGGGGTCGCCGGCGATCCGCAGTCCGGCGGCGGTACGCGGCAGGCCGCGCGCGGCCTGTTCGACGAAGGCGGCCAGCGTCAGCGGGACGAGCGGCTCGCAGAGCCGGCCGAGGCCGCGGCGCCCGGCGGGGTCGGTCGGGTCGGGCACCAGCGGGCCGGTGACCCGCAGGTCGAGGGCGGCCGCCAGCGCGTCGGAGACACCGGGGTCGGCGCGGTCGGCGTTGGTGTGCGCCACCAGCAGGGCGACGCCGTGCCGGATCAGGTCGTGCACGACCCTGCCCTTGAAGCCGGCCGGGCCGGTGGGCGCGACCGTGGTCGTTCCGCGCAGGTAGAGCGGGTGGTGGGTGACGAGCAGGTCGGCGCCGATCCGTACCGCCTCGTCCACCACCTCCTGCACCGGGTCGACGGCGAACAGCACCCGGGACACCGGGGCGGCCGGGTCGCCGCAGACCAGGCCCACGGCGTCCCAGGACTCGGCCAGCTCCGGCGGCCAGAGGGCGTCCAGCGCGGCGGTGACGTCGGACACGGTGGGCGGGGCGGAGGGGCGCGGCGGGGCGGGTGAGCCGGGCGCGGAGGGCACAGGAGCGGACGCGGGCACGTAAGGAAGGTTACCCGGCTCGCCGGGGCCGCCGGGATGGGCGGCATCCGGGTGGCAGCCCGGTGCACACCTGCCCCGGCGCGGCGACGGAATTACCGGAACTGACACCCTTACGGGTGAACCGCCCGCCTTCGCGTTGATCGTCCGCAGCTACGAAATCTACGGTCGTAGCGCGGAGGTGGACAAACCTATGAACGTCAGTGTCGTGGACATCGCCTCGGACATCCCCCCGACGGCCCGGATACGGCGGCGGTCGGGCTTCACGATCGCCGCCGACGGGTCCTACGCGGCATGCCTCGCACAGGCGGAAGCGGGGTCGGCGGCGGGGACGGCAGTGGGGACATCGGCGGGCCCGACGACCGGGGAGGACGCCGAGTCCGGCGCGGGCCGGTGGTTCGTGGAGCGCTGGACGCTCGGCGGACCGGAGCCGTACGCGGTGCCGCTGCCCGGCGGCCGGTCCGAGGAGCCGGCCACCCAGGTGCTGCCGCTGGGCGACGGCCGGGTCCTGGTACGGCGGCAGGTCGCCGACCGGCACGCCTTCGCGCTGCTCTACCCGACCGGCCCCGGTACCGGTGAGCTGCCGCTGTGCTCCCTGGCCGGCGCCGAGGTGAAGCTGCTGCCGCCGGGCCCCGTCCCGGGCGCCGCCTTCGCGCTGGTCCACGACGAGGGCGTCACCGCGGTCTGGCAGGTGCACGGTCACGGTGCGGCGGACGAACCGCCGGTCCGGGTCATGGAGGTGCCGGGCCGCTGCACGGGCGGGGTCTGGCTGGACCGCACCGGACGGCTGCTCGCGCTGGACCGGGAGCTGGACGGCCGGACCAAAGCGGTGGCCGCCGACCTGACCACCGGTGCGATCAGCCCGCTGCTGCAGCTCACCGAGGACAGCGACGACCGGCTGCTGCTGGCCGAACCTGACAGCGGACTGCTGATGCTGCGCAGCGACGCGACCGGCGAGGCGCGGATCGGCTGGGGGGTGCTGGGCAGCCGGCATCCCGTCCGCTTCCCCGACGCGCTGCAGGTGCCGGGCGCGCTGTTCACCCCACTGGTCGCCCAACCCGGCCAGATCCTCTCCCCGGAGGCGGTCGTGGTCGCGTTGCGGGCCGAGGTTCCCGGTGGCGCGCAGTCGCTCGCGCTGTGGCGGCCGGGCGGGCGACAGCTGCACTGGCGCGCCACCCCGCGCGGCTGGCTCGGCCCGACGGCGTGCTGGCCGCCGGGCGGCGAGCTGCGGCTGCCCTACGCGCTGCCGGACTGGCCGTGCGGGCTGATCAGGTACGAGCCGCCGGCCGCGGAGGCGGGCGTCGAGCCGGAGGCGGAGGCAGCGGAGGAGATCGGCGGGGAGGCCGGCGGCGACCTCGATACGGTTGTCGGCGCCGAGGTGGTGGCGGCAACCCTGCCGGCGGCCGGTCCGGCACCGGCCGGGAGCGGTCCGCAGGCGCGGCCGGACGCGCCCGGCGAGGCAGACCCGGCGCCCCGCCTCGTCAGGGAGCCCGGCGTCTGCCCGCCCAGTCCCGCCGCTTCCCCGGCCCGCCGCATCCCGGCCGTACTCCCGCTGCAACAAGCGCCGTTGGCCGGCGCGCGGGCCCGGTGACGCGGATGGCCGAGTCGGTCCCGGCGGGCCCGGGATTCCAACTGCCCACCGCCACCCGGTCGTTCCGGGTGTTCCCGGCGTCAAACTCGGGTCTGCCGGGCCCCGCGGTGGCCAGTGGCGCGCCTGCGGGAGACGGCCCCGCCGCGCCGCGGACAGAGGGACCGGAATCGCCGGAAAGACGTTCGACACGCCGCGCGGGGTCGGTGCTCGCGGCGCTGGGGGCATCAGTAGAATCACCGGACATCGCGCACCCGGGTACCCAACGTGACCGTCGCCAACTGGCGCACGAGGAACGTGGGTTCACCCTTCTCGCGCGTTTCCGGCGTAAGCCGGCTCGTCGTTCAGCGGGAACGGCGGCACCGTCACTGGGGATCACGGGGAGACCGCACATGTCCGAATCAAACATGCCCGACCACGCGTCCGACAGCGCGGCGGGCCGCCATCGCGGCCCTGCCTCCGCCGAAGAGGCCGACAAGTCGCAGCCGCCGCACGGCAAGCACCGCCGCCCGTCCGACGACTGACATCCGGCGCCCGCCGGGCAGAACCGCCCGCCCGCTGCCTCCCCACCAAGGGGAGGCAGCGGGCGGCCGCCATTCCCGCGGCATCCCTCGGCGGGGCCGCAGCGCGGGGCAACCTCGCCGCCCCCGAGGGCCCGAACGCCCCGTCTGGCCGACGGCATCCCCGGCAGAGCCCGCACGGCGGCCCGGACCGGGACCGGGCGCCCTCCGTGCCGGGCGCACCGGCAGGCCCACCGGGCGCAAGGCGTCGACGTGCCGGTTCTCCCCGTCCGCAGGCGCAC
>NZ_FMCH01000594.1 GCF_900091855.1 Streptomyces sp. DvalAA-14
GGTACGCGCTCGCCCCCTCGGCCCCCGGCCCGGGCCCGGCGGGTGCCCCGCCACCGCTGCCCGTGGGGGCCCCGGCCGGGCTGTCGGGTTCGTCCGTCGTCGTTCGTCCGAGGAGCCCCCGCCGAGGACGACCCCGCGGCTACCGGTGGGAGGCGGCCCCCACCGCCTCGCGATCCGAGGGTCCTCCCGCGCGGCTGTGGCGGGGGCAGGCACCCCCGGGCGGAAGGCCCAGGGCGGGGAGCGGACGCCGTGCGGGCCGCCCTCCGGGCGGAGGACGCGATGGGTCGGACACGGCCTAGAGTTGGCGCTGTCCGTTACGACGCTGTCGTGACCAGCCGTCCGCGAGGAGAGCCGCCCGCCATGTTGCGTCAAGGAGGGGTGGACCCGTTGGGACCCCGTGCCAGCCTGCGGACCGCCGTGGTGTGGGAAGTCCTGCGCGACGCGCTGCAGCGGCGGGCCAAGGCCGCGGAGCAGGACGTGCTCGACGTGCTCGACACCGGCGGCGGCACCGGCAACTTCGCGGTGCCGGTCGCCCGGCTCGGTCACCGGGTCACCGTGGTCGATCCGAGTCCGGACGCCCTGTTCGCGCTGGAGCGCCGCGCGGCCGAGGCGGGCGTGACCGACCGGGTGCGGGGAGTGCAGGGCGACACGCACGGCCTGCTGGAGGTGGTCGAGCCCGGCGGCCACGACATGGTGCTCTGCCACGGCGTGCTGGAGTACGTCGACGACCCGGCGGAGGCCCTGCGGAATGTGGCCGGCGCGCTGCGGCCGGCCGGCGCCCTCAGCCTGCTGGCGGCGGGCCGCGGCGGCGCGGTGCTGGCCAGGGCACTGGCCGGGCACTTCGCCGAGGCCCAGCACGCCCTGTCGGACCCGCACGGCCGCTGGGGCGGCGGCGACTCGCTGCCCCGCCGCTTCGACACCGAGGAGCTGACCCGGCTGGTCGGCGGCGCCGGCCTGCGCACGGTCGCGGTGCACGGCGTGCGGGTCTTCGCGGACCTGGTGCCCGGCGTGCTCGTCGACACCGAGCCGGGCGCCCTGGAGGCGCTGCTGCGGCTGGAACTCGCCGCGGCCGAGGAGCCCGGTTTCCACTCGGTGGCCACCCAGCTCCATGTGCTCGCCGAGCGCGGCTGAGGGTAGGCCGCGGTGACCGCCCGCAGTCACCCCCGCAGCCACCCGCCCGGGGAGTGAGTCACACGCCGCCCACGGCCGTATTCATGACCGTATGCTGGCATGACGCGGCATCGGACGGGGAAGGAGAGCCCCGTCGGATTGACGCAGTGGGGCGGGTTTCACGGGGGCGAATCCCTGCCTATCCTGGAAGGGTCGGAACGGTCGTTCCCCGCGACCGACGAGTAGGAGGTCTCCGTGCCGCTCTCGGAGCACGAGCAGCGCATGCTCGAGCAGATGGAGCGAGCGCTGTACGCCGAAGATCCCAAGTTCGCGTCGGCGCTTGAGGGAAACGGGCTGCGCACGCACACCCGCCGCCGCGTCTACCTGGCGGTGGTCGGTTTCCTGGTCGGAATCGCCCTCCTCATGGGCGGCATGATCGCCAAGCAGCCGTGGATCAGTGTCGTCGGCTTCCTGGTGATGCTGGGCTCCGCCGTTGTCGGGGTGACCAGCTGGCGCCGGGCCACCCGGCCCGGTGAGCAGCCGCCCGCCACTCCGCAGGCCGGTCGCCGCATCGGCGGCCGACGCCAGCCGCACCAGCCGCGCCGCGGCAAGGTCATGGACCGCATCGAGGAACGCTGGCAGCGGCGACGCGACCAGCAGGGTCAGTGATTGCCCCTTCAACCGCTCGGTCGGCCACCAGGCCGCCGCAGTAGCCCGCCGCACTAACCCGGCCCGGTAGCCCGGCGCACAGGGCCGCCTCAATCGCCCGGCGCCGTAGTCCGGCCCAGGCAGCACCGAACGAACCGAAGGGCCCGTACCACCCAGGTGGGGAGTACGGGCCCTTCGCCGTGCGGCGGCCCGGGACTCCAGGGAGCCGCCGGCCGCCGGTCACCGCCTACGACGACGAGTGCGCCTGCCGGGTCAGCCGCCGCCGGACCGGGTCGGTCACCCGCCG
>NZ_FMCH01000658.1 GCF_900091855.1 Streptomyces sp. DvalAA-14
CGGCGGCCACCCGTCCGGCACACCCGGCGCCGCGGACACCCGGATCCTCACCGCCTCGCTGGCCGTCCCGCCGATCGGCATCCGGTCCCTGCGCGTCGTCCCTACCGGGGGACGACCGACGACGGGCCCGGCACCCGGATCCAGGACCGCGGCATCGCGGCCAGCCCGTACGGCAAGGACGGCGGCGTCGGCCCGGGGCAGATCGGCAACTACCTCGTCACGGCGCACCGCGTCGCCGCCGGCGGGCCGCTGCACCGGCTGCCGGCCCTGAAGACGGGCGAACGCGTCGTCGTCACGGCAGGTGGGAAGGCCTACACATACAAGATCACCCAGACCCGGACGACCGATTTCCGGTCCGCGCGCTCGCTGGCCGAGCAGCGGGCGGCGGTTCCCGGTGTGCCTGGTAAGCGCCCCACCCGGGCGATGATCACCATCTCCACCTGCGCGACGCCCGAGGACGACGCGGCCGGCAATTTCTGGCGGGACGCCCAGGGCAATCCGCAGCACCGCATCGACAAGGTCGGCGTCCTGGTCGGCACCCGCCCGGCCGCACCCGCCGCGCGGCCCACCCCTTGAGGCCCGTAGCGGCGCAGGGGCGCGGGCGCACAGCTGTCCGAGCCGGCCGGGGCCGCCGAGCAGCGGGCCGGTCGGCGCCGGGACTGCTTAGGCTGGACGAGTGACCATTCTTGATAGCGCCCGTGCGGGCATGAATCCCGAGATCCGGCCGCAGGACGATCTCTTCGGCCATGTCAACGACCGGTGGCTGGACACCGTCGACATCCCGGCCGACCGGTCGAGCTGGGGACCGTTCGTCCAGCTGGTGGAGACGGCCGAGAAGCAGGTCAAGGCCATCATTCAGGACATCGCGGCGGGTGTCGCGGCGCGCCCGGACGGGCCGGACGCCGCGCCGGACGCGCGGAAGATCGCCGCCCTGTACGCCGCCTTCATGGACGAGTCGGCGGTGGCCGCGCGCGGGCTGGACCCGGTCCGCCCGCAGCTGCGGGAGGCCGCGGCGCTGGGCGGCACCCGGGAGCTGGCGGCCTTCCTGGGCTCGCTCGAGCGCGGCGGCGGCTCGGGGCTGTTCGGTCTGTACGTGAACAGCGACGATCGCGACTCCGACCGGTATCTCGTCAACATCGTCCAGGGCGGGCTCGGACTGCCCGACGAGTCGTACTACCGCGACGAGAAGTTCGCCGAGGTGCGCACGAAGTACGTCGCACATCTGACCGAGTTGTTCGGACTCGCCGAGCACCCGGACCCGGCCGCCGCCGCGCAGACGGTGCTGAGGATCGAGACGGCGCTGGCGGCCGGCCACTGGGAGCGGGCCGAGACCCGCGATGTGCAGAAGACGTACAACCTCACCACCCGCGACGAACTCACCGCCCTCGCCCCGGAGTTCGACTGGAGCGGCTACATCGCCGCGCTGGGCGGCACGGACGCGACGATCGCCGAGACCCTGGTGCGGCAGCCGTCGTACCTGGCCCACCTGTCGACGGTGCTTTCCGAGGTGCCGATCGAGGAATGGCGGGACTGGGTCGCGGCCCGGGTGCTGCGCGCGGCCTCGCCGTACCTGTCCGAGGAGTTCGTCCGGACCGGCTTCGAGTTCTACGACCGCACCCTCAACGGCACCCCGGAGCTGCGGGTGCGCTGGAAGCGGGCGGTTGCCTTCGTGCAGGGCGCGATGGGCGAGGCAGTCGGCCAGGAGTATGTCGCGCGCCACTTCCCGCCGGCGTCCAAGGCCATGATGGACGAGCTGGTCGGTAATCTGCTCACCGCCTACCGGGAGTCGATCTCCCGGCTGGACTGGATGACCGACAGCACCAAGGAGCGGGCCTACGACAAGCTCGCCACCTTCCGCGCCAAGATCGGCTACCCGGACCGTTTCCGGGACTACTCCGCGCTGGAGGTGAGCCCCGACGACCTGCTCGGCAACGCCCGGGCGGCCGCCGCCTTCGAGACCGACCGGGAGCTCGGCAAGATCGGCTCGCCCGTCGACCGCGACGAGTGGTTCATGCTGCCGCAGACGGTGAACGCCTACTACAACCCGGGCACGAACGAGATCTGCTTCCCGGCCGGCATCCTGCAGGAGCCCTTCTTCTCCCCCGACGGGGACCCGGCCGAGAACTACGGCGGCATCGGCGCGGTGATCGGCCACGAGATCGGGCACGGCTTCGACGACCAGGGGGCGCAGTACGACGGCGCCGGCAACCTCAACGACTGGTGGGCGGCGGCTGACAAGGCGGCGTTCGAGGTGAAGGCGAAAGCGCTGGTCGAGCAGTACGACGCCTTCTCGCCGCGCGACCTGCCCGGGCAGTTCGTCAACGGTTCCCTGACGCTGGGCGAGAACATCGGCGACCTCGGCGGGCTGACCATCGCACACCGGGCCTACCTCATCGCCCTCGGCGACGCGCCCGCACCCGAGCGGGCCGACGGCGCGACCGGTCCGCGGGCGCTGTTCATGAACTGGGCCTACTGCTGGCGCTCCAAGCGCCGCATCGAGGAGCAGCAGCGCTTCCTCACCATCGACCCGCACTCGCCGCCGGAGTTCCGGGCGAACATCGTCCGCAATCTCGACGAGTTCCACGAGGCGTTCGGCACGAGCAAGGACGACGGCCTGTGGCTGGACCCGGCCGAGCGGGTCCGGATCTGGTGACGCGCCGGATCCCGTGACACGCGGGACGCCCGCGGGTTTCCCCGGCCGGTGGCCGGCCGGGGAAACCCGCGGGCGTCAGTGGTGCATTGGTGACGCCGATCAGCGATGCGCTCGGGTCACGCGGTCGGGGCGGTCACGCGGTCGCCGCCCTCAGGAGGGCAGCGTCCAGTGCTGTGCGGCCGAGCCGTTGCAGGTGTAGAGCTGTACTTGGGTGCCGGCGGTCGTCGAGGAGTTGGGGTCGTCCAGGCACAGCCCGGAGTGCTGGTTGACGATTTGGCCCGAGCTCGTGGCCTGCCACTGCTGGGCGCCGCTGCCGTTGCAGGCGTAGAGCTCGATCAGGGTGCCGTTGGTGGTGCCTTCGCCGGTCGCGTCCAGGCAACTGCCCAACACGCGCAGGGTGTTGTCCGGCAGCACCGTCCAGGTCTGGGCGTTGGTCCCGTTGCAGCCCCAGATCGCGATCGGGTTGCCGTTGGTGGTCAAGGACGACTTGTCGTCCAGGCACAGGCCGGACGGGACGGCGGAGGTGACGGCTCCCGCGCGGGACGCGGGCGCGGCGGGCAGCGTCCAGTTCTGGGCGGCCGAGCCGTTGCAGGTCCAGAGCTGGAGCTGGGTGCCGTTCGTGGTGGAGGCGTTGGGGTCGTCAAGGCACACA
>NZ_FMCH01000590.1 GCF_900091855.1 Streptomyces sp. DvalAA-14
CGCCGCCGGTGACGGCGACGGGCCGACCGTCCAGCACCACGGCCGCCACCGCCCACACCGCCCTGGTATGGCCGGTAAGGGGGTCGCCGACCGGCTGCCCGCTGGCCAGGGCCCACATCCGCACCGTGCCGTCGCTGCCGCCGGTGACGGCGACGGGCCGACCGTCCAGCACCCCGGCGCCACCGCCCACACCGCGCCCCTGTGGCCGGTGAGGGGGTCGCCGACCAGCTGCCCCGTGACGAGGTCCCAGTCCCACACTGTGCCGTCGCGGCTCCCGGTGACGGCGACGGGCCAACCGTCCAGCACTAAGTGGTCGAGCTCGTAAGTCCTTCGGGGGTTGATCAGGCTGCCAGCGCGACGGAGGATTCTTCCTGTCGGTCGAGTGTGTGTCGGTCGAGCCGGGTCAGCAGATCGTCCAGGTCGGAGGTGGTGAACCTCCACTGGAACGGCTGTGCCGTGGCGTTGTGGCGGTCTTCGAATGCTCGGAGCCGGTCTCGGATCTAGTCGAGGTTCGTGAAGTCGTTGGGTGCCACGACTTTGCGTTGGACGACGGAGAAGAAGATCTCGATCTGGTTGGTCCAGGAGGCGTGGATGGGTGTGTGGACCATGACGGCGTTGGGAAACGCCTTGGTCAGGCGGTCGGCGGCGGCCTGACCGCGATGGGAGGAGCCGTTGTCGACGATCCAGAAGACGCGTTTCGCGCTGGCGTAGGGCTCGATGGTCATGACCTGGGTGACCAGGGCCATGAAGGGCACGATGCCGGTGCTGGGCTCACAGCGACCGAAGATGCGGGCGCGGTGGACGTCGTAGGCGGCCAGATAGGCCAGCGCGCCGCCGCGCCGGTACTTGTGGTTGACCCGCATCGCCCGGGCCTGCCCGGGGGCCAAAGTGGGGTGGCAGCGGCAGCGGGCCTGGACCGAGGTCTTCTCGTCGCTGGAGATGACGTACTCGCCCTCGCCCAGCGGGACGCCTTCGAAGGTGCGGGCGTACAGGTCCTTGATGCGGGCGGCCTTGGGCCGGAAGTCCGGGTCGCGGATGAAGATCCAGGACTGGTACTGCCAGGGCTTGAGCGCGTCCCGGCGCAGCCAGCGGCGCACGGTGGAGGCGGAGATCGAGCCAGCGATGCGGCGGGCGACGACCTCGCGCGCCAGCTCCGGGCACGACCAGCGCGACAGCGGGGTGCCGGTCTCGGCGGGCAACTGGCAGGCCAGCGCCTTGACCTCGGCGACCTGCACCGGGGTGAAGCGCCGCGGACGCCCGCAGCGCCTGCGGTCGGCCAGGGCGTCCAGGCCGCCGTCGGCAAAGCGGTCCCGCCAGGTCCGCACGGTGTCCAGGTGCACTCTGCGGGTGCCGGTAATTCATCCGTCCGGGTCGGAGCCCTACTTCCCAAGCCCGGCCGTCTCCTCTGATCGCGGCAAGGCTTCCGCCCGCATCGGCCATCGATGGCATGACGGTCTGTCCGGCTGCAACGCCTGACCTAACTCACGGCCACCAATACCTCCGCGATCCAGCCCGTGCAGCCGACGAACGGCCGAGTCAAAGACACCGAGATCCATCGCCACCGACAGAAACTACTCGGCCCCGAGATTCCCACAACCGCCGACTCCGGCAGATGACATGGGTCAAGTGATCTCCGCAGTGCGAGCCGCTGACCTGCGGCGATACCGCCAAAGGGCAGCCTCTCACAACCTCTCACATCCGAATCGGACAATCCGGACGCCAAAAGCCTGCCTCCGCTCAGCGGAGACAGGCTTTGACCTGCGAAAACACCGTCGTGACGACAGGATTTGAACCTGCGACCCCTTGACCCCCAGCGTTCGGACAAGGGTCCGACTGGTCCTCACCGGTCCGGGTCATGCAGGTCAGGGCCCACCTCATCCACCCCGCATGACGCCTGGAACCACCTCGTGACGCACGGTCCGTGAGAGGCGCGTGAGAGGCTCACGAATCGGCGGTCAAGCGCAGGCGACACTGCGGGCAGCGTCTCTCGCAGCAGTGCGGCATGACCGGGTAACAGGTGACATCCGGGCATCTCGGCCGAGGCGGTGCCAACCCACTCTCCCTTCCCTTGTCGGTCAATCCGCCGGGTCCGGGGGTGCTCTGGCGGCAGACCTGCCAGGTCCATTCCTCGCGGTTGATGTCCTGGACCCGGACTCCGGAGACTTCGCCGATGCGGGTGGCTGTGCATGCCTCGAAGTGGACCACGTCGCCCCAGCCCGGGTATTCGCCGGCGGACCGTGCGACGAGTGCGGTGGCGAGCCGGTCCAGGGTGTCCCAGTCGGGCAGTGGCAGCACCCGTCCGCCGACGTTGCCGTCAACTACTGCCGTCAGACACCCCGGAAGCCCCATCGGAAACAAATCCGGTGGGGCTTCCGAGGATCGAGAAGGCGGACTTCTGAGACGCTCTCCTTTACGTGCGGAAAGTCACCTTTGAAAATCCATCAAATTCGCCAAAGCCTCGATAGTGATATCGCGGGACTTCCATGACGAGATCAACTCCGCAGAAGTATCGAATACCTGGCGCCTTCCAGTAGATGTAATCTAGATTATCCAGTCCATCCCCTGCTGCACAAATTAGCCCTGGCTGTCCCGGAGAGAAGAGCGCAAGCAAATATGGATACAGAGCCACTCCGCGCTCGGCTGCGGCTGCAGCGAGATTCTTTTCACCCGCCTCGGCGGCATCGATGGTCACGTGCTTGACAGTCCTCCAATCGATGCGAGTGGATGTCCAGGGAAATTCAATGAGTGCCTCATGGAAGGCTGAACAAGCACTTGTTGGAGCTACCGACGCACGCCCAGCGGCCACCCAGTCAACCAAGTGCTCACTGTCGATGTAGTTCATAGCTAGGCTCAGTTCCCCGGGAAGCGATTGATGATCTGCCGGAAGTCACCTTCAGTGGACCCATCCAGGATAACTGCTCCGCCCTTCCATCCAGAATTTCGCTTCGGGCCGCTGGTCCTGTCCCACCAGTTGATGTGAACGCCCTTACCAGAGGCGGGATCCGGATCAAAGTCCATCCGCCACCCACGTAGCCCGTCCGGACTCTGCATTCCCGAGTAGTACTTCCCCTTCAGAGGACCAAGCTCTTGGAGGAACGGGACGGCGTCATCTCCCAGGCCAGCTGATGTACGAGCCGCGTTGCGAGCCTCATTCATGCTCGTGACGTGAACATGCGGTTCGTGAACAACATCGCAATTATGGACCAGGATTGGCGTGGTTCCGGCGAGTACATAGTACGTGTGGAGTTGGTCGACAGTGAGGTTGTACATGTCCGCTTCGCCTGCGACGACTCGGATCGCCATGACGCGTGCGTGGCTGTTGCTTGCGGTCTCGAGGGCGTGGCCAGGGAGCAGTTGACCGGCGGGCACCCAGGTGTGGGTGGTGTCGTCCCAGAAGGGATGCTTGGCGGTGGTGTGCAGGACGCTGTCGTGTCCTGCGGACGTCTCGACGGTGAGGTCGATCAAGTCTTTGTCATGGTTAATGAGCGTTGCGGTGACCGTATGGCCGCCCTGATTCTTTCCCGTTTCAGGGTTTCCCGACTCGACCTTGTCGCCGGGCTGTATCTTGCCGATCGGTTTGGTGGTGCCGTCGGCCAGGAGAACAGGGGTTTTCGGGTTGAAACTCAGCAGGCAGGCCCCGTATTTCGCCGCCAGCTTCGTCAGGTCTTCACTCGCCCCCGCTTCGGCCCCGGGTCCGATCAGTGAAGCGGCAATCCCCATTGCCATTCCGAGTTTATAGGCGGTGGAATCCGGGTCGGCGCCCAGCGCGGAGGGATCATCGAAGGGGAATATGGGCATGCCGGGCGCTATGGAGCCGCCGCTCCCGCCCGGCATTGACTGGGTGATGCCATTAACGCCGTCGACCAGCGCTGCGGCGGCGCTGGGTACGAAACCGATGGTTTCCTTGAGGGCTCCTAGTCCGAAATTCTTGAATCCGCCTGATTTCGCCTTTTTCTTGTACGTTGCCCCGTAGACGACTGCGGGCCCGTAAGTGGGGATGGAGACGACGCTGACGAAGACGTTGTTGTGTTTGGCTTTCTCGTGGACTTCGGTGTACGTCCAGCCGCCACTTTGTGAATCTGTCCAGGTGGCGCCGTGCTGCTGGTTGTACTGGTCATTGTCATAGGCGCTGTCGGCCGCGCCCAAGGGGCGTTGTCCTGTGGGGTCGCTGAGTGTGGCCGGGTTGTTGTCGGCGTAGGTGTAGCCGTTGAGGGATTGTGCGTCGCTCGTTTCGAGGACAGGGTCGACGCTGATGAAGCGGCCGGTGGTGGGATCGTATTCGCGGGCGCCGATGTAGGTCAGGCCGGTGCTGGGGTCGGCGGGGTCTCCGAGGAAGGCTTTGTCGTCGGGCCAGGGGCCGGTGCCGCCGGTGCGGGGCGCGCCGAAGGGCGTGGTGTAGCGCTTGGTGACGGCTTGGGTGGTGGCGTCGAGAGCGAGGCTGCTGGTGCCGTGCTGGTCGCCGGCGAGCCAGGTGAGGTTGCTGGTGCCGCTCTGGTTGCTGCGCAGGGCGATGGTGGCGCCGTTGGCGCTGTAGTAGCGCTGTGCCCAGTACTTGGGGGTGCTTGCGGTGTTGAGGTGGACTTCGGTGTCGCCGAGGTAGAGGACGGTGTCCCCGGTGGTGGTGCGGCGGATGAGGAGGTTGCCGTCGGCATCGTAGACGTGACTGGTGGTGCTCTTGACCGTGCCCGTACTGGTCTTCTCGGTGATGGTGTCGGGTTGGCCCTGGCTGTTCCAGGTGATGCCCTGGGTGTCAGTTCCGTTGGGTCGGGTGGTGGTGTTGCCGGAGGGGTCGTAGACGTACGTGGCGGCTGCACCGGTGCAGGTGGCCGCGGCGGTCAGAACGGTGGTGAGGGCATGCGGGCGCGCGGGGTTGTAGCAGTAGGTGGTGAGGGTGCTGCCGGCGCTCGTGTGATCGGTCTGGGTCTGCCGCAGCCCAGCGTCGTTGTACGTGTACGAGGTCCAGTAGGGACTGGCGCCGCCGAGGTTACTGACAGTGCGCCCGGCTGTGGTGCAGTCCGCAGCTGAGGGGGTCCAGGCTTCAGTCAGACGCTGGTAGCCGTCGTAGGCGAAACACTGGTTGTCGGCCTTGCCGGTGGAGCCGAGGGTGGTGGGGTCGAAGATGCTGGTGACGTTGCCGGCCGTGTCGTAGCCGTAGTTGAGTGCCTGGTCTTGGTAAGGGTGGGTCTGGTCGGTGACCACCGACTGGGTGAGGCGGTTGGTGCCCTCTTCGTAGGTGTTGGTGATGTAGGCCTTGGGGATGCCTGCCGCGGAAGAGGTGCCGAGGGTGAGCTGCTGGGGCTGGCCGAGGTTGGTGTAGGCGGCGGCCAGCAGGTAGCTGCTGGTCCCCTGGACGTCGGTGTCCAGCCCGAGGGCGTTGTGGTGGGTGGTGACGTGCTCTGAGGGCAGGCCGCCGGCGGCCGGGCTGTCGATGAACTGCTGGGTGCCGTCCGGGTTGTAGTAGGTGGAAGTGACCAGTTTCGCGGCGACGGCGCCTGAGGTGACCAGGGGGTCCGTGGCCGGCAGGTCCAGTTCGGTGGTGGTCGCCCTGCCCATAGAGTCGTAGGCGGTGGCCTTCTGGGTGTAGGCCGAGCCTGTCGTGCCGCTGCCGCCTACGTAGCTGGTGGACGAGGCGATCTGCCCCTTGAGCACGGTGTCGTAGGTCCAGTGGCCGAGCTTGTTCGCGTCGGCTTGGGCGGTCTGCCACAGATCGGTCTGACGCCCGAGGCTGTCGTAGCCGTGCAGCAGTTTCTTGCCGCCTGCGTCGGTGGTCGAATCGATCTGGTCCAGGGTGGTGTAGCCGGTCTTTGTCGTCCCGCTGTCCGGGTCCGTCGCTGAGACCTGGCGGCCGAACAGGTCGTAGGTGTAAGACCAGGCGGCGTCGGGTCCGGTGACAGTGTTCGGCTTGCTGTCGCGGGTGTAGGTGAATCTGGTGGAGGTGTAGGGGGTGCCGACTCCCGCGCCGTATGCGCTGTCGGAGGGGTCGGTTCCGGCGTATTCGCGCTGTTCGGTGGTACGGCCGAGAACGTCGGTAATGGTGCGGGTGGCGCTGCCGCCAGCCGGGGCGCTGGTGGCGGTGGAGTCGCCGGTGTAGCTGGTGGTGGTGTTCCAGTTCTGTATGCCGTAGATGGAGAAAGCAGTAATGGTGGGGCGGCCGGCGCCGTCGAAGGTGGTGTCGGTCTGCTTGGGTGCCCGTCCGGACTCCGCCCGGACGTAGGTGCCCGACGGGGCGGTGGTGTCAAAGATGTCGGCGAAGGTCTCGTCGGCCAGGCCGCGGCTGTCGTAGCGGGTGTCGGTCAGCAGCCGGCCGCCGTTGGGCGTGGGTGACTGGGTCTGCAGCGGTCGCAGCAGCGAGTCGTAGATCGCATAGCTGGTGTTGTACTGGGTGCCTCCCACGAGCGAGGAGGTCGACGTCCATGACGGTGCGCTGCTGCTGGCGTGGTACGCGTACGTGTAATTCGCGCCGGCGCCGTCCGGGCGGGACTGGTTTGGCAGCCAGATGGCGGTGGGCCGGCCCAGCGCGTCGTAGGCCGTCTCGGTGACCTTGTTGTTGACGTCGTTGGCCTTGACGGTGCTGCCGCGGCCGAAGTCCTTGTAGGTGAAAGTGTTCTGGGCAATCGGGTTGGTGACCTGCACTCGGGTCACGGGGCCCGCACCGGCCGGGAGGTACGCCGTTTTTGTGATGTTTCCGGCCGCGTCCGCCGCTGACAGCACACGGCCCAGCTTCACGGTGGCGTCGTCGTAGGTGGTCTTGCTCAGGGTCTGCCAGGAGGTGGGGTTGCGTTCCCCGCCGGCGGCGGTCGCCGGGTAGGCCGAGGCGCGTCCGGTCCAGGTCGCTTCGCCCAGGGTCGGCGTCTGGCTCGCGGTCCACGCGGTGGCGGTGGTGTCGTCGTAGACGATGGCGCTGTCGGACAGCAGATCCCCGCGGGGCGCGGTGACCGACGCCGGCAGGGTCAGGTCGGTTTCCGCGGTGGAGCAGACATGGCCGGTGGTGCGGGTGCGGGAGACCAGTGCGGTGATGCCCAGGGTGGTGTTGCGGGCGTACCAGGTGCGGGTGCAGGTCTCGTCACCATCGAGTCCGAGTTGGCCGGAGTCGTTGACCTGGGTGGGCATGCCGAAGCTGTCGTAGGTGGTGTTGACGCTGTGGGTGCGCCAGGTCCCGGACGCGGTCAGGTACGTGGACGTCTGCGTCTTGGCAGTGCGGACGTAGTACGCGTCGATGTTGGCGTAGGACTTCTGCTGGGAGGCGGTCTTGCTCGAGAACGGGTCGGTGACAGTGACGCCGATCGGCGTGGCGCCGTTGTAGGTGATCTGCTCGCGGGTGAACCCGGCGTACTGGTCGCTGTCGGTCACCGCCGGCACCGTCAGTCCGGTGACGCCGATGCCGGCGGCGGATACCGATCGGGTGGTGCCGTCCTTCTGCTTGTCGCCGTTCATGCCCTGCAGGTACAGGGTTGTCGTCTTGGACTGCGTGCCGGCCCCGGAGCCGGTGGTGGCGGTGACGGTGCGGTAACCGCGCCAGAGTGACCAGGTGCGTTCCTTGGCCGGGGTGAACGGGTCGTCGCTGTAGTGCCAGGCCGGCCCGGTGTAGGAGTAGGCAGTCTCCATGGTGTCGGTGTGGCCAGTGGGGTCGGAGGTGACCACATCCAGCACCCGGTACTTGTGGAACCAGTCCAGCGTCGCCTCGGTCGCGCCGTTGACGTGCCAGTACACCGGATAGCACGACGCGGTGTCGTTGTCCTCGGCCGCGGGCATGCCGGTCCCGCGCACACACTCCGGGTTGGACAAAGTCACCATCGTGATGGCGCCCGTCTCGGAGGTGACCGATGCGATGCGCGGCCGGTTCAGCGGCAGGACGTCGTCAGTCGGGGCATCGACCCGGTCGGGCCGCATCTGGTACGTGAACGCCACCGGGTCCTCGGCGATGGTGCCGCCGTTCTCCCCGGTGTGCTGGATGCTGCTGAGCACCAGGGTCTGATCGGTGCTGTTGCCGATGTCCCCCGGGTCGAGGTAATCCTGTTTGAACGTCCAGGCGTCCACCGCGGCGTAGGCAGCCGGACTCGCCGCAGCATTCCAGGCGAATGTCTCGGTCTTCGTCAGGCGTTTGCGGGTGAAGAACGACGGGCCCGTGGCGGAGCACGTCGCACCGCTCGCGCAGATCGAGTCGAACGGGACGTCGGGCCAGTTCGGCGCGGTGGTCTTGGTCAGCGAGGAGCAGTCCGCGGCGGTGCACCGCTCGCTGTACGTGAACTGGACCTTGTCGGAGGCCGTGCCGCTGAACAGCGTGTCGGAACGCTGCCCGTACAGGATGTGGTCGAGGTAGCCGCCGCGGGTGTAAGTGGCGGTGGCAGTGGTGGCGCCGTCCTTGGCGTAGGAGTTCGTCTCGGGCGTGTACCAGTACGACGCCGCGTTCTGGTGCAGGTCCACGACGTAGTCAAGGTTCCACCGCCAGGCCTGCGTGACCGCCCGGCCCGAGAATGTGCTGCCGTTTGTGTAGCCGGGTTCCCCGGAGTTGTTGCCGAACACCGGTACGGTCCACACCGAGTTGGTGCGCTGGGTGTCCGCGCCGGCCAGTTTGTTCAGGCCGAACACGTACTGGGTACCGTCGCCGGTGGTGACGGTCCAGTATTCGCCGTCGTCGTCTCCGTTGGCGGCGCCGGTGGAGTGGGTGACGGTGGACGCGTCGTCGTTCTTCAGCCGCCACGTGCCGGTCGTGTCGTCCTTGACCAGCTCGGTGGACTGGCCGTTCAGGACCAGCGAGGCGTTGTCGTACTTCCAGCACAGGTCGTTCTTGCCGGTCTCGCCGTCGTCGTCGCAGGTCGCGAACGACCGCTCGACGTAGGACGACGTGGTCAGGTCGAAGCCCTCACCGGCCTGGCTGCCCTGGTTGTTGGTCGACGCGGTGCGCCCGTCGATGCTGCCCGAGTCGTAGGACAGGGACAGGTCCGGGGCGGGGCCGGCTGCGGCCGGCGGGGTCGCCATCGGATAGGACCAGGTGAAGGAACCCGAGGAGCCGCCTGCCGCCCAGGTCGAGGATGAAGCCAGGGGCGAGGCAGAATAGTTACCGGCCCCCGAGGAGGCCTCGCCCGAAGCCGCGGCCACCGCCAGCACCGTGGCCGAATCAGCGGCGCGGGCCGCCGAGGCGGCCTGGTGCAGGCTGATGTCGGCGCTCACCGTCTGCCGGGCGGTGTCGTTGCTGGACTTCAGCGGCGTCTGGGTGCGGCACTCGGGCTGGCCCGGGGTGGTCAGCGCGCAGCCGGGCAGTTCGACCAGATGCAGCCGGCCGGACCAGCCGCCTCCGTAGGCGGAGGCGAACTTCCCGTAGTTCACGCTCACTCGGGCCGAACCAGTGCTGTCCGCGGCCGCGGTCAGCAGCACGCCGTCCACGCCGGCTGCCTGGGCCTGGTGCTGGTCCGCGACATGCAGCCGCAGGTGTCCGGACGCCGAGTGCGTGCCGGTGTGGGTGACGGCTACCGGCAGGCCGCCGGCTGTCAGGTGCAGCGTGCCGCCGGCAGGGATGGCACCGGTGGCATCCGCCCTGGCGGGCCAGGTGGCCTTCTGCTCGGAGCGGGCGGTTGTGGCCTGCGCGGTGTTGGCTGCCGCCAGGTCGGCGACGTGCTTGCGTTCGGCTGCCGCGCCGAGGCCGGTGACCTTGTCAACCCGGTCAGCCTGGGCCTTGGGCAGGGCCGGCCTGCCAAGGCCATGGCCACCGGCTGCGAGAGCAGGGGTTGCGGCAACGCCCGTCGGCACGGCGACGGCCAGGCACAGCAGGGCGGCGACGACGGCAGAGTTTCTGCGCCTGCGTGGGCGGCTGCCGGCGTTCTTCCGGGGGAGCAGGATTCCACGGACAAAGGTGTCCGTGATCCACCTGCTTCCCGTAGGGGGTCTCACGACTGGTCCTCCCAGTGATCAATTGGGCATGGGTGTGTTCGTACGCGGGCCCGCGGCTGTCACCGGCCACAGGGCGCGCACGAGAAAGTGGAGTTCGGTTCCGGGCACCCGCCGGGCATGTGCCCGGCGGGTGCCCTGTGCCCTAGTCGTCGAGAGAGCCGACTTGTTGGGCGTTCATCGCCCCGGCCCACAGCCGGATGTCGGTGATCTTGCCGGGCACGTAGTGCCCCCAGTCGGCCTCACCAGCGCGCTGTGCCTCGCTGACCGTGAACGACCCCGTCCCCGGATCGGCTGAGTAGGGGAGGTGGGTGGTATCGACGGCGTTTTCGGTCCCGCCCACGTACAAGTGGACGGTGTCGGACGGTGCGTCGTAGGTGCCGGTCAGTCGCACCGGGCTGCCCAGGTCCGCCAACTCGTCCGATTTGACGCCGGTGAAGCTGTCGTCGGCGTTGAGCCGGCCGAACCACCAGTAGCCGTGCGGGACGGTCAGGTCGGGACCGCCGTCGGGGTCCGGCTCGGTCTCGACGCTGGTGAGCTGGTACCAGACCCCCCATGATGAGCCGCCGCTGCTGCGCTGACCGATCAGCTGCGCGGTGTAGCCGGCCGGCTTCTTCGCCAGCGCGGCGCTGTCGAGGTCGGCCAGGGTGGTAGCGGTGAACGAAGCGGTGCCGTCCACCACCGGGCCCGGAGTGGAGGCCGCTCCGCTGGTGCCGTTAAGGACGAGTGCCTGCCCATCCAGGGACGCCCCGCCGGTCAAGGACAGGGAACGGGCGTAGCCGGAGGTGGTGTCGGCCAGGGTGGTGCCGCTGGCCCCGTCCGGGTTCCAGTCCGCAACCATCTCCACAGCGGGCGTGTCGGCGGCGTCGTTCATGGCGTCGTCGGTGGCGATCTCGTCATCGGTCAGGGGCCGCTGCCAGATGGCGGTCTCGTCCACCCGGCCCTGCCAGTAGTCGGTGTAGGTGCCGGGGGTGGTGGTCTGGCGGCGTCCGAACTGCAGTGCGCCGTCGGAAGCACCCGCCAGTGCGGTGGTGGACAGGGCCACCGGGCCGCCCTGAGCCTTGCCGTTGACGTACAAGGTGATGGTCTGGTCATCCCTGTCGTAGACGCCGGTCAGGTGGGTCCATGCCTTCAGCGGCACCGGTGCGCTTCCGTTGGCACCCAGCTGGTGGAGGGTGCCGTTTTCCTTCCAGCTCCACAGGAACACCCACCGCTGGATGCCCGGGGAGTAGTAGAGGGAGAAGCCCGACCCGTCGCTGGACGTCTGGGACACGGCCGTGCGATACACGGAGTTCTCGGTGAGGTAGGCCCACGTTGAGACAGTGAACGACGACTGTGTGTTCACCGCCGACTGCGTGGTGGCCGCATAACCGGCCTGGTTTGCCGTGTTGGTGGTGTCGTTCAGCCACAGTGACTGGTCGGCGCTGCCCCGGCGGGCGAACGTGGACCAGCCGGCTCCCGCGGTGAACAGGGTCGCGTTGTGGCGGGCTCCCTCGGTGGCGGTGTCCGTCGCGGTCGTCGTGGCAGATCCGGCGACGCCGTCATCGAAATGCCACAACCCGACCGGGCCCTGGCCCTCCTTGACACTGAACAAGAACGGCTGCGACGCGCCCCAGCCGGCGCCGTCCTCGGCCCGAACCATCAGCTGCTGGGTTCCGGCCAGCCGCGGAGTGACCGTCACATGCACCGTGGCACCGTTGACCGGCTTCGACCAGGCGGGGGACGAGGACAGCTTGTACTCGTAGGCGATGTTCGTGGTGTCCCCGGATGCCGGGGCGAAACTGAACGCGGCGCCGGTCCCGGGGCCTCCGGCAGCGGCACACGCATTCGCCAGGCACTCCGAATACGGGGCGGCGACCGTCACCTTGGGTGCCTTCGGCGCAGTGCTGTCGACGCGGAAGTAACACCATCCCACCGTGGCCACGTTGCTGTGCGACTCGACGAAACTCGCGCCGTCGTTGTAGTAGGAGCGGGTGAAGGCCGCCAGGCGGTAGTTGCCGCCATCTGTCAGTGTGCCCGGGTAGGGATCGGTCTCCGTCGCGCCGACTTTGGTGATGTAACCGCTCATCGGGCGGACCGCCGAGGCGATCTCCGACCAGGTGCTGTCGGGGTTCTTGTGCTGGACGTCGAAGCGGATCCGCAAGTTCACCTCGGATCCTCCGCCGGGTGCCATCGCGGTCTTCGCGGTCAGCGATGGGGTCGTGTCCCCGATGACCTGCGGGTCGGCCGCGTTGGTCTCGCAGCTGACGCCGCTGCCGGCAGGGACCCCGATACCGGTCGGCGCCGCGGGCAGGCCCACATAGGTCACCGACAGGGACGCATCGTTCCGGAACCTCTTCCAGTCGCTGGTCGCCGATTCGTCCCGCGCCTTGATCAGCAGCGTCAACCGGTCGAAACTCCCCGCCGCGAAGTCCGCCACCTGCTGCGTCAGCCGGGAGTCGTGGAACTCGATCGGTGCGGCCGGCTGCGAGGGGCTGCACGCCGACCCGCGGCCCGCCGACACGTCCCTGCTCGCCACCGTGCCCAGGTTGTTCGGCCGTCCCGCCCACGTCGTGGACGAGGTGATGTTGCTGGTGCGCTCCAGGTCCAGCCAGGCCGCATTGCACGTGAACGACCAGGACTCGGTGTCGCGGAACGTAGCGTCCAGTACCTTCTTGCCCGCAAGGTTGCTGGGCGAGAACTGGTAATAGATCCGCTCGGTGTAGTCCGTTCCGCAGTAGACACCGTCGTAGTTCGAGCAGTGGCCCACGCCCTTGCCCTCGTTGTTGCTGCCATTGTCGAACTCGAAGTCGGTGACCCCGTCCGACCGCATCTGGGTACGGGCGGTCTGGCTCAGCCCGACAGACGGGTCGATGTAGATCGGGAAGGCGCTGCTGTCCGGGTTCGCCAGCAGCCCCGCATCCGGCACCACCGCCAGGGAGTCCTCGTCAACCTGCACGGGGAGCACCTTGGAGACATCGCCGTCCCCGGGACCGGCCGCCGGATCGTCCGCCCCGCCCGCGGACGGCGCCGGCAAGCCACCCGCCGCGTCGACTGCAGGGTCCGTGCCCGGGCTAGCGGGGGAAAGGCTCCGGTTGCCAGCGGTCGCTCCCGCGCTCTTCGAGGCAGTCGAACTTCCCCGCTGCCCCACCGGGTCGTCGCCCTGGGAGTCCCACATCACCGCCGCGGGCGCGGAGAACACCGCGCGCCCATCGGCATCGACCGCCGTCATCCCGCCGCCGCCGGACGGCGCGACCGTCAGACCGTCCGCGCTCAGCGCGAACTCGATCCGGCGCAGGCCCGGATCGGCCGCGGCCTGCGGTGTCTTGACCACGAGCAGTTCGCTGAACCCCTCCGTCGAGGCGGTCAGGCGCAGGTCGACTCCGTCGAAAATGTTCGGGTAGGTGGCACTCGCGCCGTCCAGCACCGGCTTCGGCAAGCTGCCCGGCCAGCCCAGGGACAACGACTTGCCGCCACGGGAGATACTCACCAGCCCCGAGCCGGCGCCCCCGCCTGAGAACGCCAGGCCCGCCACCGCCGCCTTCGGCCCGACACTCCCGTCCGAGCGCACCTCAAGCGTCGGATCCGGCGCCGCCCATGAACCGTCCGCCCGCTGCACCCGCACCGGAACCGCCGACTGGTCCAACGTGAACGACATACCGTCCGGCTCCGCGTACGTCGTGGAGTACTCGGTGCGCTCACCGACGACCTCGACACGCTCACCGGTCGCAGCAGCCCGCGCAGCCGCGCTCTGCTCCTGCGTCAGCGTCTTCGCCGCAGCACCGGCGGAATCCGCCAGCGCGACCGGCCCACCCCCCGCCACCGCCGGAAGCGCCCCCAGCATCACCGCGGATACCGCAGTGACCACCACCCCACGCACGCCGCGCCCCCGCGCACGACGACGCACCCCAGCCCATCCCATAAATCCCCACAACCGTAGGCCGCTTCAAGCGATCCATTGAAGATCGCCAACAGAAATTAAAGGGGTGGACATGTTCGAATCAAGTCAGTGGATCATGAAACCTTCGCCCGAACGCGACAAATCCAGCAGATGCCACTGTGATCAAACACACGATTCATTCGGGCAAATCTACATAATTCATATAAATATTATGTATTCTCAATAGTTGGGAATCGTCCCTGGCGGCGAGGCAGAAGCGCTGGATGAAGCCTCCTCTGGGCTATCATCAATACGCCGATAGCCGACAAATACGGCGCATCGCCTTCGCCAGCTCCCCGCCCCGACCACCCTTGCCGCCAATTAGGTTGCGCACCGAAAAGCGAAGCTGCGGCGCCGCAGAAAAATGGGTAGCTGCGTACAACTGATTACCCATCAGAAAATTGGGTGAGTGCTAACTACGCTGTTTTGAAGGGAAGTTGCTCAGTCATGGGGCGGGAGTGAGTACCGCGACGAGCCTGGGGGATGAAGTTCGTCCCGCCAGAGGGCAGCGACCAGCGGGGAGTCGACGGCATTGCCCGGACAAGCGGAATTGAACCGGAAGAGACATGTGATCGCGCGTGGGCGGCAGACCAGGGACTGGACCGGCACCGGCGAACGCTGGTAACGCAGTAGGTACCCCGGCGGCCAACCGACGAGCGGACTACCGGGCCATTCCTCGTACGCAGCGGCTCCAGCCACGCCCGGTGGGTGTCCCCCACCGCCTTACTGATCGGTCCCGGCTTCCGGCCGGTCACCCGCGCTGCTCCCCGTCCCGCGCGCCGGCCTCTGCCGCCGCGGCCGGCTCCACCGGCAGGGGTCTGAGGCCCGTTCCGGCGGTCTGGACCGCCTGCGCGATCTGGTGCACGAGCAGTCCGAGGGAGGGGACCAGCGCACCAATCGCGGCGATCTGCCCCAGCGCGGTCATCACCGCACTCCACGCCAGGACCGTCATCGCCACGATGACGATCCACACCTGCCTTCGGATCATCGCCAGCCTTCCACTCACGATCAGTCGCCGATCGAATCCGGTAGATATCCGGCTTCCTCAGCGGTGCCGTCGCCTCATCGAGAGCTGGAGCGCCAGCATGGAGCGTGCGCGCCCGCGCACGCCACGTGATCACCGGATCGCGGAACAACACTGTCGCTGTTGAAGGTTTCGCCGCAGGTCGGCGCACAAGTGTGTGCGAATGATCCCCTGTTGACTGCTTTTACGGGCGAAGTTCCAGGTTTTCCTTGCCTCCGGGCGCCCCGGAGCGCACATCGGGGGCCGGCGCCACGGCGTCGGCCTTCCATCCGGTAGGCGTCCCCCGTGCCGAGGCCAAAGTGGGGACACACCCTGGTGTCCGGCCCACTTCCCGGGCCGGACACCAGCCCGATACGGCCCTCAGGTCGTGCGGTGAGCCTCGCCGGCGTCCTCGCCAGCGGCCTGACGGTCGCCGATCTCGCCGAGCAGAGCCACAATTCGAAGTCGAAGATCTCTGTGCTGCTGCGGGGCGAAGATCTGTACCCGCGCTGGGAGATCATCCACAGTGTCCTGCGAGTGCTGGAGATACCGGCCTGGCCGGTGTGCCGGCTGTGGGTAGCCGCCGCGTTCGAGGCGAACAAGAAGCAGGAGTGGATCGATGGCTGTATCAGCACCGCGGTGCTGACGATCGCCCCCCAGCGGCCTCCCCTGGACCACCGCGCCTTCGCTCTGTCCAACACCGGCGCCTACTCCAGTTACGGCGAGGTGTTCCTGCGCGACAGGGCCCAGGTCCGCAGCGCGGTCAGCAACGCCCTCGACATCTTGTGGCTGCGCTGGGACGAAGCGCTGCGCAGCCCACAGGTCCAGCGGTTCGCCTGGAGGATCTTCCGCCGGATCGTCGGGCGCTGGAGGGCGGCCCGCGGGGCTGGGCCGGTCGAGGACGCGCAGCCACTGTCGCTGCGGCCCACTGGCTCGACACGGCAGCACAAGTCGCCGCTGACGTCAGGGGACATCCCACCCACGTGGTCCCCGAAGCCGACAACATCGAAGCGCTCCCCCACGCAAGCCTTCTGTGGTGGTCCTCGGTCTCATTGACGGCGTGTCAGCCCGCACGACGCCGTCACCGACCTCGTTCGCTACGCCCTGCACCTCGCCGACGGTCTTTGACTGAGCCCATTGCCCCGCGTGATGGACTCGAGGAGCTGGAGGAGACCGTCGCCAGTACGCGGGTGACGAGGAACCCGACCTCAGTAACGTCGCCTTGCGTCTGACCCCTTGGCCCCAAACGCCCCGCCCGTGATCTCCTCGAGGACCTCATCACGGGCATTCAGGGCTGTTGGCTCCTCTACGACGAATACGCCGGCCATGAGGCAGAGCCGGGCACCGACAACGCGGAGGAATGGGACGACGAGGAAGCCGAACGGCAGCAGATCCGCAGCCGTGCACGCTTCGCTCAGCAGGTACGTGTCGTCGCAGACGCCAGCACAATCGGCTCATCTGAGTGCGCTCAGGCCGTAGTAGATAGCACTCGGGTCCCTGCGGGCGCCGAGGACCTCATCCCTGCCCGGTGACAAGCAGCAACCCTCGGCGTTCGGCCGTGGTTGCCAAGGGAGCCGCTCGCCAGGCTCTATGCCGATGCCCACCCTGACCGGGTCCGGCGTACCCGCTGTTGGGAATCGAAAAATCCCACCACTACGGCTTTCCCCGCACCCGATAACACGGAAATAACCGTCAGGCAAACCGGGCTTTCTGAAGATACTGGATCCATCAGCCGCAGAAGACGGGCTGTGTTCTCCGGTGGAGAACTAGCCCCCTGCGACCTGGACTTCGTGTGTTTTCCGTCCATTGTTGTGTCGAGCCTCGGGGGATTGAACAATCCCACGGATTCAGCCGCCCCTCCATCAATCGAACTCAGGATGTGCATGTCGCTGAGCAACGCGCCGCTGGCCGCCCGGCAGAGAACCCGGGAATCCGGCGCTATACCCGACCCGCCTGGCCACGCGCCGGCGGAAATGCTGACCACGCAGGAAGTCGCCCGGCTCCTGCGGGTGGACCCCTCCTCCGTCCGCCGCTGGCGCTCCCAGCAGCCGCCGCAGGGACCGCCCTTCGTGCGGCTGTCCCAGCGCAAGGTCCTCTACGACGCCGCCGACCTCCAGCACTGGCTCGAGCAGCGCCGCACCGACACGGAGCAGGAGGCCGCCTGATGCCCTATATCCACCAACTCCCCCTCGCCGTCGAGTTGCGCGAGGACATCGAGCACCGCCCCGGCCGGCCCCTGCCCTACAAAGCCCGCGTGCGATGGACCGATCCGCACAGCCATGAGCGCCGCTCGCTGTCCCAGTCCCACCCCACACAGGACTCCGCGCAGGAGTGGATCGACTCCCTGCGCGCCTCCGCCGCCCGCGGCATCGACCCATCCGCCTCCACGCAGAGCCTCGCGGCCTACGGCAACGCCCACATGGAGCTGGCGCTGCGCGGTCTGGAGCCGAAGACCACCGACCCGTATCTGGCCGGGTGGCGGCTGCGGGTGGTGCCCGCGCTCGGGCACCTGCCCGTCACCATGGTCACCAACGGCGTCGTCGACCGCACCGCCTACGCCTGGATCGCCGACGGCGAAGGCCGCTCCACGGTCAAGAACACCCTGGCCGTCCTGGTACGCGTGATGGAGCAGGCTGTTCGCGACGGACTGATCACCACCAACCCGGCCCGGATCAGCGGCTGGCAGAAGCAGTACAAGCTCGCCGAGGACGAACTCGACGACCCCCGCTCCCTGGCCCTGCGGGACTGGGCCGCGCTGCAGGACCTGTCCGCCGCACTGGTCGCCCGCTCCCACGGCCACTACCCCGGCTGGGGCGAGGCGGTCACCTTCGCCGCCTGCACCGCCGCCCGCATCGGCGAAGTCTCCGGCGTCCGCGTCAAAGACATCGACCGCACCCACTGGATCTGGACGGTGCGGCGCCAGACCACCCCCTCCCCCGGCGGCCTCACCGACAAGAACACCAAAGGCAAGATCGCCCGCCGCGTGCCCCTCATCGAAGAAGTCCGCCCCATGCTCGCCCAGCGCCTGCTGGCGCTGGGGGGCGAGCCCGACGCCCGGCTGTTCACCGGACCCCTCGGGGGACGGATCACCACCGCCGTCCTGCGCGACGCCACCCACTGGGACGACGTCATCCGCCACCTCGGCTACCACCACCTGCGCCGCCACGACCTGCGCCACACCGGCCTGACATGGATGGCCGACGCCGGCGTCCCCCTGCACGTCCTGCGCCTCATCGCCGGACACGGCTCCCTGCAGACCACCCAGCGCTACCTCCACCCCGACCTGCAGGCCGTCATCCGCGCCGGCCACTCCCTCACGGCCCACCTGACCCAGGCCCCGCAGCCCACCCCCGGACTCGCCGCGACCCTCACCGCCTTGTAGGAACCCGACAAGAACAGGACGGAACAAAAACTCCCGGTCCCCGAGAAAACCGACCCTGATCTGCACGTTTCCCCCAGCCCTGGTCCGCAAATGGTCCCCAGAAGCTGACGGCGCATCAGGTGGAAACCATTGCCGGGAAACGGCGAAGGGCCCGCTGACCTGGCCAAATGCCAGTCCAGCGGGCCCTTCAACACCGTCGGGACGACAGGATTTGAACCTGCGACCCCTTGACCCCCAGGCGCGCGCAGGCAGAGTCGCAGAGCCTCGACGCCACGCCGCTAGCGCCCCCGACGCGGCCGGCGGTGCGTGGCTATCCCCCGGCATCCATCGGTGTTGATGTCAGCCGTTGATGTCGCCTGCGGCCTGTTGCGGAGGAACTTGAGCTGTGCCATGTGACCTTCACACCCGCTGCTCTAACTGCGCTCACTAGCATCAGCAATGGCCTCGTGTCACGAATTTACCTGATCTCTTTCCGATCGCACATCGGACGGGTAAGGTACCACCTCCCAGACAAAACGAGGCGTGATACTCCCATGACTTCTACCTTCTTGTCGGCTTTCCCCGGGCACTGGCGGCGACCAGCCGACGATTACAGGGATGCAATTAAGACCTCTCTCATCGTCCTTGACACCAATATCTTGCTGGGTCTCTATCGATTTACCCCAGCGGCACGCAGCGAACTGTTTGATGTTCTATCGAAGGTGGAAGACCGCCTCTGGGTTCCAAATCAAGTAGTGGATGAATATTATCAGAGGAGAATCGACGCAGTAAAGGAACACATCGATCTTTACAATGAGGTCCCAAAAGCAATATCGGATCACAAGGCAAAAATACTGTCGGAGATCCGCAATTTCGCCAACCGATGCTCACTTTCTGGTCCCGACAAGAACGAGCTTATCGACCCTGTCGAAGCATCTATAAAAGATGTGTTGGAAAAGATAAAGATTCACGAAGAGAAATTCGACCTGACCCTAGAGAAAGTCGTTAACGCCGATCCAATCTTGTCAGCCCTCGCTCAACTACTCGACGGCAAAACGGGTGACCCCTTCAGCGCAGAAGAGAAGGAATCCCTACTGAAGGAGTTCAGTAACAGAGTCGAAACCAAAACGCCACCAGGATATCGTGACGCGGGAAAAAAGGAGAATGCCCACGGCGACTACTTTATATGGGAACAAGTGATCCGAGAGTCTAAGGCAAGAAATATGCCCATTCTCATGGTCACCAATGACGCAAAGGAAGATTGGATTCGCAGAGAAGCTGGGCTAATTGTCGGCGCTCGTCCCGAGCTTATAGAAGAGATGAAAAGCCGAGCCGATACAGAACTACTAATCACTCAGTTGGGGCTTTTTTTGAAAAGTGCCAAGGCTGAACTCGGCGCCTCGGTTAGCCCGTCCACCGTTGCACAAGCGGAAAGCCTTAGGAGCAAGTCACCCTCAGCCGCTCGTCGGCTGAGGGTCGGAGTGTACATCCATCCTCAACTGGTCCGCGAGCTGGGCGACCTGCTCAATGCGAGCACAGCAGAGGTGAATAAACTTGAGCGATTTCTTTCGTCTAAAGAAATCGAGTCGCATGATCTAATCGCCTTGCGAACGATACTTCAGAAGGAATTGAAGCGTCGCGAATTTCTTTCAACGTCTCTATTTTGCGTGCGCGAGAATATTGTAAGTGAAACGAAACTCGATTACATCATCGGATTTCCAGATGAGGTCAGTTTCGAACAGGCGCGCTCCGCCTTGCATGCACTCCGCCGCCGTGCACGCCACATGTTGCACACAGGCAGGGCCGAAATACGCAACACTGAGGGAGAAGACCCCGCGATCAGGGAACAAATAAACTCCCTACTAATTTCCAAGGGCTTTGCCCACGAGCAAATGGAACGCTTGAACGCCGTCACTATGGAAGCGCATCATCGGGCAAGAGAAGGCGACCCAAAAGGATACGAGGAATACACTGCAGCCAGGGAAGAGCTGACATCGTCGGAGGTTGCTCTGGCCAATATAGAAGAGCAACTGCGCGAGCTAATTGCGCGAATGGAAGGCGACCGTGAGAGCTAAAGATGCAACCGGCTAATTCCGAAGAATACTGGCTTGACCTAGATCCGGTCATCTCGGGGTGGGGAGTTCAGTACCAATGGCCAGAAGATGCGAACTTGCAGAAAGCAACTCCGGATGAGGCTCAGCCAAGCGTGCCGCCGCTAGGACCGATTCGAAGAGTGCATCACCTGGATAATGGCCCTCTCGCTGCTCAACCGCTTTGAGTTGAGACCAGGCAGGCCCCTCGATCCCGAATACCGTTACGTGTTGTAGGCCCGATTCAGTCAGTTCAGCGACTAGTTCGGCGGCTCGGTGAAAGTAGGCCAGCGTGAACCCGCGCCTGCCGTCGTAGACAGCGGTGCGGAGGATCTCAGAGACGGATGCTTGCATCCGCTCGGTGTGCATGTGGGCCAAGGCCGCATGCTCAAAGAGGGACGCATAGCGGTTGATTGCGGCTGCGGCGACCAAACCGCCGGGGCGTACGACGCGCCGGGCTTCGGCGAGTGCCTGCCGGCGGTCTGCGGGGTCGGGCAGGTGGTAGAGCGGGCCCAGCAGCAGCACCACGTCGTAGCTGCCGTCGGCGGCCTGTAGGTATCGCGCGTCACCGATTGAGGCTCGACAGATGCTCGACGCCTGTTCGACGTGGCGCGCGATCGGATCCACCAGGTCGACCTCATACCCATCCGCAACGAGCCATCGGGCGTGAGTCCCAGGGCCGCCGCCGACGTCCAGGATCTTGGCAGGCGCCGGCGGGAGGTAGCGGCGCAAGAGTTCCTGTGTGCGGATCAGTTCGAGTCGTCCGTCTGCCGCAGTGCTCAGGCGCTCGCTCTCATCGATCGTCTCGGAGTAGAAGCGTGCGACCTCGGGTGCCAGCTCTAGGTTCGACATGATGGCAGTATCCTGTGTACCGGTGGACCAGTCCAGTACAGATTGCCCTCAGGAGGGCGTATGGCGCTGCTGAAGTACGAGGAAATCGCGGAGTCGGTGCGCGCACGCGTCGCCAACGGTGAGTTCGCGCCTGGCGACACCGTGCCGTCCACTCGCGAGTTGTCCGAGCAGTGGTCCGTGTCGCGGGCGACAGCGATCAAGGCAATGGACGTTCTGCGGGCCGACGGGGTGGTCGAAGCCCGGCAGGGCACCGGGTTCGTTGTCACCGAGGTTCCCATCGCGCGTCCTGCTGGTGGGCGCCGAGCAGGATCAACCCGAGTGACCGGCGGGATGCCTTTCCTCCGGGTCGGAACGCCGGACTGGGCTACACCGCCAGCACAGGTCGCCGACGTGCTCGGGCTGCACGAAGGGGTGCAAGCTCTCCGACGGGTGCGCGTGCTGCAACTGCCGGATGGCAGTCCGCACAGCTACGTCGAGGCATGGTTCCCACCAGACATCGCAGAGCAGGCCCCGCGCCTCGGCCACGCTGCCCCACTGGCGGAGGGGACCACCCGGTACGTGCGTCGCTGCACAGGGCGCTTCCCCGTGGAGGGCCAGGACGTCACCACGGTGCGCCTGGCGACTGAAGTTGAGGCAGACAACCTACGGCTGTCCGAACCAACGGCCGTCGCCGCGGTTCTCCATACCGCCTACGACCAAGAGCATCGCGCGCTCGTCTGCGAGGAGGGCGCAACGCCTGCGGCCTACTTCGAGCAGGTTGAGACCTACGCCATGTAGAGCCGCCGGCTGACATAGAAGACCTGGACCAGTCCACCGGTCCAGGTTTTTTTATTGCCCGTCAGATGCCCAACTACCTGCGCTAACGCCTCTCCGTGGACGCGCCGTTGCCCACGAGCGGCTTGACCGGACCGGTCCACCGGTCCAGTCTTCTCTCTGTGGCCACGCGCCGGTCCGGGTCTCTCCGGACGACTGCAAGGCCATGCCTAGGGGTCCGGGACAGATCGGGCCGAGGTCACCGGCGCCTTGTCAGCCGGATGGCACAAGACCGAAAGGTCACGTCTCTGCCTACAACGGGCTTCGGCGGCTCTTCCGTAAGACGGGAGCCGCTGTCCCGAAGGAGACATCGCACGTCATCGACTGCCGCAGCGCGTTTGCGTGCTGCGGCCGGTTGCCTCCCCGAGCTGTCTCGCATAGCTCGGGCTGAGGGGAGCCGGAGCGAAGCCGACTCGACGTACAGCGGCCCCGCACGGTGCGCGAACACCGGACGGGGCCTTGACCACCTACCTGACGAACCCAGGAGGCGATCCGCCATGGATCGTATCGACCCCGCTTTACCCCTGACCGACGCCGAACGAGACGAACTGTCGCGGAAGGTCGCCGATGCCAACAAGCGTTCGGAGAACGGAAGCGGCCGATGAGTGCCGACCGCACAGACGCCAGTCTGGATGCTGCCCGACTCGACGCGAAGGCGGAGATCGCGCGCACCGATTCGAAGGTGTCGTTGCTGCTGGCGTTCGTCGGCGCGGTGCTGGCGGGTGTCTGGACCGTTGGTTCAGGGCTTCACCTGCCGGTGCTCGCCGCGGTGCTGGGCGGTGCCGGAGTGTTGCTGCTGTTGGTCGTGGCCGGTGTGCTGCTGTGGGCAGTCCGTCCGAACCTCGGTGGCGGCCGGCCGGTGGGGTTCCCGCACTGGGCCACGCTCACCGCCGCGGAGATCCGCAGCGAACTGGCTTGTGAGGACCGAGCCGAGCACATTGCGACCCTGTCGCGGATCGCGGTGCGGAAGTTCACGCACCTGCGGCGCGCGGTGGATCTGACCTGTATCGCGCTGGTTCTGCTGGTCGCAGCCCTGCTGACCAGCCTCGTCTGACCTTTCACCCCGCGCTCGGGACGGCTGCACATCCGCCAAGACACCGGCCGTCCCGGGCCCCCTTCCCCTTCCGTTCGGAGACGCTTCCCATGCGTGACTACATCGGGCCCCACACGGCCTTGACCACTGACGATTTCCTGGAACTCGCCCTGGGCACCCCGCTGGAGCTGTGGCTGGGCACCGACGGCGAGACCGAGCAGGACCGCGCCGCCCGCGAGGCCGCGGCCCGCGACATCCTCGCCGACGACCCCGCGCTGTTCGACCGCACGACCGCGCTGGCCGTCGAGACCATCGGCCAGACCATGCCGGAGCTGCTGCGCCTGACCCCCGCCCCCCGCCCGGCGCCGGTTCGCCGGCCGCGCCGTAAGGGGGTTGCGGCATGAATAGCGTGACCGCCCCCGCCCCGCTCCCCCTGCATGCGCTGTCCATCCCGCTGACGGTCCTGCGGCGGCTGGCGGAGGACTTCCCGCACCTGCCCGCCCCGACGGTCGATGTCACGACCATCTACCCGGACCGGCTGACCCTGACGTTCTTCGACAACCTGCCCGCGTTCGAGGCGTGGCGGGCCGCGCTGCGCATCTCCTGTGAGCAGGTGACCTGCAACATCCAGTCCTCGGGCCGTCAGTGGCGGCTGAACGCACAGACCGCGTTCGAGGGTGCCACGGTGTGCCTGGTCGGCTACGCCGATGTACCGCAGGCGGGCGGTGAGTCGTCATGAGCGCCCACCGTGCGTTACTGCTCGCCGTACGCCGCTTGCGGCTGCTGGCGATCCTGGCCGGTCTGGCCTGGCTGCTGGGTATCGCGCCGCCCGCGCCGTTGCGGCTGCTGCTGCTCGGGGTGTTCGGCGTCGCGGTGGTGCTCGATCTGCTCGCCGACGCCGGCCTGACCCCGGGCCCGGTCCGGCTGACCGGCTGGGGCCGCCGCGGGGGTGATGAGTGATGAACCGCAAGGCCAAAACGCTGCTCGTACTCGCGCTGGTGATTGTGGTCGGTATGGCGTTTCGGGTGTCGTGGAACGCGCTGCGAGACATCGCCAGCGCGATCGGCGCCGACTCCTCCGCCGCGCTGCTCTACCCGTTCGTGGTCGATGGACTGATGGCGCTGGCGCTGGTGGCCGCGCTCGTGCTCACCGACGACGATCGCCGTTTCGCGCTGCGCGTGCTCGCCGGGTACACCGCCGCGTCGCTGGTGCTCAACTACGTGCACGGCATGGTGCCCGCACTGCACACGCACACGGCGGTGCGCATGCATCTGGCCGCGTGGGCGCCCGCCAACTGGGTGCTGGTGCTGCTGGCCACGTCCCTGCCCGTCGGCAGTATCTTCTTCGGCTCCGATCTGGTGGCCAAGGTGCTGCACCACCGCCCCACACCGGCGTCCGACGCGGCATCCGGCAGCGCCTCGGCGCCCACCGCCGAACGCGGTGAAGGCGCAGTTCAGCCCGCGTCCGCTCCCGCACCGGATTCCGATCCGGCACCGCTGCCCGGCCCCGCGCCCGCCCGGCCCGCCCGGGTGCGTACGGCGCCGGGCAAGCCCCGCGCACCGCAGACCCCGGGCACCGGCCGGACCGTGCGTCCGGTGCGCACCGATGCGGAACTGCTGGACGCACTGCGGGACCTGCGCACCGGCGCGGTCGGGCCGGTCTCGCAGCGCGCCGCGCTGGCCGCGCTCGGCATCGGTGTGCCGCGCCTGCGGGCCCTGCTCGCCGACCACGACCTCACCCTTGACCCGATCCCGGCCCCCGCGCCGCTGCACCTGGTCGACACCGACCATGGCGACGGCGCGGCGGCCCTGTGAGAACGGCAGGCACCCCCATGACCGACCTGTCCAAAGCATCCGCCGACGCGGTCGAAGCCGCCAGGCAGGGCGAACAGTTCGCCCTCATCCTCGCCGCCGTTCAGGCCGCACAGCTCATACAAGCCCAGCAGCCCACCCCCGCGCCCCCGCCCGTCGCCGTGCCGCAGCAGTCCAGCGCCGGCGCGGTCGGCAAGTGGCTGGCCATCGGTGCGGGCGCGTCCATGTTCATGATCACCGTGGCGTTCGCCGCGGTGGCACTCGCCATCGCGTCCGCGTGCATCGCCCTGGTGGCGCTGGTCGTCTACGGCATCTACCGCGACATCAGGAAGCGGTGACCGCCCACCCCCACCCAACGCCCTGACCTTCTGGACCTGGAGGAGGCCCGTCCTGTCCACCGCAGCGAACCCGCCCAAGGGCCAGTGCTCCCAGTGCTGGCAGCACGCCTACACCTCCCGTGAAGCCCACAAGGGACTGGGGCCCCGCGAGGACTGCCCTGCCTGTGTGGACCACATGGTCAAGGGCCACCCTGACCACATGATCGTCAAGTGACCAACCCCGGAGGCATCGTGATCCGCACCCACCCCGACGACCCGCCCCTGACCACCCGCGAGGCCGCCGACATCGCCCGTATCACCGCGCTCGCCGCGCTGCGCGGGGGTGTCCTGACCACCCGCCAGGAAAACCGGATCGACCGCATCATCGACGGCGCCCACCAGCGCGCCAACAAGGCCGCCACCGCGGCCAGCACGTGACTCCACCCCGGGGTGGCCGCACATCCGCCAAGACACCGGCCACCCCGGGCCCCTCACTCCTCATGCAGGAAGAAGGAACCACCAGCATGACCGAGATCATCGACCTTAGCGCCCACCGGGCCCGCACCCGCCCGGATGCGCCGATACCCGACTCCGCCCCGGACCTGACCAAGTACGATGCGCCGCCCGCACCGCGTGAGGTGCTGGAAGGCGTCGTCATCCCCTCCGGTGTTCCCGCTGGGGGGAAGGCGGCTGCCGGCCGCGCGGCGTTGCGTCGCAGCGCCCGTGCCGTCGCTGTGACGCGGCACGTCGTGACCCACGACCGCACCAAGAACGGCGCTCGACTGGCCACCCGGCACACCGCCTACGTGGCCGGCGGCGCCCGCATCCTGGCCAAACGCGCGTGGGACGGCCGGACCACCGCCCGCTACGAACGCATGATGCGATCGGCCGAAGCGGCGGGCCAGCACGAATCCGCCCTTGAATGGGAGCAGCGCGCGGCGGCGTTCCGTCAGCAGCGTCACCAGCGCCGTATGGACCTGCTGACCGCGCCGCAGCGGCTGGTCAAGGGCGCGGTCGTGGGCACCGCCGGTACCGCAGGCGGCCTGCTCGGGCTGGGCATCTTGCTGGCGGTTGCCGAGCACAACCCGGACGCGGTGCTGGCGCCGACGATGTTCACCATCGACATGATCCGGTGGGCGGTGGTCATCGTGTCGGTGGTGTGGGGCCCGGCGCTGTTCCTGGCCCCGTGGCTGGCGTTCCTCGGGTTGTGGAACACCGGACGGCACGGGCAGGCCGCCCCACAGTGGACCCTGCCCGGGGGCGGTCCGGACAAGCGGGACGTGGTGCCGGACGAGGGCGCGATCCTGGACGCGCTGCGCAACCTGGGCATCCCCGCGCTGAACAAGGCTTTCAAAGACGGGTGGCAGCCCCGCTGGGTCTCGCCGACCGTGCGCCTGGGCAACGGGTACCACACCCGGTTGCAGCTCCCGATGGGTGTCACGGTGGAGAAGGTCAACGACTGCAAGAAGATCCTCGCCCACAACCTGCTGCGCCTGCCGGTGGAGGTGTGGCCGACCGAGCCGCGTGACCAGCCCGGCGTCATCGACTTGTGGGTCGCCGACCAGGGTAGCCTGTCCGGTCCGGTGCCGCCGTGGCCGCTGCTCACCGACGGCACCGCCGACTACTTCAAGGGCGTGCCCGTCGGGGTTTCGCAGCGCGGGGAGCCGGTGTTCGGCAAGCTCATGGCCGCCAACTACATGATCGGCGGCATCATGGGCACCGGGAAGTCGTCCCTAACCGTGGGGCTGCTGCTGGGGGCAATGCTCGATCCGCTGGTGGACATCGACGTCTACGTCATGGCCTACAACATCGACTACGACCCCATGCGCGAGCGGCTGCGGACCCTGGTCAAGGGCGACGAGGACGAGCAGATCGAAGCCGCCCTCGACGCGCTGCGGGACCTGCGCGACGAGGTCACCGAGCGCGGCAAGCTGCTCGCGGAGTTGGGTGGGGACGACCCGAAGCTGACCCGTGAGCTGGCCGAACGCGACCCGCGGATGCGCCCGCGGGTGGTCGTCTTCGACGAGTGCCACGAGCTGTTCATGCACAAGAAGTACGGCGAGGAAGCCGCTGAACTGGCCATCAAGGTGATGAAGAAGGCCCGCAAGCTGGGCATCACCCTGATCTGGGTCACGGTCTCGCCGACCGCGGACAGCATCCCGAAGGACGTCACCCGCAACACCTCCCACCGGGCTGCGTTCGCGGTCGGCGACCACGTCGCCAACGACGGACTCTTGGGCACGGGCAAGCACCGCGCGGGCATCACCGCCACCACCCTCAGCCCCGCCGAAGACGTCGGCACGACCCTGACCGTGGGGTTCACCAAGAACGCGTTCGAGCTTCTGCGCACGTACTACGTGCGCAAGGACGCCAGCACCGACCAGGTCACCCCGGTGGTGGCCAGGGCGCTGGCGCTGCGCGAAGGGGTCGCACCCTCGGCTCCGGTAGTGCCGACGGGCGCGCCGGTCGATCACCTCGCCGACATCGCAGCCGTGCTCGGGGACCAGGACCTGATGCGCACGCAGGAGGTGTTGCAGCGCCTCGCCGCGCACAACCTGCGTGAGTACGGCGGCTGGACGTTCACCGAGCTGCGCCGGGTGCTGGACCCGCACGGGGCGGTCCGCAAGGTCAGCGTCATGGTCGTGGACCGCGCCAAGGTCCGCGAAGCCCTCGCCAACCGGACCACCGACGCGGACGCCACGGACACCGCCGAAGGTGACTTTGAGTAAGGGAGGGAGCCAGGGAGGCAGGGAGAACTCCCTGACCCCCTCCCTAACCCCGCCTCCCTGACCTGATCTGCGGCAACACCGCTACAGGGAGGCAGGGAGGCACATCCTCTGGACCTGCGGAAACCCCGAAAATGGCTACTTCCCGGGGTGAACCCTGCCTCCCTCCCTGCACTTAGAGTTACCAATGTTGAGGGGAGAACGCCACCTCATGAATCATCCGGAGACCATCCCGGACGTCCTGCGGCTGGGCTCGCTGTGCACCGGATACGGCGGCCTGGACATGGCCGTCCAGGCCGTCATCGGCGGGTCGCCGGCGTGGGTCGCCGACAACGACCCCGGCGCCGCCCGCATCCTCGCCCACCACTTCCCGGACGTGCCCAACCTCGGGGACATCACCGACACCGACTGGACCACTGTTCCGCCCGTGGATGTCGTGCTGGGCGGGTACCCGTGCCAGCCGTTCAGCTCTGCGGGCAAGAGGAAGGGAACTGCTGATGCCCGGCATATCTGGCCCCACATCGCCACCGCCCTTCGCGTTCTACGACCCCGTCTCGCGGTCTTTGAGAACGTCGCAGGTCACCTTTCCCTCGGATTCGACACCGTCCTGTCCGACCTTGCCGCCCTCGGGTTCGATGCGTGCTGGCGCACTCTTCGCGCATCGGATGTCGGCGCCGCCCACCAGCGCAACCGCCTGTTCGTCATCGCCTGGCCTGCCGACACCGGCAGCCAGGGACTGGCGCGGCGGCGGCCAGAGGGGGCAACTGCCGACCGCGGTGGGCTCGCTGCTGCCGACCCCCTCGACGTCGGAGGCGACCGGCGCCGGCCACGCCGCGCAGGGCGGGATGAACCTGCGGCACGTCGTCTCGCTGCTGCCGACCCCGAGAGCGTCGGAGCGGGAGAACCGGCAGACCAGGCGCACCCCGTCGCAGGAAGCGGGACGGCACGGCCTGTGCCTGGCAGCCGAGGTGTGCGAACTGCTGCCGACCCCGGTCGTGGGGGACTCCAAGGGAGCCCGGCAGGCGACCGCACCCAACCCGCGCAGCACCTCGCCGACGCTGACCGATCTGACATTCACCGGCCTGGCTGGGGCCGCTACGCCGCCGCGATCCAGCGGTGGGAAGCGGTCATCGGACGTCCCGCCCCCGGGCCAGTTGACGCTCTGGGACGCCTGAACCCGCCCCTCGTCGAGTGGCTGATGGGCCTGCCCGAAGGGCACGTCACCGCCGTGCCCGGCCTGTCGCGCACCGCGCAGCTCAAAGCCCTCGGCAACGGCGTCGTCCCCCACCAGGCCACCGCCGCACTCCGCACCCTGCTCGCCGCAGCACATCCCCACACTGCGGCACACGCCGCCTGAATCCGCCCGGGGCGGCCGCCGCATCTCGCCAAAGAACCGCGGCCGTCCCGGTACCAGCACCCATCAAGGAACCGGAGACCACCCAGCATGACCCATCCCACCCCATCCCCGCTGCTGTCCGCAGCACTGGCCGCAGCCGCCCGCGGCTGGCCCGTCATCCCACTGCACCCCGGCGGGAAGGTCCCCGCGCTGCACGGGGAACGCCGCTGCCCCCGTACCGGCGACTGCGCCGACGGACACCGCACGTTCGAGCAGCGCGCCACCACCGACCCCGACCGCATCCAGAGCTGCTGGACCTCGGGCCCGTTCAACGTCGGTATCGCCACCGGCCCCGCCGGACTGCTGGTGGTCGATCTCGACACGCTCAAGCCGACAGACGAAAAGGGCACGCCTGACGGCGTGGAAACCTTCTCTGCGCTCTGCGAGCGCGCCGGGAAGCCCGCACCGGTCACCCGCCGCATCCGGACCGCAAGCGGCGGGCAGCACCTGTACTTCAGCGTCCCGCCCGGCATCCGGCTCGGCAACACCGCCGGAACCGTCGCCCGGAAGGTGGACACCCGCGCATGGGGCGGACAAGTCGTCGCCCCCGGCAGCCGAACCCCTGTGGGCCCGTACACGGTCCTGGACGACTCCCCCGTTGCAAACCTACCCGAATGGCTCCAAACAGCTCTGACGGCCCCTCAGAAGCCCGTGGCGGCCACCATCCGGCCCGTGGCCACCCGCGACGCCTCCCGTCTCGCCACGGTGGTCCTCGAACGCGAAACCGCCGCAGTCGCCATGGCCGTTGAGGGCGGGCGCAACGCCGAACTGCTGCGCGCCGTGCGGGCGGTGGGCCGGTTCGTGGCGTGGGGGGACCTTGACCGCGCCACCGTAGAAGCGGCTTTTCAGGCGGGGGGCGAAACCGCCGGACTGCCAGCGTCCGAGTGCCGCGCCACCATCCGCAGCGCCCTGGACTACTCCATCCGCACCGCCCGACCCCGGGAGGCGGCATGAACCCCGGACCCCGCCCCGCCCTGAAAAGCCTCACCCCCACCCCCGACCACCCCCACCCCGCCGGACCTGGCCGCAAGGTCCACCGGCCGTGGTGCGCCGAAGGTCGCCGCCGAAGGCGCCCCTTCTGCCGTTGGTCCTGACCCCGGCGCCGGCAACGGACCCCAGGTGATCGCATGGCTCCACATCGTGGCCCCCTCGGACTGGCGGGCCACCCCCCGGGCCACCTCGCACTGCCTGTGCGGGCGCCACGTCACCGCCAAGGGACGTGACGTCGTGCTCGCCCTGGTCGCCGACCACGCCGACCACCGCACCCTGTGCACGCTGCACACCGCACCGGAAAGGAGGCAGGCGGCATGACCACCGAGAACGGCGCCACCCTGCTGGACGAGATCGAGGGCTTTCACCGCCGCTTCAACGCCTTCCCCACCCAAGCCGCCTACGTCGCCGTAGTCCTCTGGAACGCCCACTCCCACCTGCTGGACTGCTTCGACTCCACACCCCGCCTCGCCTTCCTCTCACCGGAACCGGGGTCGGGCAAGACGCGCGGACTGGAGATCTGCGGAACCCTGGTTCCCAACCCGATGGCAGCGGTCAACGCCTCTCCGGCCGCGCTGTTCCGCGCGGTGTCGATGGAGTCGGGCCGCCCGACGATCCTGTTTGACGAGATCGACACCGTATTCGGCCCCAAAGCCGGCGACAACGAGGAACTGCGCGGACTGATCAACGCCGGACACCGCCGCATCGGGGTGTCCTACCGGTGCGTGAGCGTCGGGGATCAGCAGGTCGTCCAGCCCTTCCCCGTCTACGCCGCGGTAGCCATGGCCGGTCTCGGGTGGCTACCCGACACCATCCTTCACCGCTCCGTCGTCATCCGCATGCGGCGCCGGGCACCCAACGAGCACGTGGAAGCCTTCCGGGCCCGCATCCACGAACCGGAAGGCCACGAACTGCGCGACCGCCTCGCCGCATGGGCCGACGCTGTCCGCGACCGCGTGGCCGGCGCGTTCCCCGCCATGCCCGAAGGCGTCAACGACCGCCCCGCCGATGTCTGGGAACCCCTGCTCGCCGTCGCCGACGCTGCCGGCGGCACCTGGCCCGATCGGGCCCGCAACGCGTGCGTGGAACTCGTCACCGCCGCCGCCGAAGGCAGCAAAGCCTCCCTCGGAATCGGCCTGCTGACCGACCTTCGCACCGTGTTCAACGGCGCCGACCGGATGCCCACCGCGCAGATCGTCGCGGCCCTGACCGACATGGACGAAGCGCCCTGGGCCGACGTGGACGGCAAACCGCTGAACTCCCGGCTGCTGTCTAAGCACCTCGCCGAATACGTCACCGCCGACAACCAGCCCATCAAAGCCCGCAACATCCGGCTTGGCGGAGGAGTCGTCAAGGGCTACTACGCCACCGACCTCCGCGACGCATGGGCCCGCTACTGCCCCCCTCCCCCCGGAAAATCCGCTACATCCGCTACACACCCCGAAAAACTGCCCCTGACCAGCCATGACGCTGTAGCGGACACGACCCGCTGAGCCGCTACACAGCCGCTACACCAGCCCCAATCCGCTACACCCCCACCCCGGGGGTGTAGCGGACCCATCCGCTACACCCCAAAAATCCGCTACACAAAACAGGCCCCTGACCTGCGATGTAGCGGATGTAGCGGATGTAGCGGACCTACAGGGGGAGGGGGGGTTCCCTCCCCCGAGCCTCACCACCCTCGCCGTGCCCCCGCAGCGCCGCCGCTGCGGGGGCACGGTTCACGTCTGGACCAGGAGGACACGGTGACCACCGCCCCGCCGCAAGCCCTGACCGTCCCCGAAGTCATGACCGCCCTACGAATCAGCCGCAGCAAGGTCTACGACCTGTTCCGCGCCCGCGAACTCCCCAGCTTCACCGTCGGCCGCTCTCGCCGCGTCGCCGAAACCGCCCTGACCGCGTACATGCAGCACCGAACTGAGGAGAACAACTGATGGCCAAACGCCGCGCCAACGGTGAGGGCACGATCACCAAACGCGCTGACGGCCGGTACCAGGCTGCCGCGTACGTCTTCCGTCCCGACGGAACCCGGGTCCGCAAATTCGCCTACGGCAAGACTCGCGCGGAAGTCGCCGAAAAGCTCACCGCCATGCAGGAGCAGACCCGGCAGGGCATTCCCGCCGCCACGTCGGCCATGTGCCTGACGGACTTCCTCACCTACTGGCTGGTGGCCGTCGCCGCGGTCCGGCTCAAACCCTCGACGCTCATGAGCTACGAGGTCATGTCCCGCGTCTACATCGAACCGAAGCTCGGCAGGAAGAAGCTCAACCGCCTGTCTCCCGCCGACATCCGGCTGTTCCTCGCCGAATTCAAGAACGGCTGCCTGTGCTGCCTGCGGGGCCTGGACAGCGACCGCCCGGAGGAAGACCGAACGTGCTGCGCGGTCGGGAAGTGCTGCAAGCGCCGGCCGTCCGCCCGCACCGTCCAGTACGCGCATTCCGTACTCCGCTCGGCACTGCAACAGGCAGTCCGCGAAGAACTCATCACCCGCAACGTCGCGCGGATCGTGGAAACCCCCACGGTGCCGCGGGAGGAGGTACGCCCCCTGGACAGGACCGAAGCCAAGATGCTGCTCAAGACCGCGAAGGGGCACCGCCTCTACGCCCTGTGGCTGCTGCTCGTCTCCACCGGCCTGCGCCGCGGCGAAGTGCTGGCCCTGACCTGGGACGACATCGACCTTGACCGCGGACAGCTCCGGGTCCGCCGGAACCTCCAGCGGATCAAGAAAGAGCTGCTGTTCGGCACTCCGAAGACGGCCCGTTCCCTCCGCACGATCTCGCTGCCCCAGGGATGCGTGACCGCGCTCAAGGCACACCGCACCACCCACCAGGCGGAGCGCGCCGCCGCTGGCCAGCACTGGACCCCGCTCGCGTCGCAGCCCGCGGGGCTCGTCTTCACCACCAGCACCGGCAGGCCGACCGACCCGCGCAGCCTGAACCGGATGCTGACCGTGCTGTGCCGGGAGGCCAAGGTCCGACAGGTCCGCGTGCACGACCTCCGGCACACCTGCGCCTCGCTGCTGCTCGCACAGGGAGTGGACGCCCGGACCATCATGGAAACGCTCGGGCACAGCACCATCACCATGACCCTGGACACCTACGCGCACGTGATGGACTCGACGCTCAGGAAGGCCGCAGACCGCATGGACGACGCGCTGTCGCTGGACGACGGAGAGGAGGGCGACGACGGAGCTGCGGGAGTGCCTGCGAGGGTCTGACGCTCGGGGTTGATGTCACCCGTTGATGTACGAAGCCCTCTGGGATGCTCCCAGAGGGCTTCTGAGCACCGTCGGGACGACAGGATTTGAACCTGCGACCCCTTGACCCCCAGTCAAGTGCGCTACCAAGCTGCGCCACGTCCCGGTGCTTGGTCGGCCCGGGGTGGTGGGTCCGGGTGACCGTGCACGAGAAGAATAGCGCACCTCGGGGGGTGGTCGCTCGCGAGGCGCGGGGGGTCGGCGTGGGGAGGGGCGCCGGGGTGAGGGGTGGGCGGGGATCCGGGCGGGCTCAGGGCGGGCTCAGGGTGGGGATGAGTAGGGGTACTCATGTGGGGGCGGTCACAGCGGGGGATCGTGGGGGCATGGCGAAGGTGATGACGCAGCAGACGACAGCGGCTTATGCCGCGCAGGCAGTGATCTCGTTCGGGGTGGCGCTCGGGGCGATGGTGGTGGGGGTGGCCTATTTGCCGGAGGGGGGATGGGGTGCGGGCGTTCCGTGGGGGTGGGATTGCTGTATGTGGTGACCTCGACGTTCACGCTGGCCAAGGTGGTACGGGACCGCCAGGAGGTCGGGCAGATGGTGAGCCGGGTGGATCAGGCCCGCCTGGACAAGCTGCTCACCGAGCATGATCCGTTCAAGGTGGACGGGATCTGACCGGGCGCCCGCACCCCCGGCGCGTCGCTGCGGGAGTGCGGGCGAAGGCGGGGCCGTTCCTCAGCCGCGACGGCCCCGCGCACGTCCCGAACCGCGACAAGAACCCGCCGGGGACGGGGATGCCTCGGCGCGGAGATGTCGCGGGGGCGAAGACACCCCCGGGCCCGGAGTCGGCCCGGGCCGCGGTCCGGGCCCGGAATCGGCCCCGGGCCCGGCCCCGGACCGGCATACGGAGCCGGCCCGCGCGCAGAAGCGGCCCGGGTACGAAGAGCCGATGGCCCCGCGCGAGCGGCCCCGCTACTTCGGCGCCGGGCCCGGAGCTCCCGCGGGTGGGGCCCCGGCTTCCGGGGACGGTTCGACGGAGGCGTCGGCGGCCGTGTCTCCGGACGGGTCGACGCCCGCGCCCGCTGAGGCGGTCTCGCCCGCCCCGGGCGCGGCCGTGACCGTCGCCACGCTGCGGGCGGCCGACTGGCGGCGGGCGTCCTCCGCGCTGTTCTGGGCGCCGAGGCTGCCGAAGTAGAAGCCGGCCACGGTGGCGAGCACCGTCATCAGCGAGGTGACGATGGTCTTGCGCAGATCACCCGAGTCGGTGCCGGACGACAGCATCGCCACCGCGAGAGCGAAGCCCACCAGGGCCAGGATGAGGACGGCGATGATGCTGCGGGTCAGACCGCGGACGCCGCGCGGCTCGCGCAGGTCGCGCAGGAAGTCCCGTACGTCCTGGTCGTCGGCGGCCCGGTCGATCAGCCGGTCGGTGAGCTGCTGCCGCCAGGCCGTGGCCCGGCGGACGTCCAGGAGCAGCGGAGCCACCGCGATGGCGGCGATGGCCACCACCACGATGGCGATCAGGACGAAGGCGGTCCGGCCGCCGAGGCCGGGGATCGGTTGGGCGGAGGCCGTCGTCCCCGCGGCCGTCAGGATCACGGTGTGCGCCATGGCGGAATCCCCCCATAGGTCTCCAGGGCGGGCATGCTCCCAGCGGGCCCGGCAGCGGGTCAAATCCCCTGGCCCGGGCGCCCGTTCGGCCCCTCCCCCCCGTATCGCCCAGCACATAGGGCACCCCGGGTGCGCGCGAAGCCGGTCGGAATCCATGACTCCCGCCCTAGGCCGTGTCTGACAAATCCCGCCTGCCCCGCGACGCCTGGCACGCGCGCTCGCTGCGTTGTCGGAGTCGTCCGAGTAGCCCACTACGAGGACGACCCTCCGCCTTGTGATCGCACGCACCAGACGCCGCGGGGCCCCGCCCTGCGGGCGGACGGCGCTATTTGTCAGACACGGCCTAGCGGTGCGGCACATCCCTCAGCAGAATCGGATCCTCGGACCCGCGGCGCCCCCCGAGCCGCCCGCCCAGCACCCCACCACCCGCACCACGCCCGCACCCGCGCCACGCCCGCCGCCAGCACCCACCGCCGTACCAAGCACCGCGCCCCCGCCCCCACCCACCCCCCACGGAGCAGCAGCATGCACCACGCGTCCCCGCCCGGGACCCTCCCCTACTACGAGGATGTCTCGCCCGGCACGGGAGCGCTCCCGCCGCGGGCCTGGTGGCCGGTGTCCGACGCGCGGCGGGTGAATCTCGGCGGGGCCTGGCGCTTCCGGCTGTCGGCGACCGCGGACGGGCACAACGACGCCTTCGCCCGGCCGGGGTACGACGCCTCGCGCTGGGACGTGCTCCCGGTGCCCGCGCACTGGCCGCTGCACGGGCACGGAGCACCCGCCTACACCAATGTGCGCTATCCGTTCCCCGTCGATCCGCCGCGGGTGCCGACCGAGAATCCGACCGGTGACCACCTGCGGGCCTTCGACCTGCCGGACGACTGGCCGGGCGGGGCGGCCGTGCTGCGTTTCGACGGGGTGGACTCCTGCGCGCGCGTCTGGCTCAACGGTGCCGAACTGGGCACCTTCAAGGGCAGCCGGCTGCCGGTGGAGTTCGCGGTCGGGGAGCTGCTCAGGCCGCGCGGCAATGTGCTGGCGGTCCGGGTGCACCAGTGGTCGTCCGGCAGTTATCTGGAGGACCAGGACATGTGGTGGCTGCCGGGCATCTTCCGGGAGGTCACGCTGATCGAGCGACCGGAAGGCGCGGTCACCGACTTCTTCGTGCACTGCGGTTACGACCACACCACCGGCTCCGGCACGCTCCGGGTCGACTGCGAACCGCGCGGCACCGTCACCGTGCCGGAGTTGGGGCTGGACATCCCGACCGGTGAGCCGGTGATCGTGCCGGTGGAGCCGTGGTCGGCGGAGCAGCCGCGTTTGTACGACGCGGAGTTGGCCACCGAGGGCGAGCGGATCCCGCTGCGGATCGGCTTCCGCAGCGTCGCCGTCCGGGACGGGGTGCTGAAGGTCAACGGCCGCCGGATCCTGTTTCGCGGCGTGAACCGGCACGAGTTCGACCCCGACCACGGCCGGGTGGTGGACCTGGAGACCATGCGGCTCGACCTGCTGCTGATGAAGCAGCACAACATCAACGCGGTGCGTACCAGCCACTATCCGCCGCATCCCGCCTTCCTGGACCTGTGCGACGAGCTGGGGATGTGGGTGGTGGACGAGTGCGATCTGGAGACGCACGGCTTCGAGGCGGTGGGCTGGCGCGGCAACCCGGTCGACGACGAGCGGTGGACGCCGGCGCTGCTGGACCGGGCGGCGCGGATGGTGGAGCGCGACAAGAACCATCCGTCGGTGGTCATGTGGTCGCTGGGCAACGAGTGCGGCACCGGACGCGGGCTGTCCGCGATGGCGTCGTGGATCCGCGGGCGGGATGCGGCCCGGCCGATCCACTACGAGGGCGATCTGTCGTGCGCCGATGTGGACGTCTACTCGCGGATGTACGCCGACCACGCCGAGACCGAGTCCATCGGCCGGCGGACCGAGCCGCCGCTGCCCGACCCGGAGGCGGACCGGCGGCGGCGCGCGATGCCGTTCGTGCTGTGCGAGTACGCGCACGCGATGGGCAACGGGCCGGGCGGCCTGTCGGAGTACCAGCGGATCTTCGAGACGTACGAGCGCTGCCAGGGCGGCTTCGTGTGGGAGTGGATCGACCACGGGCTGCGGCGCAGGTCCGGCGACGGGGACACTGCCGGGACCGGTGTCGGGACCGGTGTCGGGGACAGGGACGGGGACGGGACCGGGGCCGGGACCAGGGCCGGGACGGCGTACTTCGCGTACGGCGGGGACTTCGGCGAGGAGGTGCACGACGGGAACTTCGTCTGTGACGGCCTGGTCTTCCCCGACCGGACTCCGTCGCCGGGCCTGGTCGAGTACAAGAAGGTGGTCGAGCCGGTGCGGCTGGCGGGCGACAGCGCGCGCGGCACCGTGACGGTCACCAACGGCTACGACTTCGTCGACCTTTCGGGATTGTCGTTCCGCTGGTCGTACGAGGTGGGCGGTACGGCGGTCGGCGGCGGACGGCTGGCGGTGCCGGCGCTCCGGCCCGGTGGGAGCGCCGAGGTGGAGTTGCCCCGGCTGCCGCGTAGCCGGGGCGGCCCGGAAGCGTGGTGGACGGTGCGGGCGGTGCTCGCCGAGGACACCGCGTGGGCGCCGGCCGGGCACGAGGTGGCCTGGACCCAGTTCGCGGCGGCGCCGGAGCCGGCCGCCCGGCCGGCGGCGCGGCGGGATGAGCCGCGCACGCCGCGGCTCGCGGAGGGCGGTCTGATCGTGTTCGGGCCCGGAGCTTTCGACGCGGCGTCCGGTGTGCTGCGGTATCTGGACGGAAATCCCGTGCAGGGACCGGAGGTGGACGTGTGGCGGGCGCCGGTCGACAACGACCGGGGGATGTCGTGGTATCCGGACGGCCAACTGGACTGGCGGTGGCGGGAGTCGGGGCTGCACCGGATGCGGCACCGGGTGGAGCGGGTCCGCCTCGGCGGCGACTCCCTCACCGTCGTCACCCGGGTGGCACCGGCCGGCTCCGACCTGGGGCTGCGTACCGTCTACGCGTGGTCGGCCGCCGGCGACCGGCTGCGGGTGGACGTGATGGTGGCGCCCGAGGGTGACTGGCCGCTGCCGTTGCCCCGGCTCGGGGTGCGGCTGGGCCTGTGCCCGACGCTGGACACCGCGACGTGGTTCGGCGGCGGCCCCGGCGAGGCGTATCCCGACACCCGGGCGGCCTCCCGGATCGGCCTGTACAGCTCGAGCGTGGACGCGCTGCAGACGCCGTACGTGCGCCCGCAGGAGAACGGCGCCCGGGCCGATGTGCGCTGGGCGGAGCTGCGGCGGGCCGACGGTTCGGGGGTACGGGTGGAGGGCGAGCCGGTGTTCTGGCTGACGGTACGGCCGTGGAGCACGCGGGCGCTGGACGCCGCCGCGCACACCCATGAGCTGCGCCGGGAGGACACGCTCTGGGTGCATCTGGATCACGCCCTGCACGGCGTGGGCAGCCACGCCTGCGGGCCCGAGGTGCTGCCCGAATTCCGGCTGAGGGCGGCGCCGGCCTCGTTCTCCTTCACCTTCAGTACCCTCGGGGCGACCGGCGGCGCGGCGGATCGGGCCGAGGCGGCCGAGGGTGCCGAGCTGGCCGAACCGCTGCCGGCGCCCGATCCGTCCGCTGTCCGCACCCGCCGGGAGACCCGATGAACGCCGTGATCCGCCCCTACCGTCCCGCGGACCTGCCCGCCCTGTACGACATCTGCCTGCGCACCGGAAACGCCGGCGCGGACGCCACCGCCGACTACCCGGGCCGGGACCGGGAGCTGCTGGGCGCGATCTTCGCGGCGCCGTACGCGGTCCTGGAGCCGGAGCTGGCCTTCGTGCTCGACGACGGGCTGGGGCAACCGGTCGGCTACGTCCTCGGGACGGGCGACACAGCGATGTTCGCCCGGCGGTTCCGGCAGGAGTGGCTGCCGACGGTGGCGGGGCGCTGGCCGGCGCCGGCCGGTGAGCCGGGCACCCCCGGCGAGACGATGGCCGGGCTGCTGCACACCCCGGAGCGGCTGGTGCGGCCCGAACTCGCCGGCTACCCGGCGCACTTGCACATCGACGTCCTGCCCGACTTCCAACGCGGGGGCCACGGGCGGGCGTTGATGGAGAGCTTCCTCGGCGCCCTGGCCGGGCGCGGGGTGCCGGCCGTGCATCTGGGCATGCTCAGCGTCAACACCCCCGCCCGGGCCTTCTACGACCGGCTCGGCTTCCACGAGATAGCGCTGCCGGACGCGGGGGTGCTGACCTACTTGGGGCGGGCCACCTCGTAGCCGCCCTCGCGCTCGTCCTCGCCGGCGGCGGCCCCGGCGGCGGCCCCGGCTGCTGCCCCGGCGGCGGCCTCCTGCGAGCCGACGGTCGCCGTCGGCTCGGCCGGCCAGCCGCCCGCCGGGCGGACCGCGACCTCGCGCCACCACCAGTCGTCCGGCTGCGGGTCGGCGGGCTCGAAGGGAGCGCCGACCCGCGGGGTGGCGATCTTGGCGCCGGCCTCGCGGGCGGCGGCCACGGTGCCCTCCCCCGGTTCGGCCCACGGGTGCTGGGCGAGGTTGAAGGTGCCCCAGTGGATGGGCATCATCGTCCCGGCCGGCTCGCCGCCGGACAGGTCGAGGTGGGCCCGGATGCCCTCGGCCGGGGTCATGTGGATGTCGGGCCAGAACTCGCTGTAGGCGCCGATCTGGATCATTGTGGCGTCGAACGGGCCGTGCTGGGCGCCGATGTCGGCGAAGCCGGGGAAGTAGCCGGTGTCGCCGCTGTGGTAGATGCGGTGGGTGCCGTCGGTGACCGCCCAGGACGCCCACAGGGTCTGCTGGCGGCCGCGCAGGCCGCGGCCGCAGAAGTGCCGGGCCGGGGTGGCGGTCAGGGTCAGGCCGGCCACGTCGGTGGACTCGTTCCAGTCCAGTTCGCGCAGCCGCTCCGGCGGCACGCCCCAGTGCTCCAGGTGCGAGCCGACGCCCAGCGGCACCGCGAAGACCACGCCGGTGCGCAGCAGCGCGGTGATGGTCGGCATGTCGAGGTGGTCGTAGTGGTCGTGGGAGATGACCACGACGTCCAGGCCGGTCAGGGAGGCCAGCGGCACCGGGGTGGGGTGGATGCGGCGGGGGCCGACGAAGGTGAAGGGTGAGCAGCGCTCGCCCCACACCGGGTCGAAGAGCACCCGCCGGCCGCCGATCTCGGCCAGGACCGAGGAATGGCCCATCCAGGTCAGCCGGAGGCCGGAGGCGGGCGGGACGGCGAGGTCGGTGAGGGTGGTGGGGTGGATCGGGACCGGGCGGGCCGGCTTGCGCGACAGCCGGGCCTCCTTGCGGAGGTTGGCGGGCAGCGACTTGATCAGGCCGCCGCTGGGGACGTCACGGGCTCCGACGGGGTTGGCGAAGGCGCCGTTCGCCCAGTTCGGCGACCGGAGGATGCGCTCCAGCCGGGCGCCGGCGGGGTCCGAGCCGAAAGGTGCGGGGCGCAGCTTCACGAGGCGGGAGGGCAGTCGGCCGGTTCCGGTCACGGGACCTCCAGGCGGGATCGTTGGTCGGCGGGTTTTCGCCGGTCCCATTATGCGACGGGAGTGCCGTTCGGGTGGGCCCTGGCGTCGCTGAGCGTCAGGTGTCCCGCAGGGCTTGCCGGCCGGGGTCGGCCCGGGCGGCGGTGGGCCGGGCGGCGGACGGGTCGGCCGGCGCCGCGGTGAAGGTGATCGACACCAGGTCCCGCACCGGGACGTAGCCGAGCCGCTGGTAGAGGCCCGTGCTGACCGGGTTGGCCAGGTCGGCGGACAGCAGTACGTGCTCGGCGCCGGCCGCGAGCGCCGCCCGGGAGACGGCGGCGGTGACGGCTCCGGCGTAGCCCCGGCCGCGCAGCGCTTGCGGGGTGTAGACGGCGACGACCCGTACGGCGCCGTCCGCCGGGGCGGTGGATCCGGCCATCGCGACCGGTTCGCCGTCCACCTCCCACAGGGTGCGCAGGCCGCGGCCGAGGGCGTCGTCCACGGCCCCCTCGCCGCCCGGCAGGGGCTCGCCGATGTCCCGGGCGAACTCCTCGTGCCAGCGCAGCAGCAGTGCGCGGTCGGCGGGGCCGGCGACCCGGGGGCGGCCGGGCGGGGCGGGCCGGTGCGGGGTGAGGGCGCCCAGGCGGAAGATCCGCAGTTCGCGGTCGGTGCGGAGCGCGGCTCCGGTGCGCTCTTGCCATGCCCGGGCGAAGTCCCGGGCGGCCTCGCGGTCGCCGCGTACCCCGGGCAGCGGGGCGGCCAGCCGGTCCGCGAGGCCGCGGGACGTCCCGGGCGCGCCCCGGGTCAGCAGCGGCGGGTGGGGCGGGGTGCGCAGGAAGGCGGCGGCCACCTCTCCCCCGCCGTCCGGCCGCCACCAGCCGAAGACGGGTGGCTCGGCGCCGTAGGCGTGCGGGCCGCGCCGGCCCAGGGTTGCGCAGATGGTGCGGGGGACCGAGTTCTCCACCGGTCGGCGCGCCAGGAAGGGGCCGGCC
>NZ_FMCH01000589.1 GCF_900091855.1 Streptomyces sp. DvalAA-14
GCAACGGCGCAAGGCCCCGCACAGCGGGAAGCCGGCCGCAGGCCAACCGGCGCGGCGGGAAGCCGCCCCCAGGCCGGGAAAGGGGCGACCCCGGGCGCGCGAGGGGACGCGCTTCCGGGGTCGCCGTGGGGGGCGGTCCGTGACGGAGTCAGTCCGTCGCGATCGCGTTCAGTACATTCATCCGCGCCGCCCGGAACGCCGGCAGCAGCGCCGCCAGCAGCCCGACCACGGCCGAGCCGACGAAGACCGTCAGGATCGTGGACCACGGCACCCGCAGGATGCCCAGCCCCTGGGACGCCAGCACCTGCTGGGCGCTGGAGCCCCAGCCGAGCCCGAGCCCCAGGCCGACCAGCGCGCCGAACAGCGCGATGACCACCGATTCCAGCCGGATCATCCGGCGCAGCTGCCGCCGCGACATCCCGATCGCCCGCATCAGACCGATCTCCCGGGTCCGTTCGACCACCGAGAGCGCCAGGGTGTTGATGACGCCGAGGACGGCCACGATGATCGCGAGGCCGAGCAGGCCGTAGATCATGTAGAGCAGCTGGTTGACCTGGCTCTGGATCAGGTCCTTGTAGTCGGCCTGGTCGCGCACCTGCACCTGCGGGTAGTCCTTGACGGCGGCCTTGAGCGAGGCGTACGCGGCCTTCTGCTGCCCGTCCGTCGCCTTGGCGAACATCATGAAGTCGCCGGGCAGCTTGCCCGCGGGCAGCAGCCGCCGGGCGGTGCCGATGTCGGTGAACAGGGTGCCGTGCTCGATGGCGGTGTCGTCGCTGGTGACCGCGGCGACCTTCAGCTCGGCGGCGGAGCCGCCGACCAGGGCGACCCTGAGCTCGTCGCCGACCTTGACCCCGTTGTCCTTGGCGAAGCCCTCCGGCACCGACATGGCGTTCTTGCCGTAGGCGTCGGCCAGCTTGCCCTGCACGGTGTCCAGCCGGAGGTCCTGCGCGTAGGTGGCGTCGGCCGCGGTGATGTCCTCCTTGAGGGCCTTGCCCGACGGGAGCGTCACCTTGGCGTTGACCACGGTGTAGTCGGTGAAGTGCTGGATGCCGCTGGCGGACTTCACCGCTTTCTCCGCGGCCGGGGTGAAGGTCTGGTTGCCGTTGTCGCCGATCTGGAGGATGAAGTCGGCGCCGACCGACTTGTCGAGCTGGTCGTTGGCGGACGCCACCATCGATGAGCCGACCACCGACATACCGGAGACGAGCGCCAGCCCGATCATCAGTGCGGACGCGGTGGCGCCGGTGCGGCGCGGGTTCCGCAGCGCGTTGCGTTCGGCGAGCCGGCCCACCGGGCCGAAGAACCGCAGCACCAGGGCGCTGACGGCCCGCACGATGACCCCGGCGAGCAGCGGGCCGACGATCACGAAGCCGATCAGGGTGAGCAGCACGCCGAGCCCGAGCAGGCCGCCGCCGGTCGCGGCCTTGGCGGCCTGGGAGGCGGCGATGAGGGCGAAGACGCCCGCCGCGCTGACCAGCACGCCGATCGCGGCCCGGATCCGGCCCGCCCGGGCGTCGGCGGGGGTGCCGGCGTCGCGCAGGGCGGCCATCGGGGAGATCTTCCCGGCCCGGCGGGACGGGATGTAGGCGGCCAGCACGGTGACGACGACCCCGAGCACCAGCCCCACGACGGGCGTGGTCGCCTTGATGGTCAGCTCGGACGTGTCGAGCTTCATGCCGACCTTGCCCATCAGGTGCATCAGCCCGATGGCCAGCCCGATGCCGCCGCCGATGCCGAGCACCGAGCCGGTGACGCCGAGCATGAACGCCTCGATCAGCACCGACCGGTTGACCTGCTTGCGGCTGGAGCCCAGGGCCCGCATCAGGCCGATCTCGCGGGTGCGCTGGGCGACCAGCATCGAGAAGGTGTTCACGATGAGGAAGATGCCGACCAGTACGGAGATGCCCGCGAAGCCGAGCATCGCGTACTTCATGAAGTTCAGGAAGCCGCCGAGGGAGTCCTTGTCCTTCTGCTTGGTCTCGGCCGCGGTGTCGACGGTGTAGTGGCTGCCGATGGCCGCGGTGACCCGCTGCTTGAGCTGGTCGTCACTGGTGCCGGGGGCGGCGGTGAGCCCGAAGCCGGTGTAGGCGTGCGGGTCGCCGAGCAGCCGGGTCTGCGCGGTGGCGGTGTCGACGTAGAGGACGGCCGCGCCCGGGTTGGTGGTCTTGAAGGTCGCGATGCCGCTGATGGTGACGTCGAAGTCGCCGGGCTGGGCGATGACGCGCAGGGTGTCGCCGATGGCCAGGTGGTGCTTCTTGGCGGTGTCGGCGTCCAGTACCGCGTCGGTGGACGAGGCGCGCGGGGTGTGGCCGGAGGTGACCGTGACGGCCTTGGTCTCGGTGGGGTCCCAGTTGCTGACGATGGTCGGGGCGCCGCTGTCCGGGCTGATGCTGTCGTTCTTCGCGTCGGCGACCGTCACGTCCTGGCTGGTGACGTCGGGGTAGGACGCGGCGACACCCGGCACCTTCACCAGCTTGCTCTGCAGCGAGGCGGGCAGCGCGTCCGGTTTGCCGGTGGCCTGGGCGTCGTCGACCTTCTTGGCGCTGATGGTGACGTCGGAGGCGGTGGAGCCGAAGAGCTTGTCGAAGGTGGAGGTCATGGTGTCGGTGAAGACGAGCGTCCCGCAGACGAACGCCACCGACAGCATGACGGCGACCGCCGAGAGCGTCATACGGCCCTTGTGCGCGAGGAAGTTGCGCACCGAGGTCTTCAGGACGGTCACGACGTCCTCCCGCGGCCGTCGGCGGAAACGGGGGCGGCGGAGCCGGCGGAGCCGGGGAAGCCGGCCGGGGCCCCGGAGGGGGAACCGGCGTGCCGGTGGTCGTCCGCGGTGAAGCGCAGCATCCGCGCCAGCACCGACTCGGCGGTCGGGCTGGTCATCTCGTCGACGATCACCCCGTCGGCCAGATACAGCACGCGGTCGGCGTACGAGGCCGCCACCGGGTCGTGGGTGACCATGACGATGGTCTGGCCCAGGTCGTCCACCGAGCGGCGCAGGAAGCCGAGGATCTCGGCGCCGGCCCGGGAGTCGAGGTTTCCGGTCGGCTCGTCGCCGAAGATGATCTCGGGGCGGGCGGCGAGGGCGCGGGCCACCGCGACGCGCTGCTGCTGGCCGCCGGACAGCTGGGTCGGCCGGTGCCGCAGCCGGTCGGCCAGGCCGACGGTCTCCACGACGCGGTCGAACCACGCGCGGTCCACCTTGCGGCCGGCGATGTCCATCGGCAGCGTGATGTTCTCGGCCGCGTTGAGGGTCGGCAGCAGGTTGAAGGACTGGAAGATGAAGCCGATCTTGTCGCGGCGCAGCTGGGTGAGCTTCTTGTCCTTGAGCCGGGTGATCTCGGTGCCGCCGACCCAGATGCGGCCCTCGGTGGCCGTGTCGAGTCCGGCCAGGCAGTGCATCAAGGTGGACTTGCCGGAGCCCGAGGGGCCCATGATCGCGGTGAAGCGGCCGCGCGCGATGTCGACGTCGACCGAGTCCAGGGCGAGAACGCGCGTCTCGCCGGAGCCGTACGCCTTGGTCACCGAGCGGGCGGCGGCGGCTACGGCCGAACGTTCTCCGTTGCCCCCGGCCTTGGGAATCGTCACTGCCGTCGTCACTGTCACTCCTGGAATCGGGTCTGCCGCGGATGCGGTCTGGCTACGTCTCAGCCTGCTGGAGCGCGCCTGGCGGCACGATGGGGCAGGTCTCCGTTCCGGTGGTGGGGGTAGCCCCACCCCGTTGCCGGAATGGGGCTTCCCACCCCGCCCTATGACCGTAGGGATCAGCCGGGGACCGATCGTCATCCGGCGGTACGAACCGTGCGACGCCGGAAGTAGGTGCCTCCCCCTAAGGGACCGGGCCTGCGCAGGAGACGGCCGTCGGGGTCCGCGACGGGTACGTGCGAAGGTGTCGTGTACACCGAAATACAGCGGGCGCGCTGGGCAGGCGGGTACGGCTGCGGGCGCGGCGTACGGCTGCGGGCGCGGTACGGCTACCGGCGCGGACACCGCTACGGGTGGGGATACGGCTGAGGGTGCGGGCTACGAGTGCGGGCCGCGGTCAGCTCATGCTGAGCCGTACCGGCCGCACCCCGCCGAGCAGGGCGGCCAGCGCCCGGTCCACGTCCGGGCCCGCGTACCAGTCACCGGTGTGGTCCACCGCGTAGACCCGGCCCTCGGCGTCGATGGCCAGCAGCGCGCCGCTGGCCGGCTCCTCGCCGAGCGGGCTGATCCCGGTCTCCAGCGCGCGGCCCAGGTCGCCGAGGGTGCGGGCCAGATGGAGGCCGCGCAGCGGGTCGACCACCACGGCGCTGGGCGCGATCTGCCGCCCCGGCCCGGCGGCGGCCGCGATCTCCAGGCCGCCGAACTCCGCCCACGCCTCGATCGCGGCCGGGAACACCGCGTGCCGGTGACCGCCGGGCGAGGTGTGGGCCCGCAAGGTGTCGGCCCAGTCCTCGGCCTGCTTGATGTCCCAGCGGCCGGGCTGCCAGCCGGCGGCCCGCAGCGCGGCGTCCACACCGACCGGGAAGCGTGTGCTGGCCGGCATGAAATCGCTCACGCGCGGTCCGCCGCGGGATCGAAGGGCAGCACCCCGAAGTGCGCCAGCAGCGGCGCGCAGGAGCGGCAGGGCGGGGCGTAGGCGCCGTGCGCCGGGTCGCCGTCCTCGCGGATCCGGCGGGCGGTCAGCTTCGCGCCGCGCAGCGACTTGCGTGCCTCGCTCAAGGTCAGCGGGCGGCGGGAGGCGCGCTTGCCGCGGCCGGCCTCGACGGCGGTCAGATGGCGGGAGATCAGCACCGCCTCCGGGCAGCGCCCGGTGAACCGTTCACGCTGTGCGACCGGCAGTGCGTCCAGGAAGTCGCGTACGGCGGGGTGCAGTTCGGCCGGCTGTTCGCCCTTGGAGCCGGTGCAGGTGAGCACCTCGTCCCGGATGGACAGCGCGGCGGCCACCGCGGGCAGGATCCCGTCCCGCCGGTGCAGCAGGACCGGCGGCCCGGCGGGGTCGTGCACGGCGCTCCAGGTCAGCCTGGGGTCGGCGGCCGCTGCCGCCTGCAGATGGATTGTCATATTGTGCGTGCATCCCTCCGTGCGCCCGCCCGGGGGCGGGCGGTTCCCCCGTATGTTGATCAGAGTGCCAAACCCGCCCTCGGATGGGGAAGCAGAACGCGGCCGACCACCCTTCCTGTGTGGGCGATGTCACCGTGCTGTGACGCCCGGTCGGCCGCATGAACACAGCGTGTGCACAGGTACGACGAGTGCCATGGACGATACGGCCCCGGTGGCGGGAGGATCGACAGTCGGCCCGCCCAGCGGGTCCCCCCACCGCCGATGCAGGGAATGAGACCCAGATGCGCAAGACCCGATGTGCCGCCGCCTCCCTCGCCGTGCTGCCCGCCTTGCTGCTGGCCGCGGCCTGCTCCGGCAACTCGTCGAACGCGGACGGGAGCGACACGACCCCGAAGAGCACCCCGTCGGCGTCCGCCACCACCGCCGGGAAGGCCCCGCTGACCAAGGCGCAGCTCACCAGCGCGCTGGTGACCACCGCCGACGTACCGGGCTGGACGGTCCAGGTCTCGCAGACCGACGCCACCGACTCGCAGGACAATTCGACGCTGACCGCGGACAAGCCCCAGTGCCAGCCGCTGGCCGACATCACCAGCAGCAAGCCGAAGATCCGCCGGCTGGCGTTCGTCGGCGCCGCCTTCGCCAAGACCACCGGCCAGGCCACCCCGGACCAGATCGACCAGATGCTGGTCGCCAGCCACGCGCCCGGTGACGCGCAGAAGGTCATCGACTCGGTGAAGGCCGCCCTGGCGACCTGCACGACCTTCAACGCGGTCGACAACACCGGGACGAAGACCCCCTTCGCCATCACCAAGGGGCCGGCGGTCGGGACCGGCGACGCGTCGGCGTCCTACGTCATGACCGACACGGCCGACAAGAAGACCGGTGCGGCGCTGGTGAGCGTGGTGAAGTCCGGCGACACCATCACCGCCTACCTGTCGGTGAAGTCGGCCGGCGGCGCGGGCCAACTGCCGCTGGACGTGGCCCGCAAGCAGAACGACAAGCTGAAGGCGGCCCAGGCCGGTTAACGGGCAGGCCGGTCAGCGGCGCGGGCCGGTTGGCGGCGCGGGCCGGTTGGCGGCGCGGGCCGCGCGGTCCTCGGCCGTCCCGTCGGCCGTGCGGATCGCGCCCCCGGCCGGGTGCGGATCGGGGGCGGGTAAAGTCGCGCGGCAAGCGGGCCGTCTCGCCCGCGGGTCCGGACGGGTGACGGGACGGCCGCCGGGCGGCCACGACACATGGGGAAGACATCGATGCCGATACCTGCACGCAGTCGCCTACTGGCCGGTAGCCGCGCCGGCCGCCGCGCCGCCCTGGTCGCCGCGGCCCTGCTGCCCGCGCTCGCCCTCACCGCCGGCTGCGGCGGAAGCGGCGGCGGGAAGCAGCCGCAGCCGGTGAAGGCGTCGGGCGCGGTCCCCGCCGCCGAGCTGACCCGGGCGCTGCTCACCTCCGCCGACATCCCCCACGTGCAGGTGCTGCCGGCGGCCAGCAAGACCCAGTTGCTCGGCGGGCCGCAGAAGGCCGATCCGGCCCGGTGCCAGCCGATCGCCGACCAGTGGGCGAGCCAGCCGCAGCACCCCCGGCAGGTGTACGCCGGCGCGATGGTCACCGACACCGCGGACCCGGACAAGAACGCGAAGGCCATCAGCCTGGAGGTGATCGCCTCCTACCGGCCGGGCGAGGCCACCTCGGTGCTCGACGCACTGGCCGCCGCGCTGCGCGACTGCGACAGCTACCGGGTCACCCGAGGCGGCGTCACCACCACCTTCCAGGTGCGGCCGGTGGCGCCGGGCGGGGCCCCGCTCGGCGACCAGCAGGTCACCTACACCGTCGCCGATCCCACCAAGGGACAAGAAGGGACGGTGCTGGTCACGGTGGTCCGCAGCGGGGACGCCACCGCGGCCTACGAGACGGTCCGCGCCGACCACAAAACGGCCTCGCTGCGAGCGGCGATCCCTCTGAAGCAGGCGGCCAAGCTGCGGGCGGCGGCGACCGGGAACTGACGTGTCCGGGTTGTCCACAGGGGGCTTGCGGAGTTGTCCACAGGGTCCGCGGCCGAGGCCGACGCGACGTCCGCCGCACCCCCTAGGCTGTCCGTCATCGGTTCGGAGGCAGGCACGAGCAGGGGGGCAACGGCCATGACGACAGGTCGGCAAGGGGTGGGGGCACCTCCCGGGTCGGGCGCGGCGGGAGCGTCGCCGCCGCCCAACGCGGCCTATGCCGGACAGGTCGTGCACTTCCCCGATCCGGTGCGCGCGGCCCGGCATCCGCGCGGAGTGTGGGTGGATGACGCGGGGCACCCCGACTTCTCGCCGTACGCCCGCGCCGCCGCCGAGATCGCCGAACCGCCGGAGGGTTTCGGCGTGGACGAACTGCGGCTGACCGACTACGTGTCGGCCAACGCCGCGCTGCACGCCGCCGGACACGAGCTGTGGGGCAGCCTGCCGCCGGTGGCCACCCCGCACGGCTGGACCTGGCACCACGTCCACGGCAGCCGCCGGCTGGAGCTGATCCCGGTCGAGGTGAAAGCGCTGCTGCGGCACCACGGCGGTCTGGCCACGTCCGTCGCCGACCACGGCAAACGCGGCACCCGCCCGCTGCAGGAGACCCGCCCGGTGCACTTCGGGCTGCCCAAGGACCCGGTGGCGGTCGGCGAGCAGCAGGTGCGCGACATCGAGGAGGAGCTCGGTTACCGGCTGCCCGGCGCCTACCGCACCTTCCTCAAGGCGGCCGGCGGCTGCGCGCCCAAAGGCGTGGCCCTCGACGCCGAACTGGGCCTCCTGATCGACCAGCCCTTCTTCACCGTCCGCGAGGACGCCGCGGTGAACGACGTGGTGTACGTCAACAAATGCCTGCGCGACCACCTCACCAAGGACTACCTGGCCATCGGCTACGTCCAGGGCGGCATCCTCGCGGTGAAAGTGCGCGGCGAGCGGACCGGCTCGGTCTGGTTCTGCGCGTACGACGACGCGCGCGACGGTGAGCGCTGGGGCAGCCCGGCGGAGCGGGTCGCGGAGCTGCTGCTGCCGTGCGGCGACACGCTCGACGCCTTCCTGCTGCGGCTGGCCGGCAATCCGCCGGAGCTGGAGACGGTGGCGAATCTGATGGTGGACGGCGGTTTCGCCACGGCCGTCCCCGTGGAGGGGTGAGGCGGACATGGTCACTTTCGCGCAGGCGCAGGAGCGCGCGGAACGCTGGGTCAACGGGGACGTCTCCGCGTACGAGACGCGGGAGATCCGGGTCCGCGAATTCGACCTCGGCTTCGTGGTGTGGTCCGAGGCGCGGCCGGACGGCCCGACCTCCGACGACGGCTCGGTCCGTGTCGTCATCGCCCGGGACAGCGGCGAGGCCACTCTCTGGCCGGCCCTGCCCATCGGCGAGCTGATCCGCCGTTACGAGGAGGAATACGGCCCGGTGCCGAACGACGCGGTGCCGGACCCGCCGCAGCGGCTGGACCTGGAGGCGACATCCTTCCTGCTCAGCCCGCCGCAATGGCTCCAGGACGCGGCCGACCGGATGGGCGTCCAGGACCGCCGTCCGCC
>NZ_FMCH01000586.1 GCF_900091855.1 Streptomyces sp. DvalAA-14
GCGCTCGGCCGCCGCCGCGGTGGCCGGCTTCGCCGCCCTGGTCGCCTGGACGCTGATGACCGGTCCGGCCGCGGCCGCCGCCGGCAGCGCCTGCCTGCTGCCGCGTACCCGCGTGCACCACTCCGAGGGCGTGGACAGCTGGGAGAGCGACTACGCCCATCCGGTCGGCGACGTCAAAGCGCTGATGATCTTCCTGTCCTTCCCCGACTCCGAGCCCCGGCTGACGCCGGCCGAGGTCGCCGCCGACCACTTCCCGGCCACCAGCGAGTTCTTCGCGCAGGCGTCCTACGGGAAGTTCCGGCTGCACGTGCACCCCCAGACCCGCTGGCTGAAGATGCCGCACCCCTCCACGGACTACCTGATCAGCCGGGACTGGAACGCCCGGGAACGCTCGGCCTACCTGCGGGACGCGCTGAGCACCGCCGATCCGGTGGTGGACTTCCACGGCTACGACGTGGTGTACCTGGTGGCCGATCCGGACGCGCCCGGCGTGGACTCCGACGCCACCAAGGTCGTCAACCTCGCCTCGCCGGTCACGGTGGACGGCAATCCGCTGCACCGGCTGGTCACCGTCTTCGAGCACCACCCGCCGGACCACAACGTCCTGGCGCACGAGACCGGCCATGTCTTCGACCTGCCCGACCTGTACTACCGGCCGCCGGCCGGCAGCAACGCCGACTGGGACACCCATGTCGGCGACTGGGATCTGATGGGCAGTCAGTTCGGCCTGTCGCCGGACCCGTTCGCCTGGCACAAGTGGAAACTCGGCTGGCTCGGCGACGACCAGGTCGGCTGCGTGTCGCGGACCGGCATCACCTACCACGACCTCAGTCCCGACGAGACGCCCGGCGGCACCAAACTGCTCGTCGTGCGCACCGGGGAGGACACCGCACTGGCCGTCGAGGCGCGCAGCGCGGCCGGCAACGACCGGCTCACCTGCCGGCAGGGCGTGCTGCTCTACCGGGTCCGCTCGGACCGGGAGTCCGGTGACGGGCCCATCGACGTGATCGACGGCCATCCCGGCACGTCCGCGTGCGCCGCCAGTTCCGTCTACGCGCCGCTGGCCGACGCGCCGCTGGGCGTGGGGGAGTCGTACACGGTGCCCGACGGCTCCACCCAGGTCACTGTCACCGGCCGTACGTCCGAGGGGGATTGGACGGTCCGCGTCACCGAGAGCGCCCCGGGCAGCCGGGCCGGCCCCGGCCGCGAGGCGTAGCGCCGTGGTCTCGCCGGCCCGAATAGCGGTGCGGGGCCTGGCGGCCGGTGCGCTGGCGCTGCTCGCCGTCGGCTCGTCCGTCTCGGGCGGCGCGCGCGGCCCGGACCTGAGCCCGTCCCCACCGCCGGCCGGCCGGCCCTGCGCGCTGCGCGCCGTCCCGGGCGTGGCCATGTCCGAGGGCTTCCCCGACCAGGTCGCCCACGACGCCGGCCAGGAGTTCGCGCCGTCCACCGGGCGGGTGCGCGCGCTCACCTTGCTGATCGACTTCCCCGACGCCAAGGCGCCGTACAGCGCCCGTGACCGCTACGACGAGTTCTTCCCGGCCGTCAAGAAGTGGTACACCCGCGCCTCGTACGGAAAGCTCGACTACCGCTCCACGCCGGTGCTGCGCTGGATACGCATGCCGCGGCCGTTCTCCGCGTACCGGATCGGCCGCGGCTACGGCTGGGACGCGCACACCGAGATGATGCGCGACCTGCTCAAAGTCGCCGATCGCAGCATCGACTTCCACGGCTACGACCTCGTCAACATCCTCGTCACGCCGAACGCCGGACCGCCCTCGGACCAGGCGGTGCTCTCCGTCACCTGGACCGGCGCCTCGGCCGCCACCACCGACGACGGCGCCCACTTGGACAAGGTCTCCCTCATCTACGGCCACGACCAGTCGGGTTCACGGGTGCTCAGCCACGAGAACGGCCACGACTTCGGGCTGCCCGACCTCTACGCCGCCGACGACTTCGCCAAGACCGATCTGCTGGCCGGCCAGTGGGACACCATGTCGCTCGACTGGGGCCTGCAGGGCGACATGCTCGCCTGGCACAAGTGGCGGCTCGGTTGGCTGACCGACCGTCAGATCGACTGCGTCACCCGCCGCAAGCGGGCCACCTACACGCTGACCCCGATCGAGGTGCCCGGCGGGCGCAAGGCGGTGATCATCCCGGACGGCAGCACCCGGGCCTACGTGCTGGAGGTGCGGGAGGCGGTCGGCAACGACGTGGACGCCTGCCGTGCGGGGGTGCTGGCCTACCGGGTGCGCACCGATGTGGACTCCGGGCAGGGCCCGGTGACGGTGACCGACGCCCACCCGCTCACCTCGGCTTGCGACTTCAGCAGCGGGGCCTTCAACTCGCTGAACGACGCGCCCTTCGAGGTGGGCGAGAGCGGGGGAGACCGCGCCGCCGGGGTCTCCTTCACCGTCCTGTCGCACAGTGCGGCGGGTGCGTGGAGAATCCGCGTCACCCGCCGCTGAGCGCTCGACTGCCGTGATCAGACCAGCAGTTCGGCCTCAAGGGTGATGTTGACCCCCGCGAGCGCCTTGCTGACCGGGCAGTTGGCCTTGGCGTCCTGCGCGGCCGCCTCGAACGCCTCGGCGCTGATGCCGGGGACGCGGCCCTTCACCGAAAGGGTGATGCCGGTAATGCCCTCACCGGGCTGGAAGGTGACGTTCGCCACCGTCTCCACGCTCTCCGGCGGGGTGCCGGCCCCGGCCAGGCCGTGCGAGAGCGCCATCGAGAAGCAGGACGAGTGCGCCGCGGCGATCAACTCCTCCGGGCTGGTCTTCCCGTTGGCGGTCTCGGCGCGGGACGCCCAGGTGATGTCGTAGGTGCCGACGCCCGAGGTGTCCAGCGAGACGGTACCGGCGCCGCCGATCAGCGCGCCCTTCCACTGAGTCGTCGCGGTGCGGGTGGTTGCCATGATGAAGCCTCCAAGAGGTACGAACCGGGCCTGCGGCTTGAACGCTACCGCTTCGACAGGCGCCGGAGGCTGTGCGCTCGGCCACGGTCCGGCCGCCGCCCGGGACGTGCTTACTTGTAGACCTTGCCCGGCTGGGGCTTGCCCGGGGCGAGGAGTTGGGAGACGGTCACGAAGGTGTAGCCGCGCGCCTGGAGGGCGGAGATGATGCCGGGGACGGCGGCGACCGTGCCGTTGTAGCCGCGGTTGGTGGGGTCCACCAGGTCGTGCAGCAAGATGATGCCGTCGCGCTTGGTCTGTCCCAGGATCCGCCGGGTGATCAGCGCCGAGTCGGTGGTCTTGTAGTCGGCCCCGTTGGCGCTCCATTCGACCTCGGCCATGCCGAGATCCCGGGCGATGGCGGTGACGGCGGGGCTGGTGCGGCCCTGCGGCGGGCGCAGCAGCGTCGGGCGGACGCCGGTGACCTTCTGCACCGCGTCGCGGCCCTCGGTGATCTCCTTGCGCACCTCGGCCTTGCTGATCTTGGTGAGGATCTGGTGCGACCAGGTGAGGGTCTCCACCTCGTGGCCCTGCGCCACCATGTCCTTGACCATCTCCGGGTGCACCATGACGTGGTTCTTGCCGAGCGTGAAGAACGTGGCGTGCACGTGGTACTTGCTGAGGATGCCCAGGATCTGCGGGGTGTGCACGCTCGGCCCGGCGTCGAAGGTGAGCGCCACGCACTTGGCCTTGCGGCAGTCGACCGGGCCGTTGGGGCCGGCCGCGAAAGCCGCCGCGCCGGCGGCCGGCAGGTGCTTGCGGGCGTCGGCCGGCGAGGTCGAGTCGTAGCCGTCGCAGCCGGTCAGGCCGATGGCCAGCGCCGCCGTGGTCGCCAGTGCGGCCAGAACGCGTATTCGGCGGCCCGTGGTCGTGCTCCGCATGCGGGAGATCCCCCTCGTCGTGGTGCGGGTTCGTTGCGGTCCAGGTCCACCGGGGGCGGACCGCCAGGAACTATACACAGGAGGTATACAGGGATTGTCCCCGGGTGACCGCGAGGAACACGGCGGCAGCAACCGGGTGCGGGCGGCGGCAGCCGCGAAGTGCGAGGCCCGGGCCGCGCCTTTACCTTGAGTCCATGGCCGTATCACGCAGGCTGCGGCGGCTGCTGGCCGCGACACTGGGGGGTCTGCTCGGGATCGCCCCCACGACGGTCGCGATCGCGGACGACTCCCCCGATCTGTCCGGCTTCTACCGGCAGAGCATCGGCTGGAGCACCTGCGCGGACGCCAAGGCGCCCGCCAAGGCCCGCTGCGGCACCGTCAGCGTCCCGATGGACTACCGGCACCCGGACGGCACCACCCTGGACATCGCGGTCAGCCGGTTGCCCGCCACCGGGCCGGGCCTGCGGCTGGGCGCGCTCGCGGTGAACTTCGGCGGGCCCGGGATCTCCGGGATCACCGAACTCGACGCCCGCGCCAAGGACCTGGCGGCCCTGAACCGGCGCTACGACCTGATCGGCTTCGACCCGCGCGGGGTCGCCCGCTCGGCGCCGGTCGACTGCGGCGACCTCAGCGAGGTCGCCGACCCCGCCCAACTCGCCGCGGCCTGCTCGCGCCACTCCGGCTGGCTGCTGCCCTGGCTCGGCACCCCCAACGCCGCCCGCGACCTCGACGTCATACGCCAGGCCGTGGGGGACGACCGCCTGGCCTACCTCGGCTTCTCCTACGGCGCACGGCTCGGCGCGGTCTACGCGCACGAGTTCCCCGACCGGGCCGGCCGGATCGTGCTGGACGGGGTGCCCGACCCCTCGCTGGACGCGGTCGGCACCGCGCTGGGGCAGGCCCGCGCCTTCCAGAAGGCGCTCACCGACTTCGCCGGGGACTGCGCGGCCCACCACTGCCCGCTGCCGGGACACGACGCCGCCCAGGTGATGGCCGCGATCACCGAAGGCGCCCAGCAGATGGCCGGCAGCCCGCTGGCCACCGACACCGGCACCCTCGACCGGGCCGGCTACCTCCAGGCCCTGCAGAACGCCCTGTACTCCAAGGACACCTGGCCCTACCTCCGCCAGGCGCTGGGCAATCTCCGCAGCGGCGACGGCGACTTGATGATGCAGCTCGCCTACCCGGAGGAGTTCGGTTCGCAGGCCGTACGCCGGGCCGTCGCCGACTGGACGGGCGCGCCGCAGGGCAACGCCGAGACGGCCAAGCTCGCCATCGACTGCCGCGACACCTCCGAGCGCCGCACCCCGCAGCAAGTGCGGGCCTACGACGCCCGCTTCACCAAGGCGTCCGCGCTGTTCGGCCGCGACATCCAGGCCACCCTGCTGGCCTGCACCGGCTGGCCCGCCGGCGACGACAGCACCCGCCACGTGGCCGCCCGGGGCGCCCCCCAGATGCTGATGGTCGGCACCACCGGCGACCCCGCGACCCCCTACCCGGGCGCCGGCGACATGGCCAAGGCCCTGGCCAACAACAGCCACGTCCTCACCTACCGCGGCGAGGGCCACGGCGCGTACTTCGCCCACAGCGCCTGCGTCCGCGCCAAGGTCGACGCCTACCTCCTGGAGGGCGAACTCCCGGCCCCGCACGCGACCTGCTAGCCGCGCGCCTGCCGGCGGGCGAGTGCGTGCGTGCGTCGCGGCCCGAGGGCTGGGGTGGGCCTCCC
>NZ_FMCH01000585.1 GCF_900091855.1 Streptomyces sp. DvalAA-14
CGGGATCGGACGCGGACCGCCGCGACCGAGACGGCACGACCCGGCACGTCCCGACCTTCCGGTACGGACCGTGAGCACCGCATCAGTCACAACCGCATCAGACGGGAGCCGTACGTGCTGTTCGAGGTGTGGGCGCCGAACGCCCAGCAGGTGGAGATCCAGATCGAGGGCGGCCGCCACCCGCTCCGCCCCGACCCGTCCCGGGCCGGCTGGTGGCAGGCCGAGCTGCCCGCCGCGGACGGCACCCGGTACGCGTACGTGCTGGACGGCGGCCCGCCGCTGCCCGACCCGCGCTCGCGCCGCCAGCCGGACGGCCCGGACCGGCCCAGCGCGGTGGTCGACCACGCCGCGTTCGCCTGGCAGACCCCCTGGCCGGGCCGCGCGCTGCCCGGCGCGGTCCTCTACGAGCTGCACGTCGGCACCTTCACCCCCGAAGGGACCTTCGACGCGGCGGTGGAGCGGCTCGCCCATCTGTCCCGGCTCGGCATCACGCACATCGAGCTGATGCCGGTCTGCCCCTTTCCCGGCACCAACGGCTGGGGCTACGAGGGCGTGTCCCTGTGGGCGGTGCACGAGCCATACGGCGGCCCGGCGGCGATGAAGCGCTTCATCGACGCGGCGCACCAGCACGGCCTGGGCGTCGTGCTCGACGTGGTGCACAACCATCTGGGGCCCGCCGGCAACCATCTGCCGCCGTTCGGGCCGTACTTCACCGACCGGCACCACACCCCGTGGGGCGACGCGGTCAATCTGGACGCGCCCGGCTCCGACGAGGTGCGGGACTTCCTGATCGGCAGCGCCCTGTCCTGGCTGCGGGACTACCGGCTCGACGGGCTGCGGCTGGACGCGGTGCACGCCCTGGTCGACACCCGGGCGCTGCACTTCCTGGAGGAGCTGTCCACCGCGGTGGACGCCCTGTCGGCGGCGCTGGGCCGCCCGCTGTTCCTGATCGGCGAGTCCGATCTGAACGACCCGCGCACCACCGCGCCCCGCGAGGCGGGGGGTCTGGGCCTGCACGCCCAGTGGAACGACGACTTCCACCACGCCGTGCACACCGCGGTCACCGGCGAGGCCCAGGCCTACTACGCCGACTTCGCCGCGGCCGGTCCCGCCGCGCTGGCCAAGGTCCTCACCCACGGCTTCTTCCACGACGGCAGCTGGTCGTCCTTCCGCGGCCGGCACCACGGCCGCCCGCTGGACACCGCCGAGACGTCCGCGCACCGGCTGCTCGGCTACGCCCAGACCCACGACCAGATCGGCAACCGCGCCATCGGCGACCGGCTGACCCCCGACCAGCTCGGCGCCGCCGCCGCGCTCGTCCTCACCGCGCCGTTCACCCCGATGCTGTTCATGGGCGAGGAGTGGGGCGCCGGCACTCCCTGGCAGTTCTTCACCGACCACGACGACCCCGAGCTGGCCGCGGCCATCACCCGGGGCCGGCGGCGGGAGTTCGCCGAGCACGGCTGGGCCGAGCAGGATGTGCCGGACCCGCAGGACCCGGCCACCCGGAACCGCTCCTGCCTGGACTGGGCGGAGCCGGACAAGGCGGAGCACCGGGAGCTGCTGGAGTGGTACCGGGCGCTGATCGCGCTGCGCCGGGCCGAACCCGCGCTGACCGACCCGCGCCTGGACACGGTGGCGGCGACGGCCGGCGGCCGGACCCTGCTGGTCGCCCGCGGCCCGTTCCGGGTCGTGGTCAACTTCTCCGACGCCCCGGCCCGGGTCCCGCTCGATGCCGGCTGCGCCGTGGTGCTGGCCCGGCCGGACTGCACGCTGCTGCCCGGCCCGCTGGTGTCGCTGCCGCCGCGCGGGGCGGCCGTGCTGCGGACCGAGGGCGCTACGGTGAACGGGTGAAGCGGACCGAGCCCGCCGTCCCGGTGGCAGCGCCCGCCGCGGCGGAGGCAGCGGCCGAGCAGGCCCAGGAGGATCAGCCGGACGAGGAGCTCGCCGACTGCGTGCTGTGCGGCGAGCCCACCGAGTACCCCGCGAGCACGCGGGGCGCGACGCTGTGCCCGGTGTGCGCCTGGCAGGAGGCGCAGCGGACGGCCTGCTCGGGCTGACCGGATCACGGTCCCGCCGACCGGCCCGGCGGCGGCTCAGGTGGTGAGCAGCAGCCGTCGGTTCTCGGTCACGTCGAAGTCCGCCTGCGGATAGGCCGGGTCGATCTCCTCCAGGTGTTCCAGCAGCAGGCGGCTGATCGCCCAGTTCCGGTACCACTTGTGATCGGCCGGGACGAGGTACCAGGGCGCGCTCTCGGTGGAGCAGCGCTCCAGGACGGTCTGGTACGCCTCCTGGTAGGCGGGCCAGCGCTCGCGGTCCTCGACGTCGCCCGGGCTGAACTTCCAGTGCTTGTCGGGGTTGTCCAGCCGTGCCAGCAACCGATCGAGCTGCTCCTCCTTGCTGATGTGCAGGAAGATCTTGACCACCGTCACGCCCTTGTCGGCCAGCGACTGCTCGAAGCGGTTGATCTCGGCGTAGCGGCGCCGCCAGGTGGCAGCCGGCGCCAGATCCTGCACCCGGACGATCAGCACGTCCTCGTAGTGCGAGCGGTCGAAGACGCCGATCTCGCCGGGCAGCGGCAGCGCCTTGCGGATCCGCCAGAGGAAGGGATGGCCGCGCTCCTCCGCGGTGGGCGTCTTGAAGGCGCGCACCCGCAGCCCGCCGGGGTTGAGTCCGGACGCGACGTGCTTGACGGTGCCGCCCTTGCCGGAGGTGTCCATGCCCTGGAGGATCACCAGCAGGCGGCGCCGGTCGCCGGCCACGCTCTGCGCGAACAGCTTCTCCTGCAGTTCGCCGAGCCGGGCCCGCATCTGATCGGTCTCCGCCACACCCTGCTTCTTGCCCTTGGGGCCGCCCGGGGTGGCTCCGGCGTCGTACGCGGCGAGATCGACCGGGCCGCTGTCGGGTGCGACCCGCAGCAAAGTGCGCAGTTCGGCGCCGCGCAGCCCGTGCCCGTGCGCGGACCCGGCCTTGGAGGTGGACTTCGACTTGGCCATGGACACGATCGTGCGCCGGTTCGGCGGGAGCCGCCAGTCACCGGCGGTCAGGTGGTGGAGGCCAGCCGTTCGGCGTCGCGGGCCAGCGCGGTCAGCCGGGACACCGCGCGGAAGTACTTCTTGCGGTAGCCGCCGCTCAGCAGGTCCGCGCCGAACAGCTGGTCGAAGGGCGCCCCGGAGGCCAGCACCGGCACTTCGCGGTCGTAGAGCCGGTCGGCGAGCACCACCAGCCGCAGCCCGGTGGCCTGGTCGGTGATCTGCTCGACGCCGCGCAGGAACACCGCGCCGACCCCGTCGCACAGCGCCCCGTACCGGCTCGGGTGGACGGTGGCCAGGTGCGCGGTCAGGGCCCCGAAGTCGTCGAGCGCCGCGCCGGGCGTGCGGTGCGCCGCCGCGGTGACCTGCTCGTCGGTGTGCGGGCGGGGGGCCTGCGGCAGGCCGCGGTGCCGGTAGTCCTCGCCGTCGATCCGCAGCGAGGTGAAGCGGGCGGACAGCCCCTGGATCTCGCGCATGAAGTCGGCGGCGGCGAAGCGGCCCTCGCCGAGCCGGCCCGGCAGCGTGTTGGAGGTCGCGGCCAGCCGCACCCCGGCGTCGGCGAGCCTGCCCAGCAGGGTGGAGACCAGCACGGTGTCGCCCGGGTCGTCCAGTTCGAATTCGTCGATGCAGACCAGCCGGTGCCCCTGGAGCGCCTGCACGGCCCGCTGGAAGCCGAGCGCCCCGACCAGGTTGGTCAGTTCCACGAACGTCCCGAACGCCTTCTGCTCGCGCGGGGCCGGGGCGGCGTGCCACAGCGAGGCCAGCAGATGCGTCTTGCCGACGCCGTACCCGCCGTCCAAATACACCCCGCCGGGCGCCGCGGCCGCCGGCTCCCGGCGGAACCACCGCTTGCGGCCCTCGGCGGGCCCCTGGCCGAGGGTGGCGGCGAACCGGGTCAGCCAGGTGACCGCGGCGGTCTGGCTGGGCTGCCCGTGGTCCGGCGCGTAGGTCGCGAAGCGCACGCCGTCGAAGCGGGGCGGCGGCACCATGTCGGCCACCAGCCGCGCCACCTCGACCTCGGGCCGGCGGGCGCTGAGGGCTATGGGCCCGGCGGGATCGGGGCCTGGCTCGGACATCGCGGAGGGGGACACGGAAAGCGAGCTTAACGCCTCCGCCGCGGGCCGCCGCCGGGGAGCGGCCGAGGTCAGGCGGCCGGCGTGGGCGGTTCGGCGAGGCCGCGAGTGGGCCGTGGGCGGGCCCTGGACAGGCCGCGGGCGGGACACGCGGCCCGGGGCACCCGCCGGAGGCGTCCGTGCGAGACTTCCGCCATGCAGCGGCTGTTTCCCCGCCCGGGCCCCGGAGCGACCGACGACAGCGCACTGGACGACCCGCTCGGCCTGGCCGACGCCTACGCCTACCCGGCGGACCGGGCGGCCGGTACGCCGTATCTGCGCGCCAACATGGTCGGCTCGCTCGACGGTGCGGCGCGCGCGGAGGGCCGGTCGGCCCCGCTGTCCTCGCCGGCCGACATGCGGGTGTTCGGCACGCTGCGGGCGCTGGCCGACCTGATCCTGGTCGGCGCCGAGACGGTACGCCAGGAGGGCTACCGTCCCGCCAAGGTCCGGGCCGCCTTCGCCGCCCGCCGGGCCGCGGCCGGCCAGCCGCCGGCGGCGGCGATCGCGGTCGTCTCCCGCCGCCTCGACCTGGACTTCAGCGCGCCGCTGTTCACCGCCCCGGCCGTGCCGACCCTGGTGCTGACCGGCGCCGGCGCCCCGGACGGCGCGCTGGCCGCGGCCCGCGCGGCCGGCGCCCGGGTGGTGGTCGCCGGTGAGGGCGACGCCGTGGACCCGGCGCGGGCGGTCCGGGAGCTGGCGGCCCTCGGCTTCACCCGGCTGCTGCACGAGGGCGGACCGCGCCTGCTGGCCCAGTTCGCCGCGGCGGACGTGCTGGACGAGTTGTGCCTGACCCTGTCGCCGCTGCTCACCGGCGGGGAGGCGCCGCGGATCATGAACGGCCCCGCGGTTGCCCCGCCGAGCCGCTTCACCCCGCTGTCGATCCTCGAAGAGGACGGCTTTCTCTTCACCCGCTATGTCCGCTGCTGACCGATATCACCCGGAACGCACCCCGGAAAAAGCGGATGAGGCTGTTCCGCTTGACGCCGCACGGGAAGACTAGAAGCGGTGTCCGGTGAAGTTCGGGGCAAGATGGTTGCTGTGGCGGCCCTTTGGCCGAATAAAGCCGGTGGCCCATGAGAAAGAAGGACGCGTCCGTGTTCACGACCGTACTCATGATCGAGAAGCCGCTCGCCCCCGCCGATGTGGAGATGGTCACCACCCTCCACGGCGACGAACAGGTCTCCTTCGTCGTCCTCATGCAGCCGCGCGGCGACCAGGACCGGCTGCTGCGGGCCGTGGACGACGTCGCGCTGGGCCATCTGGAGGACGCGGCCCGGGAGAACGCCGTTCCGGAGGGCCAGGACGCCTTCCCGCCCGCCGAGCGGGCGCTGGCCTACTCGCTGGAGGCGCTGCGGCAGTCGGGCGCCGAGGCGGTCGGCGAGGTGGTGGAGTCGCACCCGCTGGAGGCCCTGCGCACGGTCGTCGAGCGGACCAAGGCCGACGAGGTGATCGTGCTGACCGCCCCGCACTTCGTGGAGGAGTTCTTCCACCGCGACTGGACCTCCCGGGCCCGGCACAAGGTGGGCGTCCCGGTGCTGAAGCTGTTCGCCGAGCAGGACTGACGCGCGGCGCCGACGCCACCGCGGTGACGTACGGGATGCCCCCGGGGAAGTGCGAGAATCGGTGCCCCGACCCGTAGCTGGACCACCTCCCCGGGAGACCCGCGCATGAGCCCGTCCGTTCCCCCCGCCCTGGACCGACCGCACTTCATCGGCATCGGCGGCGCCGGAATGTCGGGCGTCGCGAAGATCCTGGCCCAGCGCGGGGCGCGCGTGTCCGGCAGCGACACCAAGGACTCCCCGACGGTCGAGGCGCTGCGCGCGCTGGGCGTCACGGTGCACATCGGCCATGACGCGGCGAACCTCGCGCCGGACGCCACCGCGGTGGTCGTCTCCAGCGCCATCCGGGCGCGCAACGCGGAGCTGGCCGCGGCCGAGGAGCGCGGGGTGCCGGTGGTGCACCGCAGTGACGCGCTGGCCGCGGTGATGCGGGATTCCCGCGCGATCGCGGTGGCCGGCACGCACGGCAAGACCACCACCACCTCGATGCTGGCGGTCGCGCTGACCGCCCTCGGCAGCGAGCCGTCGTATGTGATCGGCGGCGAACTGGACGTGCCCGGCTCCAACGCCCGCCACGGCGGCGGCGAGATCTTCGTGGCCGAGGCCGACGAGAGCGACCGCAGCTTCCACGCCTACTCCCCCGAGGTCGCGGTCGTCCTCAACGTGGAGCTGGACCACCACGCCAACTACGCCTCGCTGGAGGAGATCTACCAGTCCTTCGAGACGTTCGTCGGCAGGATCCGCCCGGGCGGCACCCTGGTGGTGTCCGCCGACCAGCCGGGCGCGGTCGAGCTGACCTCCCGGGTCCGCGGCACCGGGACGCTGCGGATCGTCACCGTCGGTGAGGCCGAGGACGCCGACGTCCGGATCGTCCGGGTCAATCCACGCGGCCTGACCAGCGAGGTCACCGTGGTGCTGGACGGCCGGATGACGACCTTCACGGTGTCGGTACCGGGCCGGCACTATGCCCACAACGCGGTCGCCGCGCTCGCCGCGGGTGTCGCGGTCGGCGCCCCGGCCGGGAATCTGGCCTCGGCGCTGTCCCAGTACACCGGGGTGGCCCGGCGGCTCCAGCTCAAGGGCGAGGCGGCCGGCGTCCAGGTGATCGACTCCTATGCGCACCATCCGACCGAGATGGCCGCCGACCTGGCCGCGATCCGCGGCTCGGCCGGGGACGCCCGGGTGCTGGTGGTCTTCCAGCCGCACCTGTTCAGCCGGACCCGGGAGCTGGGCGCGCAGATGGGCGCCGCGCTGGCGGTGGCCGACGCCTCGGTGGTCCTGGACATCTATCCGGCCCGCGAGGACCCGATTCCGGGGGTGACCAGCGAGGTCGTCATCGAGGCCGCGCGGGCCGCGGGCGCAGACGTGACGGCCGGGCACGACACCTCGGCGATCCCGGAGCTGCTGGCAGGAATGGCGAAGGCGGGTGATCTCGTTCTCACCATGGGTGCGGGCGATGTGACCGACCTCGGCCCCCTGATTCTCGCCCGCCTCGACAGCTGAGAGGACCTCCATGTCGTATGAAGTGAACAAGACCGACGAGCAGTGGCGTGCGGAGCTGTCTCCGCAGGAGTACGCGGTCCTGCGCGAGGCCGGCACCGAGCGTCCCTTCGTCGGCGAGTACACCGACACCAAGACCGAGGGCGTCTACTCCTGCCGCGCCTGCGGGGCGGAGCTGTTCCGCTCCGACACGAAGTTCGAGTCCCACTGCGGCTGGCCGTCCTTCTACGACCCGGCCGACTCGGACGCCGTGGAGCTGATCACCGACCGCTCCATGGGGATGACCCGGGTGGAGGTGCGCTGCGCGCGCTGCGGCTCCCACCTCGGCCATGTCTTCGAGGGCGAAGGGTACGACACCCCGACCGACCAGCGGTACTGCATCAATTCGATCTCGCTGAAGATGAGCCCGGCGCAGTAGCGACCGGCCGACAGTGAGCAGCCCGGCGGCCCGGACCTGTCCCAGGTCCGGGCCGCCGCGCGCGTTCCCCGCCCGGCAGGTGGCGGCCGGACGGCCCTCCCGGCCCACCCCGGCGGGCCGGCGGCGGGCCGGTGGCAGACTGGGGCCGTGAGCGACACGACGGCCGACCGGCCGCAACCGCCGGGTCCCGCCGGGACCGGCCCCTTCCAGCCCGACGCCCTCCAGCCCGGCCCCTTCCAGCACAAGGCCGCCGACCGGGACGCCGCGCCGCAGTACGTCCTTCCGCTCGTGGTGCGCATGGAACGCGACGCGCCCCCGCCCCGGACCGACGCGCTGGAGACGGCCGCCCGGGCCGTCCTGACCTTGCTCTCCGACGAACGGGCGACCGCCGAGGACGGCGAGTGGGCCCAGGCGGTACGGGACTGGCAGGACGCCCGGATCCGGAAGGTGGTGCGGCGGGCCCGGGGCACCGAGTGGCGGCGGGCCGAGGCACTGCCCGGTATCACGCTGACCGGCGCCGCCGCCGAGGTGCGGGTCTTTCCGCCGGTGCCGCTGGACGGCTGGCCCAAGGACCTGGCCCGGCTCCAGGTCTCCGGCACCGAACTGGACGACCCCGCTCCGCCGCCGCCCGCCGACCCGGCGCACCCGGCGCTGTGGATGAGCCCGGACGTCGCCATGTCGGCGGGCAAGGCTATGGCGCAGGCCGGGCACGGCGCCCAGCTGGCCTGGTGGGAGCTGTCGGACGCCGAGCGCGAGGCCTGGCGGGCGGGCGGCTTCCCGCTGTCGGTCCGTACGGCCGCGCCCGCCGACTGGGCCCGGCTGATCTCGGCCGGGCTGCCGGTGGTCCAGGACGCCGGCTTCACCGAGGTCGCGCCGGGCTCCTGCACGGTCGTCGCCGACTACCGGGCGCTGCGGCGCGGCTGAGCGGGGAGCGGGGAGCGGCCGGGCAGGTCGAGCAGGTCGGCAAGGCTGAGGCTGCCCGGCCGGGCGGGTCGGCCGGGATCGGCCGGCCCAGCTCGCGGCTCAGGCCAGCCCGGCGACCAGTTCGCCCACCGAACGGCGGCGGCCGGTGTAGAACGGCACTTCCTCCCGTACGTGCAGCCGCGCCTCGGAGGCGCGCAGGTGCCGCATGAGGTCCACGATCCGGTACAGCTCGTCCGCCTCGAAGGCGAGGATCCACTCGTAGTCGCCGAGCGAGAACGACGCGACGGTGTTGGCCCGCACGTCCGGGTAGCCGCGCGCCATCTTGCCGTGGTCGGCGAGCATCCGGCGGCGGTCCTCGTCGGGCAGCAGGTACCAGTCGTAGGACCGCACGAAGGGGTAGACGCTCACGTACGAGCGGGGGGTCTCGTCGGCGAGGAACGCCGGCACGTGCGACTTGTTGAACTCTGCCGGGCGGTGCAGCGCCATGTTGGACCAGACCGGTGCGAGAGCGCGGCCGAGCCGGGTGCGGCGGAAGAGGTTGTACGCCTCCTGGAGCGCGTCGGCGGTCTCGGCGTGCCACCAGATCATCAGATCGGCGTCGGCCCGCAGCCCGGAGACGTCGTAGGTGCCGCGTACGGTGACGTCCTTGGCGGCGAGCTGCTCGAAGAGCTCCTCGACCTCGTCCGCGTAGCCCGCGCGGTCCGCCGGCAGCACCTCGCGCAGCCGGAACACCGACCACAGGGTGTAGCGGATCACGTCATTGATGTCCTTGGCCTTCTTCCCGGCGTTCGGCGCCTTGCCGGGGGCGGAACCTTCCGCGGCGCCCGCTCCGGCGGCGGAATCGTGGGCGGGCTCGTGGGCGTGGGCGGAATTCGCGTCGGTCATGCGGCTATTCTCCCGCGCCGTCCCCGGCCTCCGGCACCAGGGTGGCCAGCACCTCGGCCGCCGCCCGGCGCCCGCTCCCGACGCAGGCGGGGACGCCGACCCCGTCGTAGAGCGCGCCGCACAGCGCCAGGCCCGGCAGCTTGCCGACGTGCTCCCTGATCCGCGCCACCCGGTCCACGTGCCCCACCGCGTACTGCGGCAGTCCGGCCTCCCAGCGGGTGACCCGCGCGGCGACCGGGGCCGCCCGCAGCCCGACCGCCTCGCCGAGGTCCTCCCGGGACAGCCGGACCAGATCGGTGTCGTCCCAGCTCAGGTCCGCCTCGTCGCCGTGGCGGCCGACGGACGTGCGCAGCACGAAGGTGTCGCCGCCGGCCTCGTCGAGCCAGCCCCACTTGTGGCTGGAGAAGGTGGACGCCTTGATCGTCCGGCCGTCGACGGGCGGCACCAGGAAGCCGCTGCTGACCGGCAGGTGCAGCAGGTCCCGGCGGCGGAAGGCCATGGTGACCAGGGCCATGCCGGCGTACTCGACGCCGCTGAGGTCGGCCGCGGCGGCCGGCGACTCGGCGGCGAGCAGCCGGGCGGCGGCGGGCGCGGGGGCGGCCACGACCACGGCGTCGGCGTGCAGCGTCCGGTCCGCGAGGGCGATCTGCCAGCCGTGCGGTCCGGTGCGGCGCAGTTCGCGTACCGGGGCGCCGGTCTCGATGACGGCGCCCGCCGCGCGGCAGGCC
>NZ_FMCH01000584.1 GCF_900091855.1 Streptomyces sp. DvalAA-14
ATACCGCCAAAAAGAGCGGCCGGCGTCCGGCAGGCGCCGGGCGGGCCGGTCGCCGTCCGGGCGCACGCGATCGGCCCGGGCCACAGGGCCCGGGCCGGTCGGTTCAGGTCGCCGCCGAGGCGGCGGCGCATCGAGGACGCGTCAGCGCCCCGGACCGGGGACTACGACAGCGTCCACGACTGGTTGGCGGCCCCGGTGCAGGACCAGATCTGCACCTGTGTGCCCGGCGTTGTCGACATCCCGGTGTCGTCCAGGCACTTGCCCGACGCGGGATTCAACAGGGCGCCGTTCGACTGGTGCTGCCAGACCTGCGCGCCGGTGCCGTTGCAGGTGTAGAGGTCCACCAGTGTGCCGTTGGCGGTGCCCGCGGCGTTGACGTCCAGGCACTTGCCGAGCGCCTGGAGGGTCTGGCCGGAGACCGTCCACTGCTGGGCGGCCGTGCCGTTGCAGGTGTAGACGTCCACCTTGGTCTTGTCGACGGTGCTGGCGCCGGCCACATCGAGGCACAGCCCCTGGTAGCCGGTCACCTGACCGCCCGACCCCGGGCCGCCGCCCGAGCCGGCCGGAGCGACCCAGGACTGGGCCGCCGAACCGTCGCAGGTGGTGATCTGTACCTGGGTGCCCGTCGCGGTCGACGAGTTGGGGTCGACCAGGCACTTGCCGGACGACGGATTGAGCAGCGACCCGTTGGCCTGGTGCTGCCAGACCTGCGCGCCGGTGCCGTTGCAGGTGTAGAGGTCCACCAGTGTGCCGTTGGCGGTGCCGGCGCTCTTCACGTCGAGGCACTTGCCGGCCGCCTGCACGGTGCCGTCCGCCTGCTCGGTCCACTCCTGGCCGTTGGTGCCGTTGCAGGTGTAGACGTCGACCTTGGAGCCGTCGGCGTTGTTGTCGCTGCTCAGGTCGAGGCAGAGCCCGCCGAAGCCGACCAGGGGATTGGCCACGGCCGAACCGCCGGGCGCCACCGTCCAGATGAAGCTGGTACTGGCCAGCGCCCCCGCGCCGTCCTGGGCCGTGACGGTGACGGTGCCTGTACCCGTCGCCGTCGGCGTTCCGGTGATCAGGCCGGCCGCCGAGATCGAGGTGCCGGCCGGGAGCCCGGTGGCGCTGAAGGTCGGCGTCTGGCCGCCGGTGGTGTCCTTCGCCGCCAGCTGGACGGAGACCGCGGCGCCCGCCTGGCCCTCCTGACCGCCGGGGTTGGTGACGGTCAGCGGCTGGCCGAGCTGCGCCGAGGTGACCGACAAGGTGCCGGTCAGCGGCAGGCTGCCGCCCGAGTCGCCGACCGCGACGCCGTAGCTTCCGGTGCTGGTGGCCCAGGCGTCCGACGCGGCGTTGTAGTACTGCAAGTTGCGCTGCGTGAGCGGGAAGCTGACCGTCTGGCTGGCCCCCGGCTGGAGGTTGACCCGGGCGAACCCTTCGAGCTGCTTGGGCGGTTCACCCGACGCCGCCGGATCGGTCACGTACAGCTGCGCGACATCGGCGCCCGCCCGCGTGCCGGTGTTGGTGACGGTCGCGGTGACCGTCGCCGCGCCGCCGGCCGGCAGCGTACCGACGTGCAGGTTGCTGAAGGAGAAGCTGGTGTAGGACAGCCCGAAGCCGAAGGGGAACAGCGGGGTGAGGTTGTTGGCGTCGTACCAGCGGTAGCCGACGTCCACGCCCTCGGAGTACTGGACGTTGCCGTTCGTGCCGGGCCACTGCGCCGCCGTGTGGGCCGGCACCTGGGACAGCGAGGTCGGGAAGGTCACCGGCAGGTGGCCGGAGGGGTTGGTGTCGCCGAAGAGCAGCGAGGCGATGGCGGTGCCGTCGCCCTGGCCCGCGTACCAGGCCTCCATCACGCCCTTGACCGATGCCAGCCACGGCATGGTCACCGCGGAGCCGGTGTTGAGCACCACGACGGTGTTGGGGTTGGCCGCGGCGACCGCCGAGATCAGCGAGTTCTCCGCGCTGGGCAGGTCGATGGCGCCCAGGTCGCTGCCCTCGGACTCGAAGTCGCTGACGAAGACGACGGCCACGCCGGAGGACGCGGCGAGCGAGGCGGCCGAACTGTTCGAGGAGCCGTCGTTGTAGGCGACGGTGACGCCGCTGCTCGCGGCCCGTGACGTGATCCCCTGCAAGGGGGTCACCGTGCCGCTGGAGGTGACGCCCGCGCTGCCGCCGCCGTCGGTCTGCGGGGAAGTGGAGGCGTCCGCGCCGATCACGGCGATCGACTTGGTGGTGGCGGCCAGCGGCAGCACATTGCCGCTGTTCTTCAGCAGCACCGTGCCCTCTTCGGCGATCCGGGTCGCCGCGCTCTGGTCGGCGGCGCTGGTGGCGGTCTGGGCGGGCGAGCCCACCGGGGCCTTGTCGAACTGCCCGAAGGCGAACATCTCGGTGAGGATGCCGGACGTCAGCGAGTTGAGGGTGGCCTGGCTGACCGCGCCGGAGGCGACCGCGCTCTGCAGGGCGCCGCCGTAGAAGCCGTCGTTGCCCGGCATGTCCTGGTTCAGGCCGGCGTTGGCGGAGGCCGCCGTCGCGTGGGTGGCACCCCAGTCCGAGGTCACGAAGCCGGAGAAGCCGAACTGCTGGCGCAGCACGGTGTTCAGCAGGTAGGGGTTCTGGCACGCGTAGGTGCCGTTGATGGTGCTGTAGGAGCACATCACCGAGGAGGCGGCGCCCTGTTGGACGGCGTCCTGGAAGGCCGGCAGGTAGATCTCCTGCATGGCCCGGTTGCTGATCACCGCGTTGTCCGACGGCGTGTTGCGGTTGGTCTCCTGGTTGTAGACCGCCAGGTGCTTGACCTGGGCCATCACCCCGGTGGACTGCACGCCGCGGATATTGGCCGCGCCCAACTGACCGTTGAGGTAGGGGTCTTCGCCGACCGACTCGAAGGCGCGGCCCCAGCGCGGGTCGCGGTCGATGTTGATGGTCGGGCCCAGGTCGACCGTGGTGCCCTTGGCGGCCTCCTCGGAGCCGATGACCTGGCCGTAGCTCTGCTCGGCCGCGGTGTCCCAGGTCGAGGCGGCGTCAACGGGGGCCGGGAGTTGGGTGACGGCGGTCATGCCGTCGGCGACGCCGGCCGGACCGTCCTCCAGATTCATCGCCGGGATGCACAGCGAGCCGATCGCCGGAGTGAAGCCGACATAGCTGGAGCCGCTCGCGCCGGTGGCCAGGGTCACCTTCTGCGCGGTGGTCATCTTGGCCAGCAACTGGCTGACCCGCTGGGGGATGGGTGCGGTCGAGTGCACCCAGGGACAGGCGCTGCTGCTCACCGCGGCCGGCGCGGCGGGACCCGCGGACGCGGTGGGGGCCACCGCCCCGAGAAGACCGGAACCGCCGGCCACCAGGGCCAGGGTGACCAGGTAGGTCGATCGTTGTCTTGCTGATGGTCGGGCCGATATGCGGAACGTGTGCACGATGCCTCCAAGCATCTGCCGCACCGGTCGCCTGCCGGTGCGCGTGACCAACCGGTACGGAGAGGAGCACGGTCCGCACCGGATGCTGGGGTGACGCCAAGCCCGGGCTACGGGGGCTCAACCAGGGAGCTTCCACGCCTGGTTGGCGCCGGCCGTGCAGTCCCGGAGCTGGAGCCGGGTGCCGTCGGCGGAGCTGTTGCCGGTGGCGTCGAGGCTGCGGCCCGAGGCGGGGTCGCGCAGCGAACTGCCCGCGCCCGCACGCCATTGCTGGGCGGCGGTGCCGTTGCAGTCGTAGAGCTGCACCGCCGTGCCGTTGGCGGTGCCGGCCCACACACGTGCCGCCGTACCCGACGATCGGGCCGGTGGGGCTTGTCGGGCCGGTGCCGGTGCCGGTGCGGGCTGCCGGGTGGCCGCGTCGGCCTGGGCGGTGCCGGTGAGGGCGAGCGTGAGGGCGGCCAGCGTGGCGCAGACGGTGGGGAGGAGCGCCGCGATCCTGGTCCGGCCCGGTCGTCGCGTCATGACCGAGTCCTTTCGGTTGGCAGTCCGCCTCTGCGGTGTGAGCGCTCCCAGGGAGGCTGGGGCCTGCGTTCTGCCCGCGAGGGGGGAGGAGGCTGGAGCCGTGCGACAGGTGGGTGGGGGGAGATGCGTTTGCCCAGGTCAGCTGGATGCGCGGTGGGGTGGGGGACCTGGCTGGGCCACGAGACATGAAGTCAGACCCGGCGCCGCGATGTCAATAGGTCTGGACCAGTGCGGGTTTCCGGGCCGGCGGGCGATCCGGGAAAGCGCTGGTCGCGCGGGCGGTGCGGCGGGCAGGCCGCTCGCAAAGATTTGACCAACGGCGGCACCCCGGCGGAGGGCGCCGTCTACGAGAAGTGAACGCGGCGGGGCGGTCCCGCCGTCGGGATCAGACGCCGGGGATCAGGAAGTGGGCAGCTTCCCCTGCCGGTTGGCGGCGGTCCCGCAGGTCCCGATCTGCACCCGACTGCGGTTGACCGGGCCGAGCGCCGGATCGGCCGGGCTCTTGCCGCTGTTGCGCGGCTTGGGCCGGCATCGGGCCGCAGTCGTTGGGGGCGGCCAACTCCTCGGCGACCTTGACGCCGTCGGACGGGGGCTGCCGCAGGACCGTCCGGTGCGCCGGGGGCGGGCTGTTCGGCTCTGCGGGTGGCGCCCCGGGAGCCGGACGGGTGAACGTTTCGGCACTGGAGCGACTACCGTTTGACCTCGGATGATGACCTACGGTGAGAATGGCTTCCGTGCGCCGGACCGGAGCAGTCCGGCGTCACGGACGCGCCGCTCAGCCGACCGGCGTACGGCCACGCCGCACCTGCAAGCTGCGCACCGACAGTGACTCCGGACGCTCCCGCGGTCGGCCGCGGCTCGGCGCCGACAGAGGAGCCGGACCACCATGGACCGCCTGAGATCGAACCCGGTCGATCAGTTCTTCGTCGATCTCGACGACGCGGCGCCGCACTACCCGCTGCACCACACCCATGTCCTGCGCTTCCACGGCACACCGCCCACCCGGGACCGGCTCGCCGCGCACCTCGCCGCCCGGCTGCACCTGGTCCCCGAACTCCGCTTCCGGCCGGGGGTTCCGCACGGCCGCTGGGAACGGTCCGCGGAGCTGGACTTGGGTCAGGGTCAGGGCCGGGGCCAGGGCCTGGGGCTCGAATCGCGTCCGGAACCGGGCTTGGGGGCGGACCTGGACCGTCAGGACCCGGAACCGGACCGTCAGGACCCGGAACCGGACCGCCGGGGCCGCGAGCCGGAGCCGACCGCCGACACCCGGGCTGCCGCCCACCTGCGGATCGTGTGCCTGGACCGCGGCGCCCCCCTCGGGGCGGTCCCGCTGCTCGACGCGCCGCCGCTGGACCCCGCGCCGCCGCTCCCGGACCCCGACGAGGGCTTCGCGCTCGCCGCCCAGACCCTCCTGGAGGCATCGCTCTCACCGCTGGGGCCGGTGTGGGACGTCTGGCTGCTGTACGGCTACACACCCGGGGAGTTCGCCCTCGCCTACCGGGCCCATCACGCCTTCCAGGACGCCGGAGCGGCCGGCGAGACCACGCGCCGCCTGTTCGGACCGCTGGACGCGGAGCCCATGGCGGCGGTGGGCGGCGGTCCGCGCCCCCGGCGGCCGGCCGTTCTGGCGCATGTCCCACGGGTGGTCGCGGACCTGATCACGCCCCGGGTGCGGACCCGCAGGGCCTTCGCGGCGGCGGCCGACGCGCACGGGACACGGGTGGCCGTCTCCGAACCGGTGGACCTCGACTACCTCCGCAAGATCGGCGAGATGCACGACGCGTCGGTCAACCAGGTCTACCTCGCCGGGCTCTGCGGCGCGCTGGCGGATGTCTTCACGGCGGTCGATCCGCACGTCTGCGTGCCGATGAGCACCGCGCTGCCGGGGGAGGAAGGCGCAGCGCTGGGCAACCGGCTGTCCATGCTGCGGGTCCAACTGCCATGCTCCGAGTCGTCATTGCGGCGCCGGATAGAGCTGATCCGGCGCAGGACGGCGAGCGCGCGGAAGCCGGAGCGGCGCGCGTGCACCAGCGCGATGATCCGGCTGTGCCCCGATCCGCTCGCCCGCTGGACGGTTCGCAATTACCTCCAGCCGCGCCGGACGCAACTGGTCGCCTCCAACCGCGCGTTGCCGGACGGGCTGTCCTTCGACGGGAATCCGGCGCACACCGCCCTCTTCGTCCCGCCGCTGATCCCGGGACACCGCGGCTTCTCCTTCTTCTCGACCTTCGGCCGCAAGGCCCGCCTCGCAGTCGTCTTCCCGGCCGCGAGCGCCAACTGGCAGGCCGTACCCGAGCGATGGCTCGAATCGTTGGAGGAACTCGCGACCCTCGGCTGATCGCCGGCCCGCTCCCGCGGTCCCCCGGTGGTCCCCGTGATCTCCGGTGATCTCCGGGGGTTCCCGGTGATCCCGGCGGGCCCCCGCGATCCCGGCGGTCGCGGTGGCCCTTCGGCCCGACCGGTCGACACCGGCATTCCACGGCGACCTGCCGACCAGCAACCCGGGAGGGTTCATCGTGCCCATCGTCATCACCGGCGCCACCGGCTTCCTCGGCATCCATCTCCTGCCGTACCTCCTGGAGTCCGGACAGCGGATCATCGCGCTGACCCGCCGGGGCCGCCCGCCGGTCCACGAGCGACTCGTGCGGTGCCTGCGGGCGAGCGGCGTACCCGAACGCCTGGTGCGGGCCGTACCGGACCAGGTCCGCGGTGTCCCGGTCGACCTGAACCGCGAGGATCTCGGCCTGACGCCGGGGGAGTTCGAGAAACTCGCCGCGCAGGCAGGCGAGTTCTGGCACCTGGCCGGCCACGTCGGCCTCAACGCACCGGCCAGAGCCCTGCACCGGACCAATGTCACGGGCACCGGTCATCTGCTGCGCCTGGTCGCGGCCGCGGCCCCGGGCGTACGCGTCCACCACGTCAGTACGGCCTTCGTCGCGGGCGGCCGCAGCAGCGGAGCCGTCCGCGAGGCGGACCTGGACGGCGCGCACGGCTTCGAAAACGCCTACGAGCGCTCGAAGTTCGAGGCGGAGCACTACGTCCGGCGGTGGACGGCGGAGCAGCGGGCGCGGGTGGTCGTCTACCGGCCCAGCATCCTGGTCGGCGACCGGCCGAGCGAGATCGGCACCCCCAGTAACCCGCTGGCCGAACTGGCCCGGGCCTTTGGCCTGTTGACGGGCATGCCATCGGACGGCCCGCCGGGCGACCGGTCCGGGACGGTCGCGGAGCCGGCGGGCGCCGCTCCGCTGGTACGGATCCAGGGCCGTCCGGGCGCCCACTTGAACCTGCTGCCCGTGGAAGCGGCGGCCCGGCTCATGCACGAACTGGCCCGCCGGCTCGACCCCGTCCCCGGCACCCCGTCGACCTGCCACCTCACCCACCACCAAGAGACGCCGGTGCAGGCCGTGTTCGAGGCGGTCGGCTTCCTGCACGGCCTGCGCATCCGCCTCGTGCCGGGACCGGTCGCCGACCCCACCGAACTGGAGCGCCTCGCGGCCCGGGCGACCCGTGCCTTCGCGCCCTACGCGGGCCACCGGCGGACGTATCTGCGCACCACGCTGCGGGACCACGGCCTGGACCGGCACGACATCGCACCGATCGACCACGCCTATCTGGTCCGGGGGATGCGGCGGATCG
>NZ_FMCH01000583.1 GCF_900091855.1 Streptomyces sp. DvalAA-14
CTGGCCGCCCGGCTGCCCGGTTTCGCACCGCCCGCGCTGGCCCTGGCCGGCGCCGCGGCCGTGACCGTCACCGCCGCGCTGGCCCCGGCCGGCAGCGCCTGGCCGGTGCTCGGCGCCGTCGTATACGTCCTCACCTCGGGGCTCGCGGTGGCCCGCCCGCTCAAGGGCGCCCTGGACTGGCTGGTGCCGCCGGTGTTCCGGGCGGCCGAATACAGCACCTTCCTGGCGCTGGCGCTCGCCGCAAACATGAACGGATCATTGCCGTCTGCTTACGGGCTGGTGGCAGCCGTCGCCTACCATCACTACGACACGGTGTACCGCATCCGCGGCGGCGCCGGGACCCCGCCACGGGCCCTGGTGCGCGCGGCGGGCGGGCACGAGGGCCGAGTGCTGCTGGTGACGGTCCTCGCGGCCGCCCTCGGCAGGCACTCGGGTTTCCAGGTCGCGCTGACGGCGCTCGCCGCCGTACTGGCGCTGCTGGTCGTCTTCGAGAGCATTCGCTTCTGGGTGTCCTCCGGGGCCCCCGCTGTACACGACGAAACAGGAGAACCCGCATGATCGGCCTCGTGCTGGCAGCCGGCGCCGGACGGCGTCTGCGCCCCTACACCGACACCCTGCCCAAAGCGCTGGTGCCGGTCGGCCCGGAGGGCGCCGAGGACAGCCTCACCGTGCTGGACCTGACCTTGGCGAACTTCGCCGAGATCGGTCTGACCGAGGTCGCGGTGGTCGTCGGGTACCGCAAGGAGGCCGTCTACGAGCGCAGGGCGGCGCTGGAGGCGAAGTACGGGCTCACCGTCACCCTGATCGACAACGACCGGGCCGAGGAGTGGAACAACGCCTACTCCCTGTGGTGCGCCCGCGAGGTGATCGGGCAGGGCGTGATCCTGGCCAACGGCGACACCGTGCACCCGGTCTCGGTCGAGCGGACCCTGCTGGCGGCCCGCGGCGACGGGCGCCGGATCATCCTGGCCCTCGACACGGTCAAGAAGCTCGCCGACGAGGAGATGAAGGTCGTCGTCGAGGCGGGCCGGGGCGTACGCCGGATCACCAAGCTGATGGACCCGGCCGAGGCCGGCGGCGAGTACATCGGTGTCACGCTGATCGAGGCCGAGGCCGCCGCCGAACTCGCCGACGCGCTGCGGACCACCTTCGAGCGCGACCCGCAGCTGTACTACGAGGACGGCTACCAGGAGTTGATCGACCGCGGCTTCACCATCGACGCGGCCCCCATCGGCGAGGTCCCCTGGGTCGAGATCGACAACCACGCCGACCTCGCCAAGGGCCGGGAGATCGCGTGCCAGTACTGACCCGGCTGATTCCCTCGCCGGTCGTCGTCGACATCAAGGGCGGGGCGCTCGCCGACTTGTCGAAGGTGCTGGCGGACCAGCGGATCTCCGCCTCGGGCAAGCTGGCCATCGCGGTCAGCGAGGGCTCGGGTGCCAGGCTGCGCGAGCGGCTGACCCCCGAGCTGCCCGGCGCCGACTGGTACCCGGTGCCCGGCGGCACCATCGACGCCGCCGTCGAGCTCGCCGACGGCATGCGCGGCAAGCGCTACGACGCGGTGGTCGGCCTGGGCGGCGGCAAGATCATCGACGTCACCAAGTACGCCGCCGCCCGGGTCGGACTGCCGATGATCGCGGTGGCCACCAACCTCTCGCACGACGGCATCTGCTCACCGGTGTCCACCTTGGACAACGACAACGGCCGCGGCTCCTACGGCGTCCCCACCCCGCTGGCGCTGGTCATCGACCTGGACGTGATCCGCGAGGCACCCGCCCGCTACGTCCGGGCCGGCATCGGCGACGCGGTGTCCAACCTGTCGGCCATCGCGGACTGGGAGCTGTCCCACCGCGAGACCGGCGAGCCGGTCGACGGCCTGGCCGCCGCCATGGCCCGCAGCGCCGGCGAATCGGTGCTGCGCCACCCCGGCGGCATCGGCGACGACGACTTCCTGGTCACCTTGTCCGAGGGCCTGGTGCTGTCCGGCATCGCGATGTCGATCAGCGGCGACACCCGCCCCTCCTCCGGCGCCTGCCACGAGATCAGCCACGCCCTGGACCTGCTCTTCCCGCAGCGGGCCGCCGCGCACGGCGAGCAGGTCGGCCTCGGCGCGGCCTTCGCCATGCATCTGCGCGGCGCCGGCGAGGAGGCCGGGCTGATCGCCGAGACGCTGCGCCACCACGGGCTGCCGGTGCTGCCGGCCGAGATCGGCTTCAGCGAGGCGGAGTTCGTCGAGGCGGTGCGCTACGCGCCGCAGACCCGCCCCGGGCGCTACACGATTCTGGAACACCTGGACCTGTCCGCCACCGACATCAGGGACGCATACGCCGACTATGCCAAAGCCATCAGTAGCTGAACTGCGCCCGGTCGTGCACCCCGGTGGCATCAAGGACCGGAAGAACGGCGAGCACTGGGCCGGGCGCCTGTACATGCGCGAGATCTCGCTGCGCTGCACCCGGGTGCTGCTCAACTCGCCGCTGAGCCCCAACCAGTACACGTATCTGATGATCGTGGCCGGCATGGCGGCCGGTGCCGCGCTGCTGATCCCGGGGCTGGCCGGCGGCATCCTCGGCGCGCTGCTGATCCAGCTCTACCTGCTGCTGGACTGCGTGGACGGCGAGCTGGCCCGCTGGCGCCGGCAGACCTCCACCGTCGGCGTCTACCTGGACCGGGTGGGCCACTACCTGTCGGAGGCGACCTTGCTGGTCGGCTTCGGGCTGCGGGCCGCCGACGTGTTCCACCAGGACGGTCCCACCACCAAGTGGCAGTGGGCGTTCCTGGGCACGCTGGCCGCGCTGGGCGCGATCTTGATCAAGGCCGAGACCGACCTGGTGGACGTGGCCCGGACCCGCCGGGGCATGCCCGCGGCCGAGGAGACGGCGAACGTGCCGCGCTCGTCCGGGGTGGCGCTGGCCCGCCGGGCCGCGTCCGCGCTGAAATTCCACCGGCTGGTCGGCGGCGTCGAGGCGTCGCTGCTGATCCTGGCCGCCGCGGTGGCCGACCACTACCACGGCGACCTGCTGGCCACCAGGATCGCGGTGGCGGTGCTGGCCGGTGTCGCCGTCCTGCAGACGGTGCTGCACCTGGTCAGCATCCTGGCGTCGAGCAGACTGAAATGAGTGCCGCAATGAGTGCCGGGGCGAACGTTCCGTTGAAGCTGGGCGCGGTGATCATCACCATGGGCACCCGGCCGGCCGAGCTGCAGGACCTGCTGGACTCGGTCGCCAAGCAGCAGGGCCCCGAGGTGGAGGTCGCGGTGGTCGGCAACGGCTCGCCGCTGCCGCCGCTGGCCGGTGAGGTGCGCACGGTGGAGCTGGCGGAGAACCTCGGCATCCCCGGCGGGCGCAATGTCGGCGTCGGCCTGTTCGGCCCTGGGGGCTCCGAGGTGGAGGCGGTGATGTTCCTGGACGACGACGGCCTGCTGCCCTCGGAGGAGACCGCTGAACAGGTCAGAGCCGCCTTCGAGGCCGACCCCGGGCTGGGCATCATCAGCTTCCGGATCGTCGACCCCGCCACCGGCATCACCCAGCGCCGCCATGTGCCGCGGCTGGGCGACTCCGATCCGCTGCGCAGCTCGCGGGTCACCTCCTTCCTCGGCGGCGCCTGCGCGGTCCGCACCCGGGTCTTCCGGCAGGTCGGCCCGCTGCCCGACGCGTTCTTCTACGCCCACGAGGAGACCGATCTGGCCTGGCGGGCCCTTGACGCCGGCTGGCACATCGAGTACCGCTCCGATCTTGTGCTGCACCATCCGGCGACCTCGCCCGCCCGGCACGCGGTCTACCACCGGCTGGTGGCCCGTAACCGGGTGTGGCTGGCCCGTCGCAATCTGCCCTGGCTCCTTGTTCCGGTCTATCTCGGCGTATGGTTCGCACTTACGCTGGTGCGCCGGCCGTCGAGCAAGGCGCTGCGTGCCTGGCTCGGCGGATTCCTGGAGGGCCTGACGACTCCCTGCGGGAAACGCCGACCGATGCGCTGGCGCACGGTCTGGCGGTTGACCCGGCTGGGCCGACCCCCGATCATCTGAAAAGCTCGGACCTGAGAGCATCAGGCGCAGCCGGGGAATCCCCCTACCCGGCGCGCACCTTGAGGACGAAAGTGTCAACTGTGAGCGAGACAACGCACAATGGTGCGGTCGCCGTCGGTGCCCCACCCGCACCCTCGGCCGATGACGGCCTCAGCCCCGCCGAACTTGCGGCCAAGTACGGCCTTTCCGTCAGCGGTGCCCGTCCCGGGCTGGCGGAGTACACCCGGCAGTTGTGGGGCCGCCGACATTTCATCAACGAGTTCGCCAAGGCGCGGACCGCTGCCCAGTACACCCAGGCGCGGCTGGGCCAGCTGTGGCAGGTGATGACGCCGCTGCTCAACGCGGCCGTCTACTACCTGATCTTCGGTCTGCTGATCGGCACCAGCAAGGGCATCGACAACTTCATCGCCTTCCTGGTCACCGGCGTGTTCATCTTCACCTTCACCCAGTCCTCGGTGATGAGTGGAGTCCGGGCGATCGCGGGGAACCTGGGCCTGATCCGGGCGCTGCACTTCCCGCGTGCCTCGATGCCGATCGCCCTGACGCTGATGCAGCTCCAGCAGCTGCTGATGTCGATGTTCGTGCTGTTCACGATCGTGCTGATGACCGGTGAGACCCCGGACATGTCGTGGTTCCTGGTCATCCCCGCGCTGCTCACCCAGTGGGTGTTCAACACCGGCCTGGCGCTGATCGTGGCCCGGCTCGGCAGCAAGATGACCGACCTGGCGCAGCTGATGCCGTTCCTGCTGCGTACCTGGATGTACATGTCCGGCGTCATGTACAGCATCGACAAGCTCACCGCGAGCGCGCCGCACTACGTACGGATCCTGCTGGACATCAACCCGGCCGCGGTCTACATCGACCTGATGCGCTTCGCGCTGATCGACAGCGTCACCGGCTCGCAGATGCCGCCGCACGTGTGGGCGAGCGCGGTGGCCTGGGCGCTGGTGGTCGGTGTCGGCGGCTACATCTACTTCTGGAAGGCTGAAGAGCAGTATGGCCGTGGCTGAGCAGCAGACCCTGGTAAGCACACCGGCCTCCGGGTCCCGGGTGCCCACCGTGATCGTGGACGACGTCCACATCGTCTACACGGTGTACGGCGCCGGCACCGGCCGGGGCACCGCGACCGCCGCGCTGTACCGGCTGCTGTCCCGCAAGGGCTCGCCCAACGTCCGGCGGGTGCACGCGGTGCGCGGTGTCACCTTCACCGCCTACCGCGGCGAGGCGATCGGCATCATCGGCTCCAACGGTTCGGGCAAGTCCACGATCCTGCGGGCGATCGCCGGGCTGCTGCCCACGGAGAGCGGCAAGATCTACACCGACGGCCAGCCGTCGCTGCTGGGTGTGAACGCGGCGCTGATGAACGACCTGACCGGTGCCACCAACGTGCTGCTCGGCGGTCTCGCCATGGGCATGTCGCAAGAGGAGGTGCGGCACCGCTTCAAGGGCATCGTGGACTTCTCCGGCATCAACGAGAAGGGCGACTTCATCTCGCTGCCGATGCGCACCTACTCCTCCGGCATGGCCGCCCGGCTGCGCTTCTCCATCGCCGCGGCCAAGAACCACGACGTGCTGATGATCGACGAGGCGCTGGCCACCGGCGACCGCGCCTTCCAGCGGCGCTCGGAGGACCGCATCCGCGAGCTGCGCAAGGAGGCCGGCACCGTCTTCCTGGTCAGCCACAACAACAACTCCATCCGGGACACCTGCGACCGGGTGATCTGGCTGGAAAAGGGCGAGCTGCTGATGGACGGCCCGACCGACGAGGTCATCGAGGCCTACGAGGCGCACAGCGGCAAGTGACCGAACTGCAACAATTCCAGGGCATGATGAGCGACCCCCGCCGGATGATCCGGCGGGGGTCGCGTGTTGTGCGTTGTCGTGACCGATCGCGGGTCCCGCCCCTGGGCGTGACCTGATCGTCCGGTCACGCCCCCGGCGTACGCCGGAGAATCGCCCGACGTAAGCTGTACCGGTGCTGGGAGCCTGCTGATGATCGATACCGGGTGTGCGGGATGCCTGGTGCGGCGTGTCCGAAATGGGAAGATCAGACGGGGCGGTGTAGAACGGGGGATGTGGCGGCCATGATGATCGGGACCATCCTGCTCCGGGGCACGTTCGCCGCCTGTGTGCCGGGAACCCCGCGGTGACCGGGGACGACTCGTCCCGGGCCGTCCTGGACAAGGCGGCGCGCGAGAATTTCCCCGTGGCACCGGTGTTCCTGCCGCGTGCCTGGCGCCGCGACCTGATGGCCGTCTACGGATACGCCCGGCTCGTCGACGACATCGGCGACGGCGACCTGGCCAACGGCGGCCGGGACGACGCGGCGCTGCTGGGCCTGGACCCGGCGGCGGCCGGCGACACGACGGCGCTGCTCGACGCCTTCGAGACCGACCTCGGCCGGGTCTTCGACGGCACCCCGCGGCACCCGCTGCTGACCGCTCTGCAGCCCACCGTGCGGCGCCACCGCCTCACGCCCGAACCCTTCCTCGGCCTGATCGCCGCCAACCGCCAGGACCAGCGGATCCGCCGCTACGGCACCTGGGACGACCTCCTGGCCTACTGCGAACTGTCCGCCAATCCGGTCGGCCGGCTCGTGCTGTCCCTCACCGGCACCTCGACGCCCGAGCGGGTCCGCCGCTCGGACGCGGTGTGCACCGCGCTGCAGGTCGTCGAACACCTGCAGGACGTGGCCGAGGACCTCGGCCGGGACCGGATCTACCTGCCGGCCGACGACATGAAACGCTTCTCGGTGAGCGAGGAGGACCTGGCCGCGCCGAGCGCCGGCGCGCAGGTCCGCGAGCTGATCGCCTTCGAAGCCGCGCGGGCCGGCGAACTGCTGGCCGAGGGCACTCCCCTGGTGGGCAGTGTCCGTGGCAGGCTTCGGCTGCTGCTCGCGGGATTCGTCGGCGGCGGACGCGCCGCGCTGAAGGCGGTGGAGAACGCCGGCTACGACGTGCTCGCGGTATCGCCCAAAGCCACCAAGCCCGGCCTGCTGCGCGAGGTGGGTTCGACATTGCGAAGGAAGGGGTGAGCCGGACCGTGAACGGTTCCGCCCAGACGTCCGGACAGGTACTTGCGGCATACAGGTACTGTGAGACCGTGACCGGCCACGAGGCTCGAAACTTCGCCTATGGAATCCGACTTCTGCCCACCGCCAAGCGGCAGGCCATGTCGGCTCTCTACGCGTTCTCCCGGCGGGTCGACGACATCGGCGACGGCGAACTCGACCCCGCGGAGAAGGTGACCCGGCTCGAGACCACCCGGGCCACCCTCGCCCGGGTCCGCGAGGGCGCGGTGGCCGAGGACGACATCGACCCGGTGGCGGTCGCCCTGGCCGACGCCGCGACCAGGTTCGCCCTCCCGCTCGCCGGGCTGGACGAACTCATCGACGGCGTTCAAATGGACGTTCGGGGCGAGAGCTACGAAACCTGGGACGATCTGGCCGTTTACTGCCGGTGTGTGGCCGGTGCGATCGGAAGGCTTTCGCTGGGCGTTTTCGGCACCGTGGATGGGAACGATCCAGCACGTGCCGCCGAATTCGCCGATACCCTCGGCCTCGCCCTGCAACTCACCAACATCCTCCGGGACGTCCGCGAGGACGCCGCCAACGGGCGTACCTACCTGCCCGCCCAAGACCTCGCCAAGTTCGGCTGCGCGGCCGGTTTCCATACCGACACCCCGCCGGCCGGCTCGGACTTCACCGGTCTGGTCGAATTCGAAGTACGCCGCGCCCGGGCGCTGTTCGCCACCGGCTACCGGCTGCTGCCGATGCTGGACCGGCGCAGCGGCGCCTGCGTCGCGGCCATGGCGGGCATCTACCGCCGCCTGCTGGAACGCATCGCCGCCGACCCCGAGGCCGTCCTGCGCGGCCGGGTGTCGCTGCCCGGACGCGAGAAGGCGTACGTCGCGCTGCGCGGTCTTACCGGCCTCGACGCCCGGCGTACCGCGCGCCTGCCGCGGAGGGACGCGTGAGATCCAGCCGCGACGGCGCGGGCCCGGCCGCACGCAACCCGCGACGCGAGGCAACCCCGGCTCCCCGCACGGCGTCACCTTCGGTGCCGGTCCGCCGCACCCGCCGCGGCGCCGCGCGAGGGGAGGGCGCATGAGCAGCACGCACATCGGCGGCGACGCGCGCACCGGCGCCGGATCCGGCACCGGGCCCGGCCCCCGTACCGCGGTGGTCGTCGGCGGCGGGCTGGCCGGCACCACCGCCGCGCTCGCGCTGGCCGACGCCGGCGTCAAGGTCACCCTCACCGAGGCCCGGCCCCGGCTCGGCGGGCTCGCCTTCTCCTTCCGGCGCGGTGAACTCACCGTGGACAACGGCCAGCACGTCTTCCTGCGCTGCTGCACCGCCTACCAGTGGTTCCTGGACCGGATCGCCGCCCGCGACCTGATCACCCTGCAGAGCCGGCTGGACGTACCGGTGCGCGACGTGCGGACCGGACGGCTGGGCCGGATCAGCCGGGCCGGGCTGCCGGTGCCGCTGCACCTGGCCGCCAGCCTGGCCCGCTACCCGCACCTGTCGCTGCGCGAACGGGCCTCCGTCGGCCGCGCCGCCCTCGCGCTGCGCCGGCTGGAGCTGACCGACCCGGCGCTGGACGGGCAGGACTTCGGCAGCTGGCTGGCCGCGCACGGGCAGTCGCCGCGGACCGTCGAGGCACTGTGGGACCTGGTGGGCGTGGCCACCCTCAACGCGACCGCGGGGGAGTCCTCGCTGGCGCTGGCCGCGATGGTCTTCAAGACCGGGCTGCTGTCCGAGCCGGGCGCCGCCGACATCGGCTGGGCCGCCGCCCCGCTGGGCGCACTGCACGACGGCCGGGCCCGCACCGCGCTGGACACGGCCGGCGTGCGCACCCTGCTGCGCACCCGGGCGACCGCCGTCGAGCCGGAGACCGGCGGCGGCTGGCGGATCCCGGTGGAGACCGGACCCGGCCGCGTCGAGCAACTCCTCGCCGACACCGTGGTGCTGGCGGTCCCTCAGCGCGAGACCCACGCGCTGCTGCCGCCCGGCGCGCTGGAAGACCCGGAAAAGCTGTTGCGCATCGGCACCGCGCCGATCCTCAATGTCCATGTGGTCTACGACAAAAGGGTGCTGGAGCAGCCGTTCCTCGCGGCTCTCGGCAGCCCCGTCCAGTGGGTCTTCGACCGCACCGAGACCTCCGGACTGACCGGCGGCGGCCAGTACCTGGCGCTGTCCCAGTCCGCCGCCCACGACGAGATCGACCTGCCGGTCGCCACCTTGCGCGACCGCTATCTGCCCGAACTGGAGCGACTGCTCCCCGCGGCCCGCGGCGCCGGTGTCCGCGACTTCTTCGTCACCCGGGAGCGCACCGCGACCTTCGCACCCACGCCGGGCGTCGCTGCTTTGCGCCCCGGACCCGCGACGAGCGCCCCCGGGCTCTTCCTGGCCGGGGCATGGACCGCCACCGGCTGGCCCGCGACCATGGAAGGCGCGGTACGCAGCGGCCTGTACGCCTCCCGAGAAGCTTTGTCCGCCCTCGGGCTGCCAATCGACAACGGCGTCCTGGAGGCGGCATGAGTGCTATTGGTGCAACAAGAGGAGAGAACGTGACCGCTGACAGCGTCATCGGGCTGCTGGAAAACGGCCGCATCCTGACCACCCCGGTGCTCCGCGCGGCCGTGGCACGCCTCGCCCCCCCGATGGACACCGTCGCGTCCTACCACTTCGGCTGGATCGACAGCACCGGCCGGCCCGCGGACGGCGACGGCGGCAAGGCCGTGCGCCCGGCGCTGGCGCTGCTGTCGGCGCAGGCCGCCGGCGCGCCCGCCGAGACCGGCGTGCCCGGCGCCGTGGCGGTGGAGCTGGTGCACAACTTCTCGCTTCTGCACGACGACCTGATGGACGGCGACGAGCAGCGCCGGCACCGCGACACGGTGTGGAAGGTGCACGGCCCGGCGCAGGCCATCCTGGTCGGCGACGCGCTGTTCGCGCTGGCCAACGAGGTGCTGCTGGAGCAGGGCACCGTCGACGCGGGACGCGCCACCCGCCGGCTGACCACCGCCACCCGCAAACTGATCGACGGTCAGGCCCAGGACATCTCCTTCGAGCACCGCGAGCGGGTCACCGTCGAGGAGTGCCTGGAGATGGAGGGCAACAAGACCGGGGCGCTGCTGGCCTGCGCCTCCTCCATCGGCGCGGTGCTGGGCGGCGCCTCCGAGGCGGACGCCGACGCGCTGGAGGAGTACGGCTACCACCTGGGGCTGGCCTTCCAGGCGATCGACGACCTGCTGGGCATCTGGGGGGATCCGGCCACCACCGGAAAGCAGACCTGGAGCGACCTGAGGCAGCGTAAGAAGTCGCTGCCGGTGGTCGCCGCGCTCGCGGCCGGCGGTCCCGCGTCGGAGCGGCTGGGTGAGCTCCTGGCAGCCGACGCCAAAAATCCTGAAGACGATGCCTTCAGCGAGGAAGAGTTCGCCCTGCGCGCAGCGTTGATCGAAGAGGCCGGTGGCCGGGAATGGACCTCGCAGGAGGCCAGAAGGCAGTACGCGACCGCCATCGCCGCCCTCGACAAGATCGACATGCCGGAACACATTCAACACAAGCTCGTGGGACTGGCGGATTTTGTGGTGGTTCGCGAAAAATAAAGAACACCCAGTGGAGCGTTTGACGTCGCCAGTCCCTTTCATGTGACGGCCGACGGCCGCCCCCAACACCGCAGACGTCTCAACTGCAAAGGGGAAGCCATGACAGCGACGACCGATGGCAGTCCAGGTACGCCCTCGGCCAGCAGCACCTCGGAACCGGACCCTGTTCCACCCGGTGCCACCGAGGCGGCGGCCCGGCGTGCCGTCGGGCATGCCACCGACCACCTCCTGGCCCGTCAGCACCCGGACGGCTGGTGGAAGGGCGACCTCGAGACCAACGTGACGATGGACGCCGAGGACTTGCTGCTGCGGGAGTTCCTCGGCATCCGGGACGACAACGTGCTCGCCGCCTCCGCCCGCTGGATCCGGTCCCAGCAGCGCGAGGACGGCGCCTGGGCCACCTTCCACGGCGGTCCCGGCGACCTGTCGGCCACCGTCGAGGCCTATGTGGCCCTGCGGCTCGCCGGGGACTCCCCGGACGAGGCGCACATGGCGCTGGCCGCCAAGTGGTCCCGGGGCGAGGGCGGAGTGGCCGGCAGCCGGGTCTTCACCCGGATCTGGCTGGCGCTGTTCGGCTGGTGGAGCTGGGACGACCTGCCGGAACTGCCGCCGGAGCTGATCTACCTGCCCAAGTGGATGCCGCTGAACATCTACTCGTTCGGCTGCTGGGCCCGGCAGACCATCGTGCCGCTGACGATCGTGGCCGCGCACCGCCCGGTCCACCCGGCGCCCTTCGGCATCGACGAACTGCACATCAACCCCGAGCAGCCCAGCCCGAAGCAGCGCAAGGCCCCCATCACCAGCTGGGACGGCGTCTTCCAGCGCCTGGACCAGATGCTGCACGTCTACCGCCGCGTCACCCCGCGCTCGGTGCGCCGCTCGGCGATGAACGCCTGCGCCCGCTGGATCATCGAACGCCAGGAGGCCGACGGCTGCTGGGGCGGCATCCAGCCGCCCGCGGTGTACTCGGTGATCGCCCTGCACCTGCTCGGCTACCGGCTGGACCACCCGGTGGTCAAGGCCGGCCTGGACTCGCTGGACCGGTTCGCGGTCTGGCCCGAGGACGGGGTGCGGATGATCGAGGCCTGCCAGTCCCCGGTCTGGGACACCTGTCTGGCCGCCATCGCGCTGGCCGACGCCGGACTGCCCGCCGACCACCCCGCGCTGGTGAAGTCCGCCGAGTGGATGCTCGGCGAGCAGATCACCCGGCCCGGCGACTGGTCCGTGCAGCGCCCGCAACTGACGCCGGGCGGCTGGGCCTTCGAATTCCACAACGACAACTACCCGGACATCGACGACACCGCCGAGGTGGTGCTCGCGCTGCGCCGGGTCGCCCACCCCGACCAGGCCCGGCTGGACTCCGCGGTGGAACGCGCGGTGCGCTGGAATGTCGGCATGCAGTCCAGGAACGGCGCCTGGGGCGCCTTCGACGCCGACAACACCAGCCCCTTCCCCAACCGGCTGCCGTTCTGCGACTTCGGCGAGGTCATCGACCCGCCGTCCGCCGACGTCACCGCGCACGTGGTGGAGATGATGGCCGCGCTCGGCCTGGAGAACGACCCGCACACCCTGCGGGGCATCGACTGGCTGCTCGCCGAACAGGAGGACAACGGCGCCTGGTTCGGCCGCTGGGGGGTCAACTACATCTACGGCACCGGCTCGGCCGTACCCGCGCTGGCCGCCGCCGGGCTGCCCACCTCGCACGTCGCGATCCGCCGGGCGGTGTCCTGGCTGGAGTCGGTGCAGAACACCGACGGCGGCTGGGGCGAGGACCTGCGCTCCTACTCCGACCGGGAGTGGGCCGGCCGCGGCCACTCCACCCCGTCGCAGACCGCCTGGGCGCTGCTGGCCCTGCTCGCCGCCGGCGAGCGCGACGGCGAGGCCGTCGAACGCGGGGTGCGCTGGCTCACCGAGACCCAGCTGGAGGACGGCTCCTGGGACGAGCCGTACTTCACCGGAACCGGGTTCCCCCGGGACTTCTCCATCAACTACCACCTGTACCGGATGGTCTTCCCGCTGACCGCGCTCGGCCGCTATGTGCGCGACGAGCCGTTCGGCGCGGGCCACCCCGGTTCCGCCGCGGTCGCGGCGGGCGGCAGCAGCACAGGAAAGGGGGCCTAGTTCGTGGGCCGTACCCTGCCGCCCCTGCTGGTGGTGTGCGCCTTGCGCATCGAGCGGTTCGCCCTGCGCAGGGGCACGGCCAAGGTCGCGGACCCGATCACCGTGCTGCGTACCGGCATGGGACCCAAAGCCGCCGACCGGGCCGTTCGCCAGGCCCTGCACGACCCGGCGCTGCACGGCGCGGCCGTCTTGACCACCGGCTTCTGCGCGGGGCTCGCCCCGGGCATGCGGCCGGGCGACGTCGTCGTCCCCGACGACGGGCACGAGAGCGCGGCACTCGCCGACGCCCTCAAGGTCGCGGGCCACACCGTGCACACCGGCACCCTCGCGGAATCCGACCATGTCGTGCGGGGCGCCGAGCGCACCGCACTCGCGGCGAGTGGTGCCATCGCCGTGGACATGGAATCGGCCGCGATGCGGCGCGCCGCCCTCGCCGAGGGCGTGCACCACATCGCGGCGGCCCGCGTCGTCGTCGACACGCCCGAGTTCGAACTCGTGCGGGTCGGAACGCTGCGCACCGGATTCATCGCTATCCGGGTGCTGAGAGATCTTGTTCCCGCCTTTCATGATTGGCACCGCACTACCGCGCTCCCCTGGAGGTGAGCTAGATGGCTATGCCGCTCCGTCAGACCGTCCGTGTCGCGTCGTACCTCTTCGAACAGAAAATGGTCAGGCGACGCGAAAAGTTCCCGTTGATCGTCGAGCTCGAACCGCTCTTCGCCTGCAACCTCAAATGTGAGGGCTGCGGCAAGATCCAGCACCCGGCCGGGGTGCTGAAGCAGCGCATGCCGGTGGCACAGGCCGTCGGCGCGGTGTTGGAGTCGGGCGCCCCGATGGTCTCCATCGCGGGCGGCGAGCCGCTGATGCACCCCCAGATCGACGAGATCGTGCGCCAGCTCGTCAAGCGCAAGAAGTACGTGTTCCTCTGCACGAACGCGCTGCTCATGCGTAAGAAGATGGACAAATTCACCCCGTCTCCGTATTTCGCGTTCACTGTGCATATCGACGGCATGCGGGAGCGGCACGACGAGTCGGTCGCGAAGGAGGGCACCTTCGACGAGGCGGTCGAGGCCATCAAGGAGGCCAAGCGCCGCGGATTCCGGGTGACCACCAACTCCACCTTCTTCAACACCGACACACCGCAGACGATCATCGAGGTGATGAACTACCTCAATGACGAGCTGCAGGTCGACGAGATGATGCTGTCGCCCGCCTACGCCTACGAGAAGGCGCCCGACCAGGACCACTTCCTGGGCGTGACGCAGACCCGCGAGCTGTTCAAGAAGGCGTTCGGCGACGGCAACCGGCGCAAGTGGCGGCTCAACCACTCGCCGCTCTTCCTGGACTTCCTGGAGGGCAAGGCCGACTTCCAGTGCACCGCCTGGGCGATCCCCAACTACTCGCTGTTCGGCTGGCAGCGCCCGTGCTACCTGATGGCCGACGGGTACGTGCCCACGTACGACGAGCTGATCGAGAAGACGGAGTGGGACAAGTACGGCCGGGGCAAGGACGACCGCTGCGACAACTGCATGGCGCACTGCGGCTACGAGCCCACCGCGGTCCTGGCCACCATGACCTCGCTGAAGGAGTCCATCCGCGCCGTCCGGGAGACCGTCGCGTCCAACCGTGCGAAGTGACCTCCCGATGATCGACAGCGAGTGATCACCGACGAGTGATCGCCGACGAGCCACCGGCGCGGCCGAAGCGCCCACGCCGGTGGCTCGTCGGCGTACCGTCGCCGGCCGAGGACAGGCGGCCGGCGATACGAAGCAATCCCGGCAGGGGAACGAGGTCCACAAGTGTCGTTGCTGGAGAACATCGCAAGCCCACGCGACCTGAAGGCGCTGCCCGACGGCCGGCTCGACGAACTGGCCGCCGACATCCGCGACTTCCTGGTCCAGGCGGTGGCCAGGACCGGCGGTCACCTGGGACCGAATCTGGGCGTGGTGGAGCTGACGATCGCGCTCCACCGGGTCTTCGACTCGCCCGCGGACCGGATCTTGTGGGACACCGGCCACCAGTCCTACGTCCACAAGCTGCTCACCGGCCGCCAGGACTTCTCCGGACTGCGCAGCAGGGGCGGCCTGTCCGGCTACCCCTCGCGGGCCGAGTCCGAGCACGACGTGATCGAGAACAGCCACGCCTCGACCGTGCTGGGCTGGGCCGACGGCCTGGCCAAGGCCAACGAGGTGCGCGGCCGCGACGACCACGTGGTGGCCGTCATCGGCGACGGCGCGCTGACCGGCGGCATGGCCTGGGAGGCGCTGAACAACATCGCCACCGGCGACCGGCCGCTGATCATCGTCGTCAACGACAACGAGCGCTCCTACGGCCCCACCATCGGCGGCCTGGCCAACCACCTGTCCACCCTGCGCACCACCGACGGCTACGAGCGCTTCCTGTCCTGGGGCAAACAGGTCCTGCAGCAGACGCCGGTCATCGGCCAGCCGCTCTACGAGTCCCTGCACGGCGCCAAGAAGGGCTTCAAGGACGCCTTCGCGCCGCAGGGCATGTTCGAGGACCTGGGCCTGAAGTACCTCGGCCCGATCGACGGCCACGACATCGCCGCGGTGGAGTCCGCGCTGCGCCGCGCCCGCCGCTTCAGCGGCCCGGTGCTGGTGCACTGCCTGACCGAGAAGGGCCGCGGCTATCCGGCCGCCGAGCAGGACGAGGCCGACCACTTCCACACCGTCGGCGCCATGGACCCGCTGACCTGCCGCCCGCTGGCCCCCGCCCGGGGCCCGTCGTGGACCTCGGTGTTCGGCCAGGAGATGGTGCGGATCGGCGACGAGCGGCCCGACGTGGTCGCGATCACCGCCGCGATGCTGCAGCCGGTGGGCCTGGAAGGCTTCGCCGCCGCCTTCCCGCACCGGGTCTTCGACGTCGGTATCGCCGAGCAGCACGCCGCCACCTCCGCGGCGGGCCTGGCCACCGGCGGCCTGCACCCGGTGGTGGCGGTCTACGCGACCTTCCTGAACCGGGCCTTCGACCAGGTGCTGATGGATGTCGCCCTGCACAAGTGCGGTGTGACCTTCGTGCTGGACCGGGCCGGGGTGACCGGCGTGGACGGCGCCTCGCACAACGGCATGTGGGACATGTCCATCCTCCAGGTCGTCCCCGGGCTGCGGATCGCCGCCCCGCGCGACGCCGACCAGCTGCGGGCCCAGCTGCGCGAAGCACTCGATGTGTCCGACGCGCCCACCGTGGTCCGCTTCCCCAAGGAGACGGCCGGGCAGCCGCTGCCCGCCCTGGACCGGATCGGCGGCATGGACGTGCTGGGCCGGCCCGCCGACGGCTGCGGCCCCGACGTGCTGCTGGTCTCGG
>NZ_FMCH01000582.1 GCF_900091855.1 Streptomyces sp. DvalAA-14
ACCTGGAGCCACTGCGGGTCGGCGGCGGCGCTGGACCAGCGGGTGCCGGTGTTGCCGTCGACCGCGGAGGCCGCCGGGGTGCCCGCGTTCTCCGTGGAGGAGGCCGTGGCGGGCTTGCCCTGGGACAGGAGGGTGCCCGCGGCTCTGGCCGGGGTCTGGAGGATCACCAGAGCGAAGGTCGCGATCAGCGCCGCTACGCAGGCGAAGACCAGTGATCGGGGGTATCTGCCGAACAGGTGGGGGGTGAACAGACGTGGGGGGCTGCCGGTCACGGCGTCTCCTGAGTGTCGTCGCCGGAGGGTGAGAGAGCGCTCTCTGGATGCTGTGATGATTACGGCGCTGTTGCTGACACGTCAAGAAAGTGAACAGGATTCGCCTCACCGATTCACAGCTTCGCGCGCCTGCTGTCGACAACCGAAGATGCGGCGAACCCCTTGCCCCGATAGGGGAGTTATGCCGTTTTCCGCTGTGTGCAAGATCTTGACACGGGTGGCGCCCGGTCAGCCGGCCCGCCGGGCGGCGGCATCCGGACCGGTCACCCGGTTCGGTGTCACCCGCAGCATCACGGTGCCGTGCGCCGGGACCACGGCCGCGATCGGGCCGGTCGAGGCGGACACCGCCTTCGACCACAGGTCCTTGACGGTGTACGAGGAGGCGCCGTCCAGGCCGATCTCCGCCGCGGTCGTCGCGACGGTCCCGGCCGAGGCGTTCTCATCGGTGAGCGTGACCGCGCGGCTGCCGTCGGCCAGCGGCTTGGACATCACCACCAGTCCGCCACCGGACGAGACCACCGTGCCCTGCCGGCCGAGCGGGTCCTGGTCCACCGCGATCACGTCGGTGTTCTTCAGGATCGCCAGCGTCGCGGCGCTCGCCCCGCGCAGATCGCTGCCGATCAGCAGCGGCGCCGCCATCTCCGACCAGAGGCTGAAGTGGGTGCGGTACTCGGTGTCGGTCATGCCGCCGTTGCCGACCTCCAGCATGTCCGGGTCGTTCCAGGCGCCGGGCCGGGCGTAACCGGCCAGCGCCTGGTTCTGATGTACGATACCGATCATGCTCGACCAGGAGTCGCCGATGTCACCGGTGGTGCGCCAGGAGTTGCCCAGCGCCGGCGCCCAGGTCCACGGCTGGGTGGAGCCCCACTCGCAGACGCTGTAGAGGATCGGCCGGCCGGTCGCCTTCAGCGCGTCGGCCATCGCCTGGTAGCGGACCCTGGTGTCGGTGCCGGTGTTGTTGCAGTTGTCGTACTTCAGGTAGTCGACGCCCCAGGACGCCCACAACTCGGCGTCCTGCCGCTCGTGGCCGAGGCCGCCGGGGAAGCCGTTGCTGTCGCAGGTCTTGGTGCCGGCGCTGGAGTAGAGGCCGAACTTCAGGCCCTTGGCGTGGACGTAGTCGGCGACGGCCTTGATGCCGTGCGGGAAGCGGACCGGATCGGCGACCAGGTCACCTCGCGTGTCGCGTTGCGGCAGCGCCCAGCAGTCGTCGAGATTCACATAGGTGTAGCCGGCCGCCTCGAGCCCCCGTGAGACGAAGAGGTCGGCGATGCCCTCCACCATCGCCTCGTCGAAGTCGGCCCGGCAGTGGGTGGAGTTCCAGTTGTTGAAGCCCATCTGCGGGGTCAGGGCCAGGCCGTTGTCGGCCGCCGCGGCCGGCGGGGCGGCGCCGAACTGGGTGCTGACGGTGGCTCCGGCGGTGAGCGCGCCGACCCCGGCCAGACCGTCGGCGGTCAGCGCGGCCGCGGCGAACAGGGCGGC
>NZ_FMCH01000577.1 GCF_900091855.1 Streptomyces sp. DvalAA-14
GTGCAGCACCCCGTCGTAGCCGGCCACATGGGCGAGCGCGGCGGCCATGTCCCGCAGCCGTACCGCCCGGCCGCTGCCGATGTTCACCACGCCCTGGGCGGCGGACAGCGAGGCGGCGTGCACGGCCCGGGCCACGTCCCGGGCGTCGACGAAGTCGCGCTGGACACCGAGGCCGCCGAGCCTCAGCTCGGCGTCGCCGTTCTGCATCACGCGGCGCAGGGTCTCGGCGATCCGGCCCAGCGGTGAGCCGGTCGGTGTGCCGGGGCCGACCGGGCTGAACACCCGCAGCACCACCGCGTCCAGGCCGGAGCCGAGCACCAGCTCGGTGGCGGCGAGTTTGCTCACCCCGTACGGGCCGCCGGGGCGCGGCACGGCGTCCTCGCCGGTGGAGGACCCGGCCGGGGACGGCCCGTACTCCGAGGCGCACCCGACCTGCACCAGGCGGGCGGCGACCGAGCTGCGGCGCAGCGCCTCGCAGACGGTGGCCACCGCGACGGTGTTCTGCCGGGTCAGATCCCGGGCGTTGCCCCGGGTGGCCCCGGCGCAGTTGATCAGTACGCCGGGATGCACGGCGTCCAGGAAGCGGGCGAGCACCCCGGGGGCGCCGCTGGACAGGTCGAACCGCACGTCCGACTCGTCGCTGCGGCCCAGCGCGGTGAGCTGTACGGCGGGGTCGGCCAGCAGCCGTTCGGCGACGTGCCGGCCCAGGAATCCGTCGGCCCCCAGCAGCAGCACTCTCATCGTCCGCCTCCCCGGACGGGACGCGGCGCTCGGCTGGGTCGAGGGGAGGGGGGTCGGTGGCTGGTCACGGGTTCTCCTGGTTCGGTGGTACGGAGGTCACAGACGGATCGGGCGGCGGTGGGCCGAGGCGGCGGGCAGCACCCGGAACGCCTGCACGATCAGGGCGAGGGCGGCGGCGCCGCAGATCAGCGCCTCGGCGGGGTCGCCGCCGGGGCCGAGGTGCAGTTCGGCCGCGCCGAGCACGAGGGCTTCGCCCGCGCAGGCCGCGGCCAGGCCGGCCGCGGCGGTCCGCGGCCGGCCGTGCACGGCGAGCAGCCGGGCGGTGAAGAGCAGCAGGCCCAGGGCGGTGGTGCCCGCCACCGGGCGGGCCGCCGATCGCGGTGGCGGCGGCGAGCAGCAGGAGCAGCGCGAGGGCGTA
>NZ_FMCH01000576.1 GCF_900091855.1 Streptomyces sp. DvalAA-14
ACCCCGGGGCGGTGTGCTGCCGCTCGTCCGACGGCCTGCTGGGCGGCCTGCTGGGCGACCTGTCGGGCGGTCAGCCCGGCGGCCTGTCCGGCGGTGGGCAGGGTCAGCGCCGCCCCGGCGAGCAGCGCGCCGCACACCGCGGCCGAACCGCCCCGCCCTCGGGTCCCTCGGGCCACCGCCATCCCCTCACCTCGACCGACCAGCCGCCAACACGCCTGCCAACGGCATGATGTCACGGTTCGTCATATATTCCGCCGAGGCGCCCGGGTGATTCCCGCGGACCGTCGCACGGGCCGGCCACCGCCCGCGTTCGCGTGGGGAGCTACCCGGAGCCGAGCTGGTGGTCGGCCCAGACGTAGCTGTCGGGCAGCAGATCGGTGATCGCGACGGTGCGGACGGCCTCGCCCCCGCCCCCGCCCGCGCCCCCGCCGACAATGACCTGGAGGCCGGGGAAGTAGTCGAGAAGGACCTGGCGGCACCGGCCGCACGGGGGGACGACCCCCCGCTCGCGGTCGCCCACGGCGACGATCGTGTCCAGCTGGTAGGCGCCCTGGGCGGCTGCCGCGCCGATGAGGACCAGTTCGGCGCAGGGGCCGCCGGTGAAGTGGTAGGCGTTCACCGCGGTGACGATGCGGCCGTCCCGGGCGCGGGCCGCGGCCGCCATGGTGTGGTTGTCGCCCCGGCAGCGGGTGCGGGCGATGTGGGCCGCGGCCTCGATGAGTTCGTGGTCGACGGGGTGGGTCCGGGTGGTCATCTGCTCCGCCTTCACCGGGTGCCGGTTGCCGGGTTGCCGGGTTGCCGGGCGCCGCCGGTGTCCCGGGCCCGGGGGCCCAAGCGTATGACCCGGTCACCGCCCTCGGAGACCGGGCCATACGCGTTCAGGAAGCCACCCGGCGGCTCAGCCGAAGTAGCTGTCGAAGTTGTTCTCAAACTCCCAGTTGCTGTACTTGTCCCAGTTCACCGACCACGTCATCAGGCCCCGCAGCGCCGGCCAGGTGCCGTGGGTGACGTAGCCGCCGCAGTTGGTCTTCTTGGTCAGGCAGTCCAGCGCCTGGTCCACCTGCGCCGGCGCGATGTAGCCGTTGCCCGCGTTGACCGAGGCGGGCAGGCCGATGCCCACCTGGGAGGGGGCCAGCGCCGGGAACATGTTGGCGGTGTTGCCCGCGACCGGGAAGCCGGTGAGCAGCATGTCGGTCATCGCGATGTTGAAGTCGGCGCCGCCCATGGTGTGGTACTGGTTGTCCAGGCCCATGATCGGGCCGGAGTTGTAGTCCTGGACGTGCAGCAGCGTCAGATCGTTGCGCAGCGCGTAGATCACCGGCAGGTAGGCGCCGCAGCGCGGGTCCTGGCCGCCGAACGGCCCGGCGCCGTAGAACTGGTAGCCCATCTGCACGAAGAAGGTCTCCGGCGCCATCGTCAGCACGAAGCCGCTGCCGTAGCGGGCCTTGAGGGTCTTCAGCGCGGAGATCAGGTTGACCACCACCGGGGTGGTCGGGTTCTTGAAGTCGGTGTCACCGGTGTTCAGGGACAGCGAGTGGCCCTCGAAGTCGATGTCGATGCCGTTCAGGCCCCACTTGTCGATGATGGCGCCGACCGAGGAGACGAAGGCGTCCCGGGCGGCGGTCGTGGTGAGCTGGACCTCGCCGTTGGCGCCGCCGATCGAGAGCAGCACCTTCTTGCCCTGGGCCTGCTTGGCCTGGATGGCGGCCTTGAAGTCTGCGTCGGACTCCACCGACGGGCACTCGCTCACCGAGCAGCGGTTGAAGTGGATGCTGCCGGAGGTGGGGGAGTCGGTCTCGCCGAAGGCCAGGTCGATGATGTCCCAGCTGGCGGGGACGTCGGCCAGTTTCAGATAGCCCGAGCCGTTGGCGAAGGTCTCGTGCAGGTAGCCGACCAGCGCGTGGGTGGGCAGCCCGCCGGAGGGCGGCGGCGAGGTGGGGGGCGGGGTGGTGGGAGGTGTGGTCGGCGGGGTGGTGGGGGGTGTCGTCGGGGGCGTCGTCGGGGGCGTCGTCGGGGGCGTGGTGGTACCGCTGCCCGGGCCCTGGAGCGAGAGGTCGTCGGCGTAGTACGCGGGCTGTCCGTACCAGCCGTGCACGTAGACCGCGGCGCTGGTCTGGCTCGCGGTGGTGGTGAAGGAGACGCTCAACTGGCCGTAGCCGGTACCCGTGCCGGCCGTCCAGGTGCTGGTGCCGCCGTCCACCCCGATGTAGACGTAGGAGCCCTTGACCTGGGCGGTGAGGGTGTACGTGGTGCTCGGCGCCACGGTGACGGTCTGCTTGCACTGGCCGGTGGCGCTCGCGGTGGGCGTGGCCTTCAGGGCCCAGGTGCCGCTGTGCGCCTGGCCGGTGACGGCCGAGCTGCCCGCGTCGCAGGTCCAGCCGGACAGATTGCCGGTCTCGAAGCCGCCGTTGGTCAGGAATTCGCCCGCGCTGGCCGAGGGCGCCAGCGCGACCAGGCCGCCGACCGCGACCGCCCCGGCGAGGGCGGCGGTGGCGGCGACGAGAGATCTCTTGCGACGTGGGGATCCGGGGCGCGCGGCGCGCGATGAGGAGCTGAGCATGGGGGAGGCTCCTTCGGGGGAGGAGGGCGCATGTCACCGCGCAGCAAACAGGTCCAGACCAATCGTGTCAATGGTCCGGACCAATTCCGCTATGCCCGCCCGGAGCTTTCCGGCCCGCCTCACCCGCCGTCGGCCCGCTCCCCGCCGGCTCCGCCGGACCGCTCCCCACCGGACCGGGTCTCTTTGGCGTCAGCCCCCTTGGCGTCCGCCCCCCTGGACCCGGCCCCCCTGGACCGCGCGGCCCTGGACCACGGCCAGGTGAGCCGGTCGGGCCGTTCGCCCTCCGGGTCGTACACGAAGACCCAGCGGGTGCGGCGGTCCTCGCGCGGACCCGGGCTCGGCTCGCGGTGGTAGACGTACTCCCGCTGCGGGCCCCCCTCCGGATCGGGCACCGGCACGGTGTAGACCCTCGGCGGCTGCCCGGTCACCCCCACCAGTACGTCCAGCACCCGCCCGTCCAGCGGCCCTCCGGCAAACTCGGTCTTCTCGTGTCTCACCGGCCCAGAATGACACGGCGGGCCCGCCGCCGGGGCCGGGTCGGCCGGTACGGCCCCGACCGGCCGTCCGGCGGTTAGGCTTCCCCCATGACCAGCAGCTCGGCGCCCGCCTACCGCCGGATGAGCGTCGAACAGCGGCGCAGCCAGCTGCTGGCCGCGGCGGTCGACCTGTTCGGCCACCGGCGGCCCGAGGAGGTCTCGGTGGACGACGTGGCCGCCGCGGCCGGTGTCTCCCGGCCGCTGGTCTACCGCTACTTCCCGGGCGGCAAGCAGCAGTTGTACGAAGCCGCCGTGCTCGGCGCCGCGCAGGAGCTGATCGGCTGCTTCGCGGTGGCCTCGCAGGGCCCGCCCACCCAGCGGCTGGCGGACGCGCTGGACCGCTACCTCGCCTACGTCGACGAGCACGACGCGGCCTACGGGGCGCTGCTGCGCGGCGGCAGCGTCGCCGAGACCAGCCGGACCGGGGCGGTCGTGGAGGACGTGCGCCGCCGGGCCGCGGAGCAGGTGCTGCACCATCTGGGGGCCGCCGACCCCGGGCCGCGGCTGGCGATGATGGTCCGCTCCTGGATCGCCTGCGTGGAGGCGGTCTCGCTGAACTGGCTGGACGAGGGCAAGAGCACGCCGCTGAGCGAGCTGCGGGACTGGCTGGTGGACCACTTCACCGGGCTGCTGCTGGTGACCGCCACCACCGACCCGCAGGCGGAGCGGGCGGCCACCCGGGCGCTGGCGCAGGAGACCCCGGACAGCCCGGCCGGCGCGCTGGCCGCCCGCCTGGTACCGCTGCTGCCGGCCGTCACCCACCTGCTGCGCTGACCTGCCGCAGCCGCAGCCCCGCGCCTTACGCCAGCAGCCCCGAGGCCCGCCACAGCCGGCGGCTGGGGCCGCGCAGCAGGCCGACCTCGTCCAGGAAGTCCATCAGCCGCTTCGCGGACTGCCGCATGATCTCCCGGCGGTGCGGGCTGCGCCGGGCCACCTCCGCCGCGTGCTCCGGGTCCAGGCCCACCGAGGCGTACGCCTGCGGGCTGATCAGGGAGCGGGCGACCACCCTGGCGGCCTGCGCGGAGCTGAGCCGGGTGAACTCGATCTCCCAGCGCGGCGCGGTCGCCATCTGGCGGCGTAACTCCTCGCGGGCGTAGCGGATGTGGCGGGCCTCCTCGACCACGTGGATCCGGGTGATGCCCCGCACCAGCGGCTGGACGCGCTCGTCGGGGAAGGTCAGCCGCTGCATCCAGTCCAGGATCTCCTCGGCCAGCAGCGTGCCGGTGAAGGCGCCCGGGGTGGTGGATATCGTCTTCATGGCCCGGCCGAGCTGCAGGTCGAGCCGGGTGGGCCGGTAGGCGGGGGTGTCCATCTTCGTCACCACCCGGGCGAACATCTTGGAGTGCCGGCACTCGTCGGCGATCTCGGTGAGCGCGTAGCGGACGTGGCCGCTGGTCGGGTCGAGGTCGTAGGTGTGCCGCAGCAGCAGCTGCATCAGGATCATCTCGAACCACACCCCGATCGAGCACAGCGAGGCCGTCTCGTGCCGGCTCAGCTCGATCCGCTGCTCGGGCGACAGCCGCTTCCACAACGGGGTGTCGTAGAGCGAGACCAGTTCCGGCGGCCAGAAGTACGTGCCCTCCTCGAAGGGCGCCTCCCAGTCGAGTTCGGTGTCCGGGTCGAAGGAGTGCTTGGCGGAGGCTGCCAGCAGCCGCTCGGCGGTCTTCTCCCGGTCGATCAGTCCATCCATGGCGAAACGGCTCCCGGTGCACGAGGGTTACCTGGGGTACGGCTCTTATGAGACTCTGTGTCAACAAGGCCGTCAAGCCCCCCGGAGCCACTGATGTCGACCGAACGCCTCTACACCCGTCCGCCCGCCGAGTGGTCCTGGCAGGTGCCCGCACACGGCGCCGCCCGCTTCTCCTGGGAGTACGACGACGGCCGCGACCGGCTGCTCGCGCTCTACCAGAAGGGCAAGGACAAGCAGTGGGACGCGGTCCGCCGGATCGACTGGGATCTGGAGGTGGACCCCTACGACCCGCTCGGCACCCCCGACGAGGCCATGTCCCTGTACGGCACCCGCTATTGGGACGCCATGAACGAGCGCGACCGGGGCCTGCTGCGGCAGCACTACACCGCCTGGCAGTTCAGCCAGTTCCTGCACGGCGAGCAGGGCGCCATGGTGTGCGCGGCGCGGATCGTGGAATCGGTGCCCGACCTGGACGCGAAGTTCTACTCCGCCACCCAGACCATGGACGAGGCCCGGCACGCCGAGATCTACGGCCGCTTCCTGCAGGAGAAGATCGGCCTGCTCTACCCGATCAACGACAACCTCCAGGCGCTGCTCGGCGACACCCTGCGCGACGCACGCTGGGACATGCCCTACCTCGGCATGCAGGTGCTCATCGAAGGGCTGGCGCTGGCCGCCTTCGGCATGATCCGCGACACCACCACCAAGCCGCTGCCGCGGCAGATCCTCGCCTACGTCATGCAGGACGAGGCCCGCCATGTCGCCTTCGGCCGGATGGCGCTGCGCGACTACTACGCCCAGCTCACCGACGCCGAACTGCGTGAGCGCGAGGAGTTCGTGATCGAGGGCTGCTATCTGATGCGCGACCGGCTGCGCGGTGTCGAGGTGCTGGAGAACTGGGGCATCCCGGCCGCCGAGGCGGCCGAACTCACCGAGCGCTCCGAGTTCCTGCACCTGTTCCGCAAGCTGCTGTTCAGCCGGATCGTGCCGTGCGTGAAGGACATCGGACTGTGGGGGCCGCGGCTCCAACAGGCGTATGTGGACATGGGCGTCTTCGAACTCGGAGACTCCAACCTCGACTTGCTGATGGCCCAGGACGAGGAGGTCGCCGAGCGGCTGGACGCCGAGCGGTTCGCGGCCGAGGAGAGCGCCCGGGTCGCCGAGATCGAGGAGGCCATCGCCCAGGGCGATTCGGACATGCGTCCGTAACGTCCGGGTTCGGTAACAGGCCGTCTGGCCGGTGGCCGACACGGAACCGTACCCTCGGAACCCGCATCTATTCGTGCGCGACTCCCGGAAGGCCGGCGGCCCTTCCGTATACGAGCCGCACGAAGGGCACCACACGGCACGACGGGCGGGCGGGTACACACGATGGCGGCACGGCGGACCCTCCTGGCGCGGCTGCGATCGGCGCCGCAGGCCGTGGCGATCGGCCTGGCCGTCGTGGTGGTGGTGATCGCGGCGGTCGCCTCGGCGCTGCTGCGGCCCGGTTCCGGCGGCGCCGCCGCCCCCGCCGACGACGGCAAGGCGATATCCGCGGCCCCCCGCCCGACCGGATCGGCGTCGCCCGCCGTCCGCACGAACCCTTCCCCGACCCCGCCGACGGTGCCCGACTCGATCCAGCACCAGCCGGAAACGGCCGGCAAGAACGTCAACATCACCATCGACGACGGCCCCGACCCGAAGTGGACGCCGAGGATCCTCCAGGTGCTGCGCCGCCATCACGTGCACGCCACCTTCTGCATGATCGGCCCGCAGGCCAGGGCCAACCCCGCGCTGGTGAAGCAGGTGGTGGCCGACGGCCACCGGCTGTGCGACCACACCGTCCACCACGACACGGGCATGGACAAGAAGACGACGGCCTACCAGAGTTCGGAGATCCTGGGCGCGCTCGACATGATCGAGCAGGCATCCGGGGGCGCCCGTGTGTACTACTACCGGGCGCCCGGCGGCGCCTTCACCCCGCCGAGCCGGGCGCTGGCCGCCCAGCACGGAATGCGACCGCTCGGCTGGAACATCGACACCAAGGACTTCGACCGGCCGGGGGTGTCCGCGATCCTGCACACCATGAAGGACGAGATCCACAACGGCCCGACGATCCTCTTCCACGACGGCGGCGGCAATCGCGGGCAGACCGTCCAGGCCCTGGACAAGGCGCTGACCTGGCTGCGTCAGCAGGGCTACGGCTTCAGTTTCCCGAAGGTCGACTGAAGGCGGGGGCGCCCGGGCGGCCGGAGCCGCGGCCGAACGTACGGCCGTAATCCGGGCCGGGGCCGGGGCCGGGGCGAGCGGGGCCGGGCGAAAGCGGCTCGGGCGAAGCCGGCCCGGACGGATCGGGGCCCGGGGGAGTCGGGCCGGCCGGCGGGCCGAACATCCGCTGCGGGCCCCCCGGTACCGGCTGCCCGGGCTGCCCCGCCTGCCCCGGCTGCGCGTCCAGCACCGCCCGCATCACCGCCCGCGCCACCGGCGCCGCGTTGCCGCCGCCGGAGATGTCGGCCCGCAGCGCCTCGGCGTCCTCCACCACCACGGCCACCGCCACCGACGCCAGCGCGGACGCCCGCGGTTTGGCGTAGCTGATGAACCACGCATAGGGCGTGCCGATATTGGCCAGGCCGTGCTGCGCGGTGCCGGTCTTGCCGCCCACCACCGCGCCGGCGATGGCCGCGTTGCCGCCGGTGCCCCGGCTCACCACCGCCTCCATCAGCTGCTGCAACTGCCCGGCGGTCCGCCGGCTGACCGCCTGATCGAGCAGCCGCGGCGAGGTGGCCGCCACCGTCAGCCCGCTGTAGTTGGTCACCTTGTCCACCAGGTACGGCCGCATCAGCCGGCCGCCGTTGCCGACCGCCGCGGCCACCATCGCCATCTGCAGCGGCGTCGCGGTGGTGTCGAACTGCCCGATGGAGGACTGGGCCACCTGGTCCAGCCCCATCCGCTCGTCCACATGGGACGGGGCGACCGCGGTCGGGATGCGCAGCCGGGTGTCGTTGAAGCCGAACCGCTCGGCCTGGTCCACCATCCCGCGCGGTCCCAGATCGGCGCCGAGCTTGGCGAAGACGGTGTTGCAGGAGATCCGGAAGGCGTCGTACACGCTCGCGTCGACGCAGCCGGGCCCCTCGTTGGTCAGCGACACGGCGGTGCCGGGCAGCCGGTACGGGTCCGGGGAGTCGGTCCGCGCCCGCGGGTCCTTGACCAGGCCGCTCTCCAGCGCCGCGGCGGCGGTGACGACCTTGAAGGTCGAGCCCGGCGGGTAGGTCTGACGGATCGCCCGGTCCAGCATCGGCTGGTCCTGGTCGGTGGTCAGCCGGGACCAGGCGGCCTTGACCGCCGGGCCGGTGCCGGCCAGCGCCGCCGGGTCGTAGGAAGGCGAGGACACCAGGGCCAGGATGCGGCCGGTGGCCGGGTCGAGCGCGGCCACCGCGCCCTTGCGCCCGGCCAGGCCCTCGGCCGCCGCCCGCTGCGCGGCCGGGTCGATGGTGGTGTGCACATCGCCGCCGCGCTGCTGGACCCGGGTGATCTCGTGCCACAGCGGCATCGCGTCCAGGCCGGGGTCCGTACCGGCCAGCAGCGGGTCCTCGGTGCCCTCCAGCAGCGTGGCGCCGTAGATCTGCGAGGCGAAGCCGGTCACCGGGGCGTAGAGCGGCCCGTCGGCGTACGTCCGCGCGTACCGCAGCGGACCGCCGGTGCGGCGGGAACCGGTGATGCGCCGGCCGCCGGCCAGGATGTCGCCGCGCGGCTGGTGGTAACGGGCCAGCAGGATGCGGCGGTTGGCGGGGTTGGCGGCAAAGGCGCCCGCATCCAGCACCTGGACCCGGACCGCGTTGACGAGCAGGGCGACCAGCAGCAGGGCGCAGAAGGCGGCGCCGCGCCGGATGCAGCGGTTCACCCGGCCACTCCCGGCTTCTCCTGCGCCGCCGCCGGCGTGCCGGTGTCCGCGGCCGGGGCCGGATCCGGGCGGCGGGCCCGGTCGCTGGCCCGGATCAGCAGCGCCACGATGATCCAGTTGGTGACCACCGACGAGCCGCCCTGCGCCAGGAAGGGCATCGCCATGCCGGTCAGCGGGATCAGGTCCATCACCCCGCCCGCGATCACGAACACCTGGAGCGCCAGCAGCGACGCCAGCCCCGCGGCCAGCAGCCGGCCGAAGGGGTCGCGCAGCGCCAGGCCGGCCGCGAACCCCCGGGCCACCAGCAGCGCGTAGAGCAGGAACAGCACCAGCAGCCCGGCCAGCCCCAGTTCCTCGCCCGCGGTGGCCAGGATGAAGTCCGACTTCGCGGCGAAGCCGATCAGATACGACTGGCCCTGGCCGAGTCCGGCGCCCAGCACCCCGCCGCTGGCGAAGGCGAACAGCGACTGGGCCACCTGGCTGGGGCCGAGCCCGGCCCGGATGGTGGCGAACGGATGCAGCCAGTCCTGCACCCTGCTGTGCACATGCGGATCCAGCGACCCGGCCGCGAAAGCCCCCGCGGCGGCCAGCAGCAGCCCCACCGCGATCCAGCCGCCGCGTCCGGTGGCCAGATAGAGCATCACCACGAACAGGCAGAAGAACAGCAGCGAGGTGCCCAGGTCCCGCTCCAGCACCAGCACGGCCACGCTGGCCAGCCAGATGGCCAGCACCGGGCCCAGCACCCGGCCGGTGGGCAGTTGCAGCCACCGGGGGCCGCCGGGCCGCCCAGGCCGCCGTACCCGGAGCAGCGGGCGGCCGGCGTACGCCAGCGCCGCCCGGTTCGCGGACAGATAGGCGGCGAAGAACACCGTGAAGAGCACTTTCGCGAACTCGCCGGGCTGGATGGAGAATCCGGCGAACCGGATCCAGATCCGGGCGCCGTTGACCGCCGGGAAGCAGATCGGCAGCGCCATCAGCGCCAGCGCGGCCGTGACGCTGACGTAGGCGTACCGGGACAGCACCCGGTGGTCGCCCAGCGCCAGCACCACCGCGATGAACAGTCCGACACCGACCGCCGACCAGACCAGCTGGGAGTTCGCCGCCCGCGGCCCGAGCGAGGGCACCAGGTCGAGCCGGTGGATCAGCACCAGGCCCAGGCCGTTGAGCAGCACCGCGATCGGCAGCAGCAGCGGATCGGCGTAGCGGGCCCTGGTCCGTACCGCCAGGTGCGCCAGCAGCGCCAGGGCGGCGAGCCCGCCCCCGTAGCCGGCCGCGCCCCGGGGCAGCCGGCCGCCCTGGGCCAGACCGACCTCGGCCCAGCCCGCCATCGAGACGGCCACCGCCGCGACGATCAGCGACAACTCGACCCCGCGGCGGGTCGCGGGCCGCGGAGCCGGTGGGGGAGGAGCGGTGGGCGCGGTCGCCGACGGAGCGCTCATGGGCGGCCACGGTAGCAACTGCTGGGGTTTTTGTCCGTTACGTCGGCTGGTCCGCGGCCCGGTGTTCCCTCCGCCGGCTGTCGGCGGCCGGTCGCCGGCCGGGTCGTAGGCTGGCCGGTGTGACCGCTCCGGACGAACTCGCCGACCTGCCCTACGCCGAGCTGCTGCGCCCCTACCAGGGCCCGCTGCGGATCGAGGGGGACTACGACACCGTCCACTTCGACCGGCGCTCCTTCGAGGCCGGCGAGGCCGCCCGCGGCTCGCGCTTCCTGGAGTCGGCCGTCACCGACTGCGTGTTCACCGGCACCGATCTGCGCCGGGCCCGCTTCAACGACCTGTGGGCCGAGGGCAGCCGCTTCACCGGCGTCTCGCTCGCCGAGAGCGACTGGCTGGACTCCACCCTCACCGGCTGCTCGCTGGCCGGGGTGGAGGCCTTCGGCTCGGTGCTGCGCAGGGTGGTTTTCCGCCGCTGCAAGCTCGACTCGGTCAATCTGCGGGCCGCCGCGCTGCACGAGGTGGCCTTCGAGGACTGCGTTCTGCGCGAGGTGGACTTCGGCGAGGCCCGGCTGGACGGGGTGACCTTCCCCGGCAGCCGGCTGGAGCAGGCCCGCTTCGGCCGGGCCACCGTGAAGAAGGCGGATCTGCGCGGCGCGCTCACCATCGACCTGGCGGACGGCTACGAGGCGCTGCGCGGCGCGGTCATCGGCTCCGCCCAGCTGCTGGACCTGGCACCCGCGCTCGCCCGGACCCTCGGCATCACGGTCAAGGACGGCTGAACGCGACCGGGCGCCGCACCGTACTGATCAGCGCGAGCCTCCGGACGCGTAGCCCCGGACGTACACCTCCGGACGCGTACCTCGGAGACCTACCCGCCCGTCCCCGTCCGACCCACCGCCACGACGACGCCCCTCGGGGCATCCCGATCAGGAGACAAGCCATGAGCACTCTCTACGACATCCCGCTGCGGACCATCGACGGCTCGCCGACCGGCCTGGGCGACCACCGCGGCAGCGCCGTGCTGGTGGTGAACGTCGCCTCCAAGTGCGGCCTCACCCCGCAGTACGAGGGCCTGGAGCGGCTCCAGAAGCGCTACGCCGACCGCGGCTTCACGGTGCTGGGCGTGCCCTGCAACCAGTTCGCCGGCCAGGAACCCGGCACCGCCGAGGAGATCGCGACCTTCTGCGCCACCACCTACGGCGTCAGCTTCCCGCTGCTTGAGAAGACCGACGTCAACGGGGCGGACCGCCACCCGCTCTACGCCGAGCTCACCCGGACCGCCGACGGCGCCGGCGAGGCCGGGGACGTCAGCTGGAACTTCGAGAAGTTCCTGCTGAGCCCGGCCGGCGAGGTCGTCGGCCGGTTCCGGCCGCAGACCCAGCCGGAAGCCGATGAGGTCGTCGCCGCCATTGAGGCGCAGCTCCCGCGCTGACCCCTTTGGGGCAGGTGGGACAAGGGATCCGGCCACTTCGGCCGGTCTGCGGGCGGTCGCGCGGCGGCCCCGGAGGGGGGCCGTAGATGCGCGAATGCGCCATGGCAGATTCAGGCCGGTCGGGGCCCATTGTCCGGATCACCCCCATCCTGGTTGGCTCTACCTACCGCCCCGAAGCGAGGAAGGGACAGCGGCAGTGCAGGAGATCGAGTTCCGTAGCGGACACCTTTGTGTCGACACGGACCCTGCCCTGTGCGTTCCTTGCCAGGAGCGGTTGGATCGGCAACTCGCCTTGCTTCCCCGGGTATACGGCGAGTTGGAGGCTGCGCTCGTACCGGCGCCGAACTCCGGCGACCGAGTGACCGGCACTGCCCGGCCCGGCATCCCCCTGAACGGGCCGGCTGTCGAGGCGCGCGCCGCTATTCGAGGCACTCTCGCCTCCTGGGCCGATCTGATCGTCGAGGGCCGCACCGTCCGTCTCCCCCTACGGACGGTGCCGGCCCTCGCGGCTTTCCTTCGCCGCCACCTCAGCTGGCTGGCCGTCCATCCGGCAGCGGAGGACGCGGCCTCGGAGATCGACGCGCTGCTCCACGACGTCCTGCGGATCGCTCGGCCGCCCCACGGCCATCCGCTGCCCATCGGCGCCTGACGCCCCCACGGTTCCCCCCACAAATGCAGGAAACGCTGGACGGCCCGCGAACCATCACGGGCCGTCCAGCGAAATGTGCGGGGCTTACACGCGTACGGTGCTCAGGCCGGCATCCGACGGTGTGAATGCGACCGCGAAGGCGGGCAGCCAATTCACCGGTTCGACGGCCGGTGACCCACCCATCTGCGGCTCATCGGTCTGCGGCCCCGCGATCCGGGGCCCGTCGCCCTGTGGTGCCACCGCGAAGGCGGGCAGCCAATTCGCCGGTTCGGCGGCGGGCAGCCAGTTGTCCGGGGCGATGTCCGGCGTGGAGCCGGGGAGCCAGTTGTCGGGAGTCGGGCCGCCGTCACCGGTGGGGGCGACAGGCACCGCCCCTTCATCCTTCGCCGCGGCGGCGGTAAGGCCGGCCGACGACAGAACAAGGACCAAAGCTGCCAGGGCAGCGATCTCAGTCTTGCGTCGGGAACGCGACATCGTGGTCCTTCGGTTCGGAGGCCGGGGGTGCCTCAAAAGGAGATGGTCGTACTCAGATTCAGAATGGCAAGATCTGAGCCCTGACGACCAGGTTCCGCTTGTGCGTATGTACGCATTGGCGCAAATGCGCACGTCAAATCAGCCCATGGGCTGCGGCGAGCACCCCGGCTTGAAAACGACTGTCCGCCTGCAAGTACCGCATGATCTCAGACACCAGGCGACTCACAGTGCGCAGTGACACGCCTAGTTTGCGCGCGATTCGCTCGTCTGTCAGCCCATTGGCCAGAAGTCGCATCGTCGTCCGGTGCTGATCGGTCAGCTCGCCCTCCGGATCGAGGCCGCCGGCCGCGTGCGCCGAGTACGGCACCGACCGCAGCCAGCAGTCCTCGTACAGGGCGATGTAGGACCGGACCAGGCTCGTGCCGCGCACCACGATCGCTCCCTCGGAGGGGTTCTCCGGATTCGCGGTCAGCAGCGCGGTGTGGGAATCCCCGATGAGCAGGTCGAAGGGAACTTGGGCGGCGAGTCGCACTTCGACTCCGGTCGCCAGAAGTTGGCTGAGATATTTCCGTTGGCGTGGCGCGGAATCCACGCTCTGCGGGTATATCGCGCGCACTTTGATGCCACGTTCAACGAGTTCGCTGTCTGCTTTGACGGAATGCATGAGAACCTCCGAAGGCGGCAGCGGCCCCGGATGCATGGAACCGGTCGAGACGGTGATCGACGCATTGAAGTCGGCGAGCAATTGCCGCTTCTGGTTGTCGCTCGTGACCAGTTCGACCTCGATCCCGGAGGACTCGCGCAGCAGCGACGGACGGTACCGCTCCATCAGCGAGTCGGCCGCCCGCAGCAGGTGCGCCAACTCCTCGTGCTGGGTGGCCAGTGCGTCCCGCTGCCTGGCCAGCAGGCCCAGCAGCGCGGTGTCCGGCTCGATCGGGTCCACTTCCTCGGGCAGCCGCCCGGCGCGTATGAGCCCCAACTCCCACAGCTCCGACCAGCCGGCCTCGGCCTCCGCCTCGGTCAGTCCGACGGCCGCCGTCGTCTTGGCCGGAACGGAAGAACCGTGGCTCCGCAATATCTGATAAAGGGCCAGCCCGACGTCCCCGGCGTCGGTCCCGCCGCTCCGCGCAGAATTGACCATGGCTTCCCCCTTTCGTCCCCGCGTGCCCCACTGCGTTGGCCCAGAGCGTGGCGTGGCGCGGTCCCGAAGCCGACTCTAGCAACTGATCCGCCGCGTGCCAGGGGGTGAGCTCACGCATCCCCCGCAGGCACCCGCTACCTGCTCGTTCCGGGTCGATCATCAACTGCTTTTCATACTCTCGTAGCAAGGCATTCGGCTCACGCGGGTGGGGCCGGGCGGGACCAGGAGAGGGATGGGGCAGTTGTGCCCCCTTGGTACCCGGATGGTTGAGTCGGCAGGGCGTGCGGACCCGGCCGGCGGGCTCGCACCACGGGACGGAACAGGAGAGGGCAGGCGGATGGAACCACTGACCGGGACAGGTGCGGCGCTCCCCGACGGACCGGTGCCGGTGGTGCTGATCGGCGCCGGCAAGGTCGCGCACGCCGCGCACCTGCGGGAGATCCGCGATCTGCCGCGCCTGCTCCGGCTCGCGGCCGTGGTGGAGACCGACCCGGCCCGCATCGCGGCCGTCCGGGCGGCCGGCTTCCCCGACACGGTGATCTGCGCGACACCGCGGGAGGCGGTACGCGCCGGGGCGCGCGCCGCCCTCGTCTGCACGCCCTGGTGGACCCACCACGAGGTGGTGCTGGCCTGTCTCGAACAGGGACTGCCGGTGCTGTGCGAGAAGCCGGTGAGCCTCGACCCCGAACAGATCGACGAACTGATCGCCGCCGAGGCGGCGGCCGGCGTGCCGGTGGCGGCCAGCTACATGAAGCGGCACGACCCGGTGGTGGCCCGGTTCATCGAGCACTGCCGGGACCAACTGCCCTTCGCCCGGCGGCTCGTGGTCGACATCCTCGACCCGAACGCGCCGCACCAGGTCGCGCACCTGCTGCCGTACGACCCGCCGCCCTTCGG
>NZ_FMCH01000571.1 GCF_900091855.1 Streptomyces sp. DvalAA-14
CAGGGCCCCGCGGACCCGCGCGCCGTCCGAGGCCGCCGTGCCGGGCCGCCCGCCAAGGGTGCTAGGCGGCCTCGCGTGGTGGACCCGGAGGGGCGGCGCGCGCCGCGGCGGGTCGCGGTCGAGGCGGGATCGGCCACCTTGCGGATCTGCGATGTGAGCGCCGACGGACGCCGGATGCTGCTGCGGCGCGGTCCGCGCGGGCACCGGGAAGCGGTGGTGGTGGACGCGGCCGACGGACGTGAGACCTGTCTGCTGCCCGCCGCCGACGGCGACCCCTGGATCGGCCGCTTCTCCCCCGACGGACGCCTCCTGTGGCTGCGCAGCGACGAGGACCGCGAGTACGCGGCGCTGCTCGCCGTGGAACTGCGGGCCGACGGCAGCTCCGGCACGATCAGGTCGGTCACCGCGCGGGACGGCGCCGACCTGGAGCTCTTCGCCGCCGACCCCGCGGCCGGGCGCGCCGCCCTGGCCTGGAACGACCGGGGCCGCAGCATCCTGCAGACCGCCGTGCTGGGCGCCGACGGCACCTTGTCGGAGGTCCGCGACGTGCCGCTGCCGCACGAGGTGATCACCCGCGCGGAGGCCGACGCGGCCGGCGGCTGGCTGCTGTCGCTGTCGGGCTCCGCACGGCAGCCCGGCGTGTGGACCGCGGCCGCCACCGGCCGCGCCACCCGCACACCCTGGACCCCGCCGGCGCCCACCGCGGCCCGGCCCGTACCGCCCGCGCCGCTGGAGCTCACCGCACGGGACGGCACCGTGCTGACCGGCTGGTTCCACCGCGCGCCCGGCCCGGCCGGCCCGGGACCCTGCGTGGTGCATCTGCACGGCGGACCCGAGAGCCAGGAACGCCCCGTGCTCGAACCGCTCTACCAGGCACTGCTGGCGCGCGGCCTGCATGTCTTCGCACCCGATGTGCGCGGCTCGTCCGGCCACGGCCGGGCCTTCCTGGCCGCCGACCGCGGCGCCGGCCGGATCGCGGCGGTCGACGACGTGGCCGACTGCGCCGCCCACCTGGTGGCGGCGGGCCTGGCCGACCCGCGGCGGCTGACCGTGATGGGCCGCTCCTACGGCGGCTACCTGGTGATGGCCGCCCTGATCCGCCACCCCGACCTGTTCCGGGCCGGGGTCGCGGTCAGCGGCATGTCGGACTTCGCCACCTTCTTCGCCGGCACCGAACCGTGGATCGCCGAGTCCGCCGCGGTCAAGTACGGCCACCCCGTGCACGACCACGACCTGCTCGCGCTGCTGTCACCGATGACGCACGTCGACGCGCTGCGCACCCCGCTGCTGGCGGTGCACGGAGCGCTCGACACCAATGTGCCGCCCGGCGAGTCCGAGCAGTTCGTCCGGGCCGCCCGCCGCCGGGGAGTGCCCGCCGAACTGCTGATCTTCGACGACGAGGGCCACGACCTGGCCCGGCGGGCCAACCGCGAGCGGTTCCACGCCGCCGCGGGCGACTGGCTGACCCGCTGGACGAGCTGACGCCCTCCTGCCAGACCCCGGCTGCTCGCCGGACGCCCCCCGGCCGGACCCCTGCCGGGGGCGGGGCGGCCACCGCCTACTCCGGCAGCGGTACCACGCTCGCGGTCTCGAAGAAGAAGTCGTCGATGCCGCGGACCGCCTCCAGGAAGTCGTCCAGATTGACCGGCTTGGTGACGTACGCGTTGGCGTGCTGGTGGTAGGCCGCCGAGATGTCGCTGGGCGTGGAGGAGGTGGTGAGGACCACGACCGGGATCATGCCGAGCACCGCGTCCTCCTTGAGGACCGCCAGCAGCTCGCGGCCGTTCATCCGCGGCATGTTGAGGTCCAGCACGATCAGGTCGGGCCGCGGGTTGTCCGGCGAGCGCAGGTACTCCAGCGCGGCGATGCCGTCGTTGGCGCGGCAGATCGAGCGGGTGGCGACACCGCGGTCGGTGAGCGCCTCCTCGATGAGCAGCGCGTCGGCCGGGTCGTCCTCGACGAGGAGCACGCTGTAAGTGCGCGTGGGAAGAAGAGCGTTCACTGAGGCACTCCTGCGTATCTGGGCGGGGACGGGACGGGACGGCGGCCGGGCGGTGAAGACCAGTCCCGGCCAGCGGCGGCGGGCGCCCTGGCGGGTGATGCCCCAGGCGCGGCCGAGATCGGGATAGGTGGCCCCCTGGCGGGCGGCGGCCGAGGCTTCGTGCGCGGCGCGGCTGTCCACCGCCCGGAGGATGTACGAAAGGACCCGCAACCGGGCCAGCGGGTCGTCCGGGCCCGCGCCGGGCCCCCGGTCGCCGCTGTCGTCCGGGCCGCTGTCCCCGCCCGCCGGGCCGGCCGGGCCCGCCGGTTGCGCGGAGGTCGCGGCGCGCGGGGCGGGATAGACCTGGGTGGCCAGCCGGTGGGCGAGATCCTCGACGGCCCGCTCGGCGAGGGCGGTCAGTGCGCCGTGGTCGAGCTGCGGGGTGGACCGCTCAGGTGGCACCGCCTCACCATACGAGTTCGCCCAGGCAGGTGACAACCGGAGTTGTCCCGCTGGGTAACATGGCGCGGTCGTGGTCGTCCAGCGGCACCAGGGTCCCGCTGTCCGCAGCGGGCGGGACATCGAGGAGTCACCGTGACGGGCGTGATACCGACAGACGAGGCCGGGTACTCCCGCATGCGTCCCGGCGCCGCGGTGCGGCCCGGCCACCCCGCGGGGTGGACGACGCGCCGATGGCTGGTGGCGGGCGCCTGCGCCGCCCTGGTGGTGCTGACCGCCCTGGCCGTCACCGGTGCCTGGGTCTTCGCGCGCTCCACCGAGATCTCCAACCGGCTGGTGGACCGGAGCACGCCCGCCCTGGTGTCCTCGGTGCAGCTCGAGCAGTCGCTGACCGACCAGGAGACCGGGGTGCGCGGCTACGGTCTGACCGGCCAGCAGTCGTTCCTGGCGCCGTACACCAACGGTCTGACCACGCAAGCGAGCAGCACCGCGCGGCTACGGGTCCTGCTGGCGGACGACAAGACCGCCCTGGCGGACCTCCAGCGGCTGCTGGACCGGGCCCAGACCTGGCAGCAGCGCTTCGCCCGCCCGGTGGCGGCGTCGCCCGGCGGCGCGCCGATCGCGCTGGCCACCGAGCGCGCCGACGAGGCCAAACACGACTTCGACGCCGTCCGGGCCGCCTCCGGCCATCTCCAGCAGACGCTGCAGAACGCCCGCGACCAGGCCCGGTCCGACCTGCAGGGCGCCCGCGACTTCCGCGACCTGATCTTCTCCGTCATCGCCCTGGTGATCCTGGTCATGACCGGCCTGGTCTTCGCCGGCCTGCGCCGCGGGGTGACGCTGCCGCTGGGCCAGCTCTCCGACGACGTGCGGCGGGTGGCCGAGGGGCACTTCGACCACCACGTGTCCTCCTTCGGCCCGGCCGACCTGCGCAGCCTGGCCCAGGACGTGGAATCGATGCGCGAACGCCTGGTGGCCGAGCTGGCCTTCAGCGACGCGGCCCGCGCCCAGCTGGACGACCAGGCCACCGATCTGCGCCGCTCCAACGCCGAGCTGGAGCAGTTCGCCTATGTGGCCTCGCACGACCTCCAGGAGCCGCTGCGGAAGGTGGCGAGCTTCTGCCAACTCCTCCAGCGCCGCTACGGCGACCAGCTCGACGACCGGGCCGGGCAGTACATCGAGTACGCCGTCGACGGCGCCAACCGGATGCAGACCCTGATCAACGACCTGCTGGCCTTCTCCCGGGTCGGCCGGCTGCACTCCGACACCTCGACGGTGGACCTGGAGCAGCTGTTCGGGCGGACGGTGGACGCGCTGAGCATGGTCGTCGAGGAGTCCGGCGCCGAGGTGACCCACGACCCGCTGCCGGTCGTCACCGGTGACGCCACCCAGCTGGGCATGCTGCTGCAGAATCTCGTCTCCAACGCCATCAAGTTCCGCTCGCCGGAGCGCCCGGTGCGCGTCCGTGTGTCCGTCGAACGGCAGGGCGAGCTGTGGTCCTTCGCCATCGCCGACAACGGGATCGGGATCGCGCCCGAATTCGCCGAGAAGGTGTTCGTGATCTTCCAGCGGCTGCATACCCGGGACGCCTATCCGGGCAACGGCATCGGTCTGGCGCTGTGCAAGAAGATCGTGGAGTTCCACGGCGGCACCATCACCATCGACCCGGACCACCGTCCGGGCACCCGCTTCACCTTCACCCTGCCGGGACCGGCCGCCGCCCCCGTCGAGCCCGCCGCCGAGGCGGTGGTCCGGTGAGTACCGGCGAGACCGCGCAGACCCCGGCCCTCACCGCGGTGAGCTACCGGATCCTGCTCATCGAGGACGACCCCGGCGACGCGCTGCTGGTCGAGGAGTACCTGGCCGACACCTCGCTCAGCGTGGACCTGCAGTGGGCCCAGACGCTGGCCGCCGGCATGGCCAGCGTCGGCCGCCAGGCCCCCGACTGCGTGCTGCTGGACCTGCACCTGCCCGACGCCTCGGGCACCGGCGCCGTCACCCGGGTGCAGAACGCCTGCCCGGCCGCGGCGATCATCGTCCTCACCGGGCTGGCCGACGGGGGCGCGGGCATCGAGGCGGTCGCCTCCGGCGCCCAGGACTACCTGGTCAAGGGCACGGTCAGCGGCGAGCTGCTGGACCGGGCGGTGCGGTACGCGGTCCACCGCAAGCACGCCGAGCGCACCGCGGCGGAACTGCGCGCCAATCAGCACCGGGCCCAGGAGAACAGCCGGCTCGAACGCAGTCTGCTGCCGGTGCCGATGCTCAGCGGCACCCGGGTGGTGCCCACCTCCTGCTACCTGCCGGGCCGCGAGGGCGCGCTGCTGGCCGGGGACTTCCTCGACGTGGTGGAGACCCCGGACGGGATGGTGCACGCCGTCATCGGCGACGTCAGCGGCCACGGCCCGGACGAGGCGGGCATCGGCGTTTGCCTGCGCATCGCGTGGCGGACCTTGATCCTCGGCGGGCACCGCGGTACGAACCTGCTGGCGTTGATGGAGCAGATCCTCGTCGCGGAGCGCACGTATTCAGCGATGTTCGCCACGGTCGCGACGCTGTCGCTGGACCCCGCCACCAGCTGCCTGGACATCACGCTGGCCGGCCACGAGACGCCGCTGCTCATCGAGGACGGCGCGGCCCGGCCGCTGCCGGCTCCCGGCGGGGTGGCGCTCGGCCTCATGCCCGGCGCGGCCGACTGGCTGCCCGCCCGGCTGGAGCTGCCGCCCACCGCGACGCTGCTGCTCTACACCGACGGTCTCACCGAGGGCCATACCGGTGTCGGTCGGGAGCGACTGGGCACCGAGGGGCTGATCTCGATCATCGCGGAGGCGCCCGACCCGGCCGGCCAGGCCCTCATCGACCACCTGACCACCGTCACCCGTGAACTCGACGCCGGCCGTCACCTGGACGATGTGGCGATCCTGCTGCTCAGCCGCGACCAGCCGTAACGCCTGATTCACCGGAACCCCTGATCCAGGTGCCGTCGGCCGGCGGTGATCCGTGCTGCCGCCCGCGCCGCCCGAGCGGCGCGGGGCGCTGCGGAGTCAGCCCTTCTGGCGGACCGGCAGCTGCCATCCCGGGCGCGGGAAGTGGCAGGTGTATCCGTCCGGGTAGCGCTCCAGGTAGTCCTGGTGCTCCGGCTCGGCCTCCCAGAAGGGACCGGCCGGCTCGACCTCGGTGACGACCTTGCCCGGCCACAGGCCGGAGGCGTCCACGTCGGCGATGGTGTCCTCGGCGACGCGCTTCTGCTCGTCGTCCAGGTAGAAGATCGCCGAGCGGTAGCTGAGACCGATGTCGTTGCCCTGCCGGTTCTTCGTGCTCGGGTCGTGGATCTGGAAGAAGAACTCCAGCAGCGCGCGGTAGTCGGTCTGCTCCGGGTCGAAGGTGATCTCGATGGACTCCGCGTGTGTGCCGTGGTTGCGGTAGGTGGCATTGGGCACGTCGCCGCCCGAGTAGCCGACCCGGGTGTCGGTCACACCCGGCTGCCGGCGGATCAGGTCCTGCATGCCCCAGAAGCACCCGCCGGCCAGCACGGCCTTCTGCGTCTGCGCGGCCATCTCTGTTCCTCCCTGTCCTCGTGGTTCCCCCGGTGGTTCGAACAGGATGCGGCACCCCGGTATTCCTGGGCCGGCACCCGTGGCGGCGGCCTGGCGGGCGCCCCGGAGGGGAGTCCGCGGCGGGCGCGCCGAGGGGCCACCGGGTATCCCGGTGGCCCCTTCCGTGCGGCAGGCCGGAGTCAGTCCTTGAAGACGTCCTTGATCTTCTCCTTGGCCTCCCGGGCGTCGCCCTTGGCCTGCTCGGCGCGACCCTCGGCCGTCATGGACTCGTTGCCCACGGCCCGGCCGACGGTCTCCTTGGCCTTGCCCTTGGCCTGCTCCAGCTTGGCGTCGGTCTTCTCGTGGTCGTGCTCGTGCTCGGTCATCGCCGTCGCTCCCTGCTGGTCGGTTATTGTCCCAGTGATTCGCCTTGCCGACGATTCGCCGGCGAAACCAGTCCTTCGCCGTCGACCCGGCGGCGACCGGTGTTCACCCGCCGTCGCCGGACGACCACCTGCTGTCACGCTGCCTCACTCGCTGGCGAACGGGGCCAGCCCCCGGCCGGTGACCGGAATGACCCCGGTGCCCACGGTGACCGCACCGGGCATGAAGGTGCCCTCCCGCCCGTCGGGCAGCCGCAGCGTGCACGGGCTGGTGGCCACCGCGAACAGATTCACGTCGGTGTCGGCCTCCAGATGGCCCGACCAGGTCTTGAGCACGGTCGTCCCGGTCGGATCGGGCCGGATGAAGAGCTCGGCCTCGACGGGGATGAAGCCGCTGCTCGTCACCACGGTGGCGGGGCCGATGTAGGCCTCCGTCGGCTGGTTGTCCTCGATGTCGTCCATGGCGCACGCCTGCCCGGTTCCGGCCGGAGGTCACCTGACCGGCGCAACGGCGGCCGCCCGCCGTGGGCCGGCCCGGTGTGCCGCCGGGCGGAACCGCGCCTCACTTCCCGCCGTGCGACCCGGCCCGGGCCAGGGTGCTGGCGGCCTCGGACTTCTCCGCCTTGGTGGCCTTCTTGTCACCGAGCACCTTCGCGGCGGCGGTGACGGCCTTCTTGCCCGGCGCCTTCTTGGGCGTCTGGGCGAGCGCGCTGGCCGCGGCGGTCTTCTCGGCGCTGGACGCCTTGGCGCTCTTGACGGTCTTGCCGGCCGCCGAGGCGGACTTCGGCTTGGTCACCTTCGCGTCCGCCTTGGCCTTGCCCGGCGTCTGGGACAGTGCGCTGGCCGCGGCGGTCTTCCCGGCCTTGCCCGCCTTGCCGGCCTTCGAGCCCTTGACGGTCTTGCCGGCCGCGGCCGCTGCCTTGGGCTGCGTCCGCCCGGCGCTCTTCGCCTTGGTCATGGTCCGTGCCTCCATTGTCATCCGATGTCCGGTCCTGCGTTCGACCCGTATGACGGGCGCCTACCCGAACTCCGGTGCCCGCAACAGGCGATGAGCCGCGAACGGTGGCCGGAGCGCCGCCGCGGGCCGCCGCGGGGCCGGGCGCGCCGCCCGGATCCGGCCCCACCCGGGCGGCTCAACACGGGGTGCCGGATCAGTCGCCGCGTGCTCCAGTGTGAAAGGAAACCCGGGGGCAAGACGAGCCACAGCCGGCTCTGTACGACCGGCGGGAAGCAGGAATCCATGAGGGCACTGGCACGCGGTCCAGCGTTGGTCGGCGAGATGTCGGCGGAGTTCGCCGGCACGATGATCCTGATTCTGTTCGGCACCGGCGTAGTGGCCCAGGTGGCCGCCGGCGGTGGCCTGACAGTCCCCCCGGGAGGGCTGGGCAACCACGACAGCATCTCCTGGGCGTGGGGGTTCGGCGTCACCCTCGGCGTCTATCTGGCGGCGCGGCTGAGTGGTGCCCACCTCAATCCGGCGGTCACCCTGGGCCTGGCGACCTTCAAGGGCTTCCCGTGGCGCAAGGTGGTGCCGTACTGGTGCGCCCAGTTCCTCGGCGCCTTCGTCGCGGCCCTGCTGGTGCGCTGGAACTACACCGAAGTGCTGGCCAAATTCGACCCGGGCCACACCTTCAAGACGCAGACGGTGTTCTCCACCCTCCCCGGCAACGGCTCGACCGTCTTCGGGGTGCACGAGCTGGGCGCGTTCCGCGACCAGATCATCGGCACCGCGATCCTGCTGATCTTGATCCTGGGCATCACCGACGTGCTGAACAACCCGCCGGGAGCCAACCTCGGCCCCTTCATCATCGGCCTGGTCGTGGTGGCCATCGGTATGGCCTGGGGCACCGACGCCGGATACGCCATCAACCCGGCCCGTGACCTGGGCCCGCGGCTGGCGAGCTACGCGACCGGCTACCACACGGCCTGGCGAGACCAATTCGGCAATATCTACTGGTGGGTGCCGGTGGCCGGCCCGCTGGTCGGCGCGCTGGTCGGTGGCGTGTTCTACAAGCTCTTCATCGGGCGTTTCCTGCCCGGAGCGGCGCCGGAGCCTCCCGGACGGGCCCCCATTCCCGAGCCCCCGGGACGCACGCCCGCTCCCGAGGCCTGAGCCCCGACCGCGCACATCACGAGAGGCAGCAACCCATGGCGGACTTCGTCGGCGCGGTGGATCAGGGGACCACCAGCAGCCGCTTCATGATCTTCGACCACGACGGCAACGAAGTGGCGAAGCATCAGCTGGAGCACACCCAGTACCTGCCCAAGTCCGGCTGGGTCGAGCACGACCCGGTCGAGATCTGGGAGCGGACCAACGTCGCCATCCAGAGCGCCGTCCGCTCGGCCGGCATCTCGGCGACCGACCTCGCGGCCATCGGCATCACCAACCAGCGCGAGACCACCGTCGTGTGGGACCCGCGCAACGGCCGTCCGTACTACAACGCGATCGTCTGGCAGGACACCAGAACCGACCGGATCGCGTCGGCGCTGGAGCGAGAGGGCCACGGCGACCTGATCCGCCAGCGGGCCGGGCTGCCGCCCGCCACGTACTTCTCCGGCGGCAAGATCAAATGGATCCTGGAGAACGTCGACGGGGTGCGGGAGGCCGCCGAGCAGGGACACGCGGTGTTCGGCAACACCGACGCCTGGGTGCTGTGGAACCTCACCGGCGGTCCCAACGGCGGCATCCACGCCACCGACGTCACCAACGCCAGCCGCACCATGCTGATGGACCTGGAGACGCTCGACTGGGACGACGAGCTGCTGGGCATCTTCGGCATCCCGCGCGCGATGCTGCCGAAGATCAACCCGTCCTCGCACGCCGAGGCCTTCGGCACCACCCGCACCTCCCGGCCGCTGAGCGCCCCGGTCCCCATCACCGGTGTGCTCGGCGACCAGCAGGCGGCCACCGTGGGGCAGGTCTGCTTCGCGGTCGGCGAGGCCAAGAACACCTACGGCACCGGTAACTTCCTGCTGCTCAACACCGGTACCGAGGCCGTGCATTCGCAGAACGGCCTGATCACCACGGTCTGCTACAAGTTCGGCGACGCCCCGGCCGTCTACGCGCTGGAAGGCTCCATCGCCGTCACCGGCTCGGCGGTGCAGTGGCTGCGCGACCAGTTGAAGATCATCAGCAGCGCCCCCGAGAGCGAGCGGCTGGCCAAGACCGTCGACGGCAGCGACGGGATCTACTTCGTCCCGGCCTTCTCCGGCCTGTTCGCGCCGTACTGGCGTTCCGACGCCCGCGGCGCGATCGTCGGCCTGGCCCGCTTCCACAACAACGGCCACCTGGCGCGGGCGACGCTGGAGTCCATGTGCTACCAGAGCCGCGACGTGGTCGAGGCGATGGAGCAGGACTCCGGCGTGCACCTGGACGTCCTCAAGGTGGACGGCGGCGTCACCGCCAACGAGCTGTGCATGCAGATCCAGGCGGACGTGCTCGGCGTCCCGGTCAGCCGGCCGGTCGTCGCGGAGACCACCGCGCTGGGCGCCGCCTACGCCGCCGGTCTGGCCACCGGCTTCTGGCGGGACACCGACGAGCTGCGCGAGCACTGGCACGAGTCGCGCCGCTGGGAGCCGGGCTGGACCGACGAGCAGCGCGCCGACGGCTACACGGGCTGGAAGAAGGCGGTCGAGCGCACCTACGGCTGGGTCGACGTCGACTAGCCGGCCGGAGCCAGGCGCACAGCGGGGCGGCCGGTGTCAGCCGGCCGCCCCGCTCGCCGCGCGCAAGGTGAAGTCGGCCCGGCCGAACCGGTGCCCGTTGACCTGGAGTTCCAGCGCGTGTCCCCCCGGGTGGTAGACCCGGGTGCTGATCGGGCGGAAGGAATGCCGCCGCAGCACCTCGGCGCTCTCGCCGGGCGCCAGGGTGCGCTTGGCCAGCTTGAAGACCTTCGGCGCCAGACGGCCGTCGGCCTTCCGGTAGTGGATGACGTAGTCGACGGCGAGCACCACCGGCTCACCCGAGGCGTTGGCGATCCGGGCGCTGAACTCCAGCTCCCCGCCGACGGCGATCTCCCGCGCCGCCACCTCGGGCCCGGCGACGCGCAGCGCGTCCCGTTCGCCGCGAAAGCCCACCAGCGCCAGTGCCGCCGGGTCGCCCTGCTTCACCAGGGTGCGCAGCGCGCGGCGTATCAGCGCCGGGGTGGTGGCGGCCGGGTCCTGCTGCCAGCGTCGCGCGGTGGCGACCGCGAGTGCCGGGTCCAGCCGGGAGATGTCATTGAGGTGATTGGCCACCGAGCGCCGTACGACCTCCGAGGAGTCCTGGTGGAGCAGGTCCAGGACGGGCAGCGTCAGCCCCGGTTCACCGTTGAGCGCGGGAACCTGCTTGGCCCAGGGCAGCCTCGGCCGGGTGCCTTCACTGGCCAGCCGGCGCACCGCGGCGTCCGGGTCGCCCGCCCAGCCGCGGACCGCCGCCAAGGTCCGGTGCGGATCGGCGTTGAGAAAGGTGCGCAGCGCGAACTCGCCGGTCAGGCGCGGGGTGAGCGCCGCCAGCAGGCGCAGGCCGTCCTCGAAGTCGCCCGGTTGGTCCGAGGCGGTGGCGGCGGTGGCGACCGCCTCCGTCACCGGCCAGATCATCCAGCCGGTGAGGTCGGGCACCTCCAGCGCGGTGCGGACGACAGCGGCCAGCCGCTGGTACCCGCCCGGCAGGTCGGCGAGCAGCGCGTCGGCGACGGTGCGCGCCCGTTGGCCCAGCGCCAGCGGCCCCAGTGCCTCGCTGCTCGCCGTGACCGCCCGCCACCGGCTCTGCTCCGGTGCCACGGCCCGCAGGATCCCGGCGAGACGGCGGACGCAGGCGACGCTGATCAGTTCTTCCGCTGTGGGCACGTTTCCTCCGGTGGGGCTGCCCGCGCGCGGCGGGGGAGGCCAGTATCCCGGGGCCGCCGGCCGGCCCGCGCACGGGTGCCGCGCCGGGACTCCGACCGGCGCGCCCGGGGACACCACCGCTGATGTCCGTGCTGACCGGTTTTCCGATGGTTTACTCCCAGAGACCGCCCCGACCGGCCCTGGCGCCGCTCCCGGATGCGGCGCCCGTCCGTTCCCGGCCGCGCAGTGGAGGCACCTGTCATGGCGTATGTGAAGGTCGGCCAGGAGAACTCCGCCGCGATCGAGGTGTCCTACGAGGACCACGGAACGGGCCGGCCCGTGGTGATGATCCACGGCTACCCGCTGGACGGGCGCTCCTGGGAGAAGCAGGAACTCGCCCTGCTGGACGCCGGTTGCCGGGTCATCACCTACGACCGGCGCGGCTTCGGCGCCTCCGGCCGGCCGGCCACCGGCTACGACTACGACACGCTGGCCGCCGACCTCGACCGGCTGTTGACCGTGCTCGACCTGCGCAATGCCGCGCTCGTCGGCTTCTCCATGGGCACCGGCGAGATCGTCCGCTATCTGGCCCGGTACGGCTCGGCCCGGATCAGCCGCGCGGTGCTGTTCGCACCGCTGGGGCCGTACCTGCGCAAGACGCCCGACAACCCGGACGGCATGGACGCCTCGGTGTTCGAGGAGATGGCCCGGGCGTGCGCGGCCGACCGGCCCGCATTCCTGAAGGACTTCCTCGACGTCCTCTACGACGTCGACGTCCACCGGGGCACCCGGGTCAGCGACCAGGCCTGGCAGGCGAGCTGGAACACCGCCGTAACCGCCTCCGCCAGGGCCGCACGGGACTGCATCGGCGCCTGGCTCACCGACTTCCGACCGGACCTGCCCGCCGTCGACGTGCCGACCCTCGTCGTCCAGGGCTCCGAGGACCGCGTGCTGCCGCCGGAGGCCAGCGGGGACCGGCTGGCCGGGCTGATCACCGGCATGAAGCACGTGGTGGTCGCCGGGGGCCCGCACGCCGTCTGCTGGACGCACCCGGCCGAGTGCAACGCGGCCCTGCTCGACTTCCTCGGCCGCTGACCGCTGACCGCTGACTGCTGGGCGCGGCTTCGGCCGGGCGGAGGGCGCTCCCACCAGCCCGCTGACCCTGGCATGTGCTGGCCGCACAATCCCCGGCCTGGTTCGGGGGACCTCGTTACCTCGGCGTAGCGGAGCATGGACAACGAGTCGCGGGGTCAACTAGAAAAGAGAGCGCGGCAGATCACCTGCGGTGAAGAGTTCCCCAAAGGTCTGTCCGCTGGGGGTGAGATGCTGTGGAAACCTTATCCGTCGGCGCACTCGCAGAACTGATGCAGGAATGCCTGCCGCACACCCGGACCCTCCCGGCGACCGGCGAGGCCCTGCTGGACTCCTCCTTCCGCGAACTCGGCTTCGACTCGCTGGCGATGGTCCAGTTCGCCGAAGCACTCCAGGAAAAGCTCGATGTCCCGATCTCCGACCCCGAGTTGGACCGGATCGCCACTCCGCGCGACGTGCTGGACTACGTCCATGCACATCCGGCACTGGGCCGGGGCCCGGACCGGTGACCGGCGCGGCGCACACGTCGGGAGAGCCGGCCCCGCAGACCCTGCGGGAACTCACCGCCCTGCTGGCGGACGGCCGGCAGCGGATGCGCGCCGAACTGGCCGCTTTCTTCGCCGGACCGGAGTTCGACCGCACCGGCGAGGAGGCAGGGCCGCCCGCCGCCGTCACCGCCCGGGCCTACGCGCGGCTGGAGACCGTCAACCGCTTCGTCCACCCGGCCCGTGAACTGCTCACCGACGTCCACCGGTTGACCGCTCTGCACGAGTGGGCGGCCGTCACCGACGGCACCCTGTTCGCCATCATGACCTCCCACTACAACCTGGTGCTGGCCGGTCTGCTGCGCCGCGCCGCCCGCCACCGCGACCTCGACCCCGTCGTGACGGAACTCGAAGAGCTCCGGGCGGCAGGGGTGTTCATGGCCAGTGAGATCGGCTACGGCAACAACCTCCTCGCCCTGGAGACCGAAGCCCGCTACGACCCGGCGGCCCGCGAGTTCGTGCTGCACACTCCCCGCCCCCGGGCGCGCAAATTCATGCCGAACACCACCGTCAACGGCGTTCCCAAACTCGCCGTCGTGCTGGCGCGGACCTTCGTCGGCGGACGGGAATGCGGCATCATGCCCTTCCTGGTGCGGCTGACCGACGGCCGGACCAGCGCTCCGGGCGTGCGGATCGTGCCGCTGCCGGCCAAGCCGGTGCTCGCCCTGGACAACGCGGTCACCACCTTCGACCGGGTCCGGGTGGGACTGGACGCCCTGCTCGCCGACGAACGCGACCAACTGGCCGCCGACGGCACCCTGGGCGGCCTGCTCCGGGACAAGACCGCCCGTTTTCTCGGCTCGATCGAGAACATCGAGGGCAGCAAGATCTGCCTGACCGCCGGTTCGCTGGCGATGTCCCGGGCCGCGCTGACCATCGCCGTGCGGTACGCCGGGCAGCGCCTGACCTTCGCCCCGGGCCGCGGCCAGGTCGTGCTCGCCGACTACCGGACCCACCACGCGGCCCTGGCCGAGCAGTTGGCCGCGACCTACGCGATGGGATTCCTCTTCAACGACACCCGGGCCGCGGTGGCCCGGCTGCGTGAGAGCGGCCGGCCGATGGACGAGGCCACCATCCGCCAGGCCGCCATCAGCAAGGCACTGACCTCCTGGAACACCCGCGAGGTACTGGAGGTCTGCCGGGAACGCTGCGGCGCCCAGGGGCTGTTCTCGGCGAACCGCATCATGGACTACCTGGTGGTGAACCACGGGGTGATCACCGCCGAGGGGGACAACGAGGTCATCATGATCAAGGCGGGCCGGCAACTGCTGGACGAGCCCGACGCGGTGCTGACCGGCACCGATACCGATACCGATACCGCTCCCGAATCCGGCACCGGCACCGGCACCGAAGCCGCCCGCGAGGACGATGTCCCGGCCGCCGGCACCGGCCGCTGGTGGCTGTGGCTGCTCGGGCGGCGGGCACGGGGCCTGCGCCAGGAGATCCTGGCCGGACTGCGGGCCGGGGAGCGCGCCCGCGGCTCGGTGTTCGCGACCTGGAACGACCAGGTGGCGCAGGTGCGGCAGCTGGCCGAGACCTGCGGCCGCCGCTCGGCCGCGGCGGCGCTGTTCGCCGCCGCCGACCGGGCCGCCGACCCCGCCGCCCGCGCCGTCCTGGCGGACCTCGCCGAGCTGTACACCCTGCGGTGCGTCGACGAGGACTTCGGCTGGTTCGTCGGCCGCGGCCTGCTCGGCCCGAAGGAAGCGGCCGACCTGGAGGTCCGCCGGGGCGGGCTGCACGCCGACCTGG
>NZ_FMCH01000588.1 GCF_900091855.1 Streptomyces sp. DvalAA-14
GCGGGCCGGTCGTCGGCCCCAACCGTGGCGGCGGTTTTCGGCGGGCTGCGGGGTGCTGCTGCGCCGCTTCGGGGCGCGCCCCGACAACATTCCCCCGGCCGGGAGGCCGCTACGCGGCGGCGAATGCCCGCTTGAGCTCCGCGATATCCAGCTTCTTCATCGACAGCATCGCCCGGCTCGCCCGGGTGGCCCCCTCGGCATCCGGGGAGCTGATGAGGTCGGTCAGTTCGGACGGGATGACCTGCCAGGACAGGCCGAAGCGGTCGCGGAGCCAGCCGCACTGGACCTCGTGGCCGCCGTTCGCCGTCAGGGCGCCCCAGTAGTAGTCGATCTCGGCCTGGTCGTCGCAGTGGATCTGGAAGGAGATCGCCTCGTCGAAGGTGAACTGGGGGCCGCCGTTGATGCCGACGAAGCGCTGGCCGTTGGCGGTGAACTCCACCGTGACGACGGCGCCGGGCTCGCCCGGCCCCGCCTCGGTGTAGCGGGCGATCCGGCCGATCTCCGCGTTCTTGAAGACCGAGACGTAGAACTCGGCCGCTTCCTCGGCCTGCCCGTCGAACCACAGGGCGGTGGTGAATCCGTTGGCGGTCATGAACGTACCTCCGAGGTGCGCGCCCGAGCGGCGCGGCCGACAGCGAGTGGACACAAGGCAGACCGGCCCGCCCCCGGAAACTCATCGCTCGTCCGGGAACGGACCGGTCCGATCATGCCTGCCGTGCGGCGCTGCGCAAACCGCCGCGCAAACCGCTGCGGGCGCCGCGCTCAGTACGCCCCGCGGCCGTCGACCACGGCCCGCAAGGTGCGGGCCATCACGTCCACGTCAGCGGTGAACGACCAGTTGTCCACGTAGCGCAGATCCAGCCTGATGGTCTCGTCCCACGACAGGTCACTGCGCCCGCTGACCTGCCACAGCCCGGTGATCCCGGGCTTGACCGCCAGCCGCCGCACTTCGACCTTGTCGTAGCGCGCCACCTCGTCCGGCAGCGGCGGGCGCGGCCCGACCAGGGACATCTCGCCGCGCACCACGTTGATCAGCTGTGGCAGCTCGTCGAGCGAGTAGCGCCGCAGCAGCCGGCCGACCCGGGTCACCCGCGGGTCGCGGCGCATCTTGAACATCAGGCCGTCGTTCTCGTTGGCGCCCGTGCGCTCCAGGTCCGCCTTGCGCGCATCCGCGTCGGCGACCATCGTGCGGAATTTCCACATCAGGAACGGTGTGCAGTTCTGCCCGTGCCGGGTCTGCTTGTAGAACACCGGCCCGGTCGAGGTGCACCGGATGGCCAGCGCCACCATCGCGAACAGCGGAGCCAGCAGCAGCAGCCCGAAGGCCGCCCCCAGCCGGTCCACCAGCGACTTCAGCCCCACCTGCAGACCTTGCCGCAGCGGCGGCGCGATATGCAGCATGGCCAGCCCGGCGGGCGCGTCCAGCTGTACCCGCCGTACGGCGACATCGATCAGCCCCGGCAGTATCGCCACCGGGACCTTCGCGTCGTGCAGCGCCCAGCACAGCCGGCGCAGCCGGTCCGCGGACAGCCGCGGGCCGGGGGAGACCAGCACCAGCTCCGCGTGCTGCTCGCGGGTGGCGCCGAGGACGGTGGCCGCGTCCTCGGTGATGTTCTGCGGGTCGACCGAGCCGAGCCGCGCGGTGACCGGGGCCCCGCACTCCAGCTTGGCGTTGCCCACCGGCACCACGCCGACCACCACGTACGCGTGGTCGGTGCGGCCCGCGAGATGTCCCACCACGTGGTCGGCGGTGCTCGGTTCGCCGATCACCAGCACCCGGCGGACCGCCTGCGCGTAACGGCGGGCCGAGATGAGGTGCCGCTGGGACAGATTGCTGGCGGCCATCGTCAGCAGGGGCGCGACCGCCACCCCGGCCAGGGCCACCACCGGCCTGACGATCTCGCCGCACGCGGTGCGCAGCATCGCCAGTACCCCGAGCAGCACCAGCCAGTCGCTGAGCGCCGCGAGGATGCCCCGGGTCTCACCGAGGACGTCGGCCGCGTACCGCCGCCGGACCGCGCGCAGGGACGGCCACAGCCCGGCCACGATCAGCGCGCACACCAGGGGGTGCGGCTGGGCGGTGTGACGCAGGATCAGCAGGACGGGGACGCCGGTCCCGAGGGCGTCCACGGCCAGGGCGAGCGGCAGATACCAGCCCGCCTTGTCGCTGTACGTGCTGTGTGCCCGGTGCACACTGTGCTTGCCGTGCCGGCGCCGCTTGCGGTAAGGGCCGGGCACGGCAAGGGCATCGGTGGTACCCGATGCCCTGGTCTCGAAGGGGTGCGGAGTGGGACTCCGCACTGGTCTTGGCTCGCTTTCCACCGTTGTGGACATGCCCGGTATCACCGGGTTTGCTCCGACACGCCGCATGGACCCCCCATGGCACATCGCGACCTACTGAGCGTTCCAGCACTTCCCCAAGCGCTGGACGCGCCCTGACAACTGCGAACGCTAGGCCAACCGGGTGGTCTTCCGCTGCGGATTGCACAGATTCGAGCCGATGTTATGACCGAGTTAACGCAACTATGGCGCTTCTGGGGGGAATGGAGGTAGGGGTCCCACCCGGCCGGGGCCGCCCCTTAAGGTTGCTGCTTGTGCCCACCGTGCCCCTCCCCGACGATCTGCGCGCCGCGCTCACCGACCAGCTGCAGGCCACCGCGCCGAGCCGTGCCTGGCCGCAGGTCGAGCGGCTGATCGAGAACTACCGGGGAGCGACCCCGACCGCCGCCCCCATCCTGCGCGACGACGCCGACGCCGCGGCCTACGCCGCCTACCGGATGCCCGCCACCTACGCGGCCGTCCGCGCCGCGCTGGACGCCCTGCGGGACCGGGCCGGCGCCTGGACCCCCGCCACCCATCTGGACCTCGGCGGCGGCACCGGCGCGGCGACCTGGGCGGTGGCGGAGGCCTGGTCCGACGCACCCGCCGCGCACAGCAGCACGGTGCTGGACTGGTCGGCGTCCGCCCTGGACCTCGGCCGCCGGCTGGCCGCCCACGCGGACGCCCCGGCGGTACGCGCCGCCGCATGGACCAGGGCGCCGCTCACCGGCGGGCCGCGCCTGCCGGCCAGCGACCTGGTCACCGTCTCGTACCTGATCGGAGAGCTCACCCCCGCCGACCGGGCCGCGCTGCTCGACGCGGCCACGGCCGCCACCGCGGGCGCCCTGGTGGTCGTCGAACCCGGCACCCCCGACGGCTACGCCCGGATCATCGAGGCCCGCGACCGGCTGATCGCGGCCGGCCTGACCGTGCTCGCGCCCTGCCCGCACGACGCGGCCTGCCCGGTGACCGGCGACGACTGGTGCCACTTCGCCGCCCGGGTGCCGCGCACCTCACTGCACCGGCAGATGAAGGGCGGCACCCTCGCGTACGAGGACGAGAAGTTCTCCTACGTGGCCGCCGTCCGCCCCGCCGCGGTGCCCGCCGCACCGGCCGGCAGCCGGGTCGTGCGCCACCCGCAGATCCGCAAGGGCCTGGTCCTGCTGGACCTGTGCACCCGCGACAGCGGCCTGACCCGCGCCACCGTCACCAAACGCCACGGCCCCCTCTACCGCGCGGCCCGCGACACCGACTGGGGCGACGAGTGGCCTCCTTCTCCCGCCTTCCCGCCGCCGGGCGCTTAGACCCGGCGCCGGACAGGGCCTAGAGCCAGCCGATGCGCCGGAACGCCCGGTAGCACAGGCCGGAGAGGACCGCCGTCACCCCCACCATGAGCGGGTAGCCGAAGGTCCAGTGCAGTTCGGGCATGTGCGTGAAGTTCATGCCGTAGAAGCCGGCGATCATGGTGGGAATGGCCAGGATCGCGGCGGCCGCGCTGATCCGCCGCATGTCCACGTTCTGCTGCACCGCGAGTTGGCTGAGATTCGCCGACAGCAGGCCGTCCACCAGCTCGCCGTAGCTCGCCAGCCGCTCGCGCACCTGCGAGAGGTGGTCGGCGACATCGCGGAAGTAGCGGCCGATCTCGGCCCCGATCAGCGCGTCGGTCTCCTCGCTGAGGCGCTGCAGCGGCCGGGCCATCGGGTGCACCGCCCGCTTGAACTCGATGAGTTCCCGCTTGAGCTGGTAGATCCGCTCGGCGTCGTCGCCGTGGTTCGCGGAGAAGACGTCGGACTCCATCTCCTCCACGTCCAGCTCCACCGCGTCGGCGACATCGAGGTAGTCGTCCACCACTTGGTCGGTGATGGCGTGCAGCACCGCGGCGGGGCCGTGCACCAGCAGATCGGGGCGGTTCTCCAGGGCGCGGCGGACCCGGGACAGGCCGGGCGCGCTGCCGTGCCGCACCACCACCACGAAGTCCGCGCCCAGGAAGATCATCACCTCGCCGGTGTCGACCACCTCGCTGGTCGCGGTGAGCTTCTCGTGCTCGACGAAGACGATCGTCTTGAGCACCAGGAACAACGTCTCGCCGTAGCGCTCCAGTTTCGGCCGCTGATGCGCCTGCACCGCGTCCTCGACGGCCAGCGGATGCAGGCCGAACTCCTCGGCGATCTCCGCGAGATGCTCCTGCTCCGGCTCGTGCAGTCCGATCCAGGCGAAACCGCCGGGCCGCTTCCTGGCTTCGGCCAGCGCCTCCTGCGGCGGGATGGACGCCACCCGGCAGCCGTCCTCGTACACCGCGCAGTCCACCACCACGTCGGCGGTGCAGCGGCGCTGCTCCGGCAGGTCGCCGTCCTTGCCGAGGGTGTGCCACTTGCTGCCGGCCCGCCGCCACTGGCGGCCTATGGTCCGGCGGGTGCCGTCCTTGTGGTGAATGATCCTGGGCCTGTGGGTCATCATTCCTTCTCCAGTACCGCCATCGCCGCGTTGTGGCCGGGGACACCGCTGACTCCGCCGCCGCGGACCGCGCCCGCGCCGCAGAGATAGACGTTCGCATACCCGGTGCCGACGCCCCAACGGCCGGTGGCGCGCGTCACGTCGGGGGCCGCCGGTCCGGTGCCGCCGGTGGTGCCGGTGCCGTCCGCGCCGTCCGTTGCATCGGTGGTGCCGGTGCCGTCCGTGGCGTACGGCCAGGACAGGTCCCGGTGGAAGATGTGGCCGCCGGGCAGCCCCACCTCCCGCTCCAGGTCCAGCGGGGACTTCGCCTCCAGGCACGGCCGCCCGTCCGCGTCCGTCGCCAGGCAGTCCGCGATCGGCTCGGCCAGCACCGCGTCCAGCCGGGCCAGCGTGGCCGCCAGCAGAGCCTCCTTGGCTCCTGCCGGGTCCTGTTCGAACAGGCGCGCCGGAGTGTGCAGCCCGAACAGGGTCAGCGTGTGCGTGCCGCTCGCGGCCAGTTCGGGCGACAGGATGGACGGGTCGGTCAGGCTGTGGCAGTAGATCTCCGACGGCGGCGCGTCCGGCAGCCGGCCCGCCGCGGCCTGCTCGTACGCGGTCTGCAACTCCCGGTACGACTCGCCGATGTGGAAGGTGCCGCCGAACGCCTCCCGGGGGTCCACCGAGGCGTCGCGCAGCCGGGGCAGCCGCCGCAGCAGCATGTTCACCTTGAGCTGGGCGCCCTCCGGGCGGGGCGGGGGCCGCTGTCCGAGCAGCCCGGCCAGCACGTACGGCGCCGCGTTGACCAGGACGTGCCGGGCGCCGACGGTGCGGCCGTCCTCGCCGTAGCCGACTTCCGCGCGGACCCCGTCGGTGGCGATCGAGGTCACCTCGGCGCCGGTCACGATCTCGGCCCCGGCCGCGCGGGCCGCGTCCGCGAGCGCGTCGGTGAGGGCGCCCATCCCGCCGACCGGCACGTCCCAGTCGCCGGTGCCGCCGCCGATCACGTGGTAGAGGAAGCAGCGGTTCTGCCGCAGTGAGGGGTCGTGGGCGTGGCTGAAGGTGCCGATGAGCGCGTCGGTGAGGACCACCCCGCGCACCAGGTCGTCGCCGAACTCCCGCTCGACGGTCTCGCCGATGGGCCGTTCGAACAGCGCTTCCCAGGCGGCCGGGTCGTCGATCAGCCGCTCCAGTTCGGCGCGGGTGGGCAATTGGCCGGTGAGGGTCGGGAAGACGCGTTCGGCGACGCGGCGGGTCATGCCGTAGAACCGCTGCCAGGCTGCGAAGTCCCGGTCCGATCCGGTCAGCCGGATGAACTGCTCCCGGGTGCGGCCGGCGTCCTCGGCGTCCACCAGCAGCCCGCCGTCGCCGCGCGGGCTGTAGGAGGAGATCCGGCGCCGCCGCACCGCGAACCGCAGGCCCAGGTCGTCCACGATCTTCCGGGGCAGCAGGCTCACCAGGTACGAGTACCGGGACAGCCGCGCGTCCACCCCGGTGAAGGCCCGGGTGGACACCGCGGCGCCCCCGGTGGCGGGCAGCCGCTCCAGCAGCAGCACACGGCGCCCGGCGCGGGCCAGGTAGGCGGCGGCCACCAGGCCGTTGTGGCCGCCGCCGACGATCACGGCGTCGTAGGAAGCGTGGGTCACAGGGGGCATGGCGGCACCCTACGGGGCCCGCCCCCGGGTGGGGCAGCCGACGTGCCCGACCCGGGGGCGGGCCGGGCCGCCACGGCCGCGCTGGGGACCGGGCGCGGCGCTAGCCGGGCGGGCGCAGCTCCTGGGTGCAGCACTTCACGCTGCCGCCCGCCTTGTGCAGCTCCGACATGTCCACCGGGACCGGCGCGAAGCCGCGCGCCCGCAGCGGTTCGCGCAGGCCGGCCGCCGAGCGGGGGAGCAGGACGTTGCGGCCGTCGCTGACCGCGTTCAGCCCGAGGACGGCGGCGTCCTCGGAGGTGGCGAGCAGCGCGTCCGGGAAGAGCCGGGCCAGTACCTCGCGGCTGGTGGGCGAGAAGGCGCCCGGGTAGTACATGATCTCGTCGGCGGCGTCGTCCAGCACCGACAGCGCGGTGTCCAGGTGGTAGTAGCGGGGGTCGGTCAGCTCCAGGCTGATCACCGGGCGGCCGAAGAACACCTGGGCCTCGTCGTGGGCCAGCGGGCTGCTGCGGAAGCCCTGCCCGGCCAGGATCCACGACGCGGTGACGGCGAAGTCCCCTTCCCCCTCGTTCACGTGCTCCGGCTCCCGCACCTCGTCGGCGAAGCCGTGCGCCCGGAACCACGCCAGGTGCGCCGGCGCCTCCTGCGTCCGCTCCGGATGGGCGAACCGTGCCCCCAGCACCCGCCCGTCCACGACGGTGGCGCCGTTCGCCGCGAACACCATGTCCGGCAGCCCGGCCAGCGGATCCAGCAGCTCCACGGTGTGCCCGAGCGCCCGGTACCGGTCCCGCAGGTCCTCCCACTGGAACAGCGCGAGCGCCTGGTCCACCGGCTTGCTCGGATCCATCCAGGGGTTGATGCAGTAGCTGACGCGGAAGTACGCCGGTGGACACATCAGATACCGGCGGGGGGTGGCTATGCGCAAGGTGGGCTCCTCGGGGGGTGTTTGAGTGCCTGTCTGTGCACGAGGCGCCCTCCCGGCCGAACGATCGGCCCGCCGGGCAGGACGCCGACCTCTCCCCTGCATTGTGCGCCGCCCCCACCGGATCGACGCCGCTCGTCCCCCCGACCCCGCGCCCGGGATCCGCCCCCGGCGGGGGCCCGGTGGGGGCGGTGTCAGGCGGGAAGGGGGAAGACGGCGGCGAGATCCGCGAACACGGCGGTGTTCAGCGCGAAAGCGGTGCCGCATTCGTCGACCACCCGGCCCCGCTCCGCCTCCCCGACCGGCAGGTCGTCCAGCAGGGCCCGGTAGTCGCGCTTGAAGGCCGCCGGGTTCGCGATGGCCTCGAAGACGTAGAAGCGCACGCCGTCGCCCTTGTGCCGGAAGCCCCAGGTCTTCTCGGCGGTGTCGCGGATCAGCTGGCCGCCGGAGAGGTCGCCGAGGTAGCGGGTGTAGTGGTGGGCGACGTAGCCGGCCGGCCAGGTGGCGGCGAGGCGGGTGATGCGGGCCGCGTAGCGGGCGGTGGCCGGCAGGGCGGTCGCCCGGGCGCGCCAGCCGGGGGCGAGCAGGTGGTCGAGATCACGTTCGAGCGCGGAGAGCCGGAGCAGTTCGGGGCGCAGGAAGGGGCCGGCCACCGGATCGCCGGCCAGGGCGGCGCCGCCCTCCTCCAGCGCGCGGTAGACGAACCAGAGCTGCTCGGTGTAGCGGGCGAACGCCTCCACACCGAGCCGCCCGCCCAGCAGATCCCCCATGAACGCGGAGTTCTCCGCCTCGGTGTGCCGATCGCGGCTGGCGGCGCGGATGACCGTGGAGAAGGGCGGTGGCGTCGTCAAGGGGACCTCCGGAGTCGGTAGGAGCGGGCCGGCGGACCGCGGCGGCGGGCCGGACGGTGCCACCCGCCCGATCCTGCGGCTCAGGACCACCTCAGTCAATGACTTCCCGACACCGTGTCGGAAAGGGCTCGCGGGAAGAGTTCCACCCCGGCCGGGTGTTCATTCCCTGCAAGAGTGAGGATGACCCTCGGCGTCCGCGTACCGTGTACAGCGACGGACCGGAGACGGCCCGGGGTGAGGGAAGGAGCTCGATGGCAGGCAAGAACAGGTTGTCCGGCTGGCTGCGAGGCCGGACGGACAGTACGTCGGTTTCTGCCCGCGGCTTCGCCCAGGACTTCGCCCGCCCCGCCAAGGAGACCCGCGGCTCCCGTGCCCGTGACGCCCGCCAGGCCCTGGTGACCGCGCATCGCGACGAGCTGATCACGGCCGCCGCGGTGGCCGGCCTCCCGCTCGCCCCCGCCGCGTATCCCGAGGGCTACGGCTGTTCGTGCGACCGGATCGGCTGTCCCATCCCGGGGCTCCATCCGGTCTCCCTGGCCTGGCAGACCCAGGCCAGCACCGAGCCCGAGAAGGTCGGCCAGTGGCTGCGCACGCAGCCGCTGGCCAATTTCATCACCGCCACCGGTATCCGCCACGACGTGCTGGACGTCCCGGCCGAAGCCGGCCGCCTCGCGCTGGATCGGCTCACCGTCGACGCCGCCACGCTCGGCCCGGTCGCCGCGCAGGGCGAGGACCGGATGCTGTTCTTCACCACCACCCGGACCCCCGTCGACGAGGAGGAGTGGTGGCCGTGCGAGCTGGACTGCCACCCCGAGACCGCCGACGAGCACCCCGGCATCCGCTGGCACTGCCGCGGCAGCTACGTCCTGCTGCCCCCGGCCCAGCTGCCCTCCGGCGGCATCATGAGCTGGCTGCCCGGGCACGGCCCCGACCTGCCGCTGCCGGACCCGCTGCCGGTGCTGGACATCCTCAGTGACGCGTGCGCGCAGTTCGGCTACGAGACCGAGACCGAGTCCGTCGCCTGGGGCCGCTGAGCCTCACCCGCCCTGCGCCGACACCAGGCCGACGATCCGGCTGAGGAAGGTCACCTGGCCCGTGCCCCCGCCCCGGGGCACCGCCACCAGCTGCTGGCCCACGCTGGACAGCGTCACCGAGGTGTGCGGGGTGCCGGTCATCAGTGCCTTGGTGTCCGCGTCGATGGCCAGCCGGTAGCCGGCCCGGTAGGTCGCACGGGACTGGTGCCGGGTGCCGAAGAAGACCAGCGCACCGCCGTCCTTCGTGCGCAGCGCCACCGGGTCGAAGTCGCCGCCCTGGGCGGGCTGGTCGGCGTACTGCGTCACCGAGTCCGGGGTCCGCGCGTGCTCGTCGCGGGTGGCCCGCAGCTGCGTGGTGGATGAACCGGCGGCGAAGACCGCGCCGGCGCCCTGCTGGAGATAGGTGGTGTACGAGGCCGCCACCCGGGCCGGCTGCACCAGCAGATCGGTGCCGGCCGGCGGTACGGCCACCGCGCCGCCGTGCCCGTCGGTGGCCGGCGCGGGGACCGCGCCCGCCGCCGCGACCGCCAGGTAGTCCGCCTTCCAGGGGCGGCCCGCCGCGGCCCGGCGGAAGACCAGCAGCCAGCGCACACCCGTACCGCGGTTGACGGCGGTGTCCGCCACGAAGAACTTCGGCCAGCCGACCTGGCGGGGTATCAGGAAGCGCGGGTCGGAGAAGACCAGCGGAGCGTACGCCGGGTTGCCGGCCGGGCTGACGGCGTGCTCGGCCCGCAGCCCCGCCTCGTCGATCGCGCCGAGCGGCCCCGCCTCGATCCGGGTCACCAGCGCCGGGTCGTACGCCTTGGTGGCCGCGTTGCTGACCGCGGCGAAGTGCGCCAGCACCTGGGCGGCCTCGGCCGGGCGGACCGACGGGATGTCCGCGCGCTCGCCGTGCACGGTCATGCAGCCGGCCAGCGGGACGGCCAGTGCCAGGGCCGCGGCCCCCGAGCCCAACCTGCGGCGGATCATGACGCGTCGGCCCCCTCGTGTCCACCCGAAACGCGGCCACCCTATCGGCCGCCCCCGCTCACGGCAGGGTCAGTACCTCGGCCCCGTCCGTGGTGACCACCAGCGTGTGCTCGAACTGGGCCGTGCGCCTGCGGTCCTTGGTGACGACCGTCCAGCCGTCGTCCCACACGTCGTACTCGTGGGTGCCCAAGGTGAGCATCGGCTCGATGGTGAAGGTCATACCGGGCCGCATCACGGTGGTCGCCCGCGGGTCGTCGTAGTGCGGGATGATCAGCCCGGAGTGGAAGGACGTGTTGATGCCGTGCCCGGTGAAGTCCCGCACCACGCCGTAGCCGAAGCGCTTGGCGTAGGACTCGATGACCCGGCCGATCACATTGATCTGCCGCCCGGGGCGGACCGCCTTGATCGCCCGGTCCAGCGACTCCCGGGTCCGCTCCACCAGCAGCCGGGACTCCTCGGCCACGTCGCCCACGAGATACGTCGCGTTGCAATCGCCGTGCACCCCGTGGATGAACGCGGTCACGTCCAGGTTGACGATGTCGCCGTCCCGCAGCACCGTCGAGTCCGGGATGCCGTGGCAGATCACCTCATTGAGCGACGTGCACAGCGACTTGGGGAACCCGCGGTAGCCCAGGTCGGACGGATACGCCCGGTGGTCGACCATGAACGCATGGGCGATCCGGTCCAGTTCGTCGGTGGTGACGCCGGGCGCGACCGCTTTGGCCGCCTCCTCCATCGCCTGGGCGGCGATCCGCGAGGCGATCCGCATCTTCGCCAGGGTCTCCTCGTCCTGCACGTCCGGCCCCGTGTACGGCGTGGGGCTCGGCTTCCCCACGTACTCGGGGCGTGGAATCGAGGCGGGCACGGGCCGGGTGGGGGAGAGCTTCCCCGGGACGAGCAGCGACTGACCAGACATGCCGACGAGTGTATCGGCGCTCCGTGGGGCAAGCTGGCGGCAGGGACACCCGCCTGATCACCTTCGGAGGACGACATGGCCCTGTTCAAGGCCCGCAAGCCGGCCGGCAAGCCGGGCGAGTGGTTCTACTGCCTGGAGCACAAGACGGTCGAGGAGGGCCCCGACTGCCCCGCCAAGGACCGCTTCGGCCCGTACCCGTCCCGCCAGGAGGCCCAACGCGCCATGGAGGCGGCCGCGGAGCGGAACCACGAGTGGGACAGCGATCCGCGCTGGCACGACAAGGGCGAACCCGCGGACGAGGACAAGTAGCCGGCCCGAGCCCCGACAGCCGGCCCGAGCCCCGAGCCGGCCCGGTGGACCCCGGCCGGCGCCGGGGGCTCAGTCGCCGGAGCGGCTCAACGACGGCGCCCGGTCCGGCCCTTGCCGCGCCGTCGACGGACCGTCGGGCACCGGCCGCGCGTCGTAGCGCATCAGCGCGGGCAGGGCCGCGGCCAGCATGCCGACCGCGGCGACGCAGGCCACGCCGCCGGACCACACCGACACGCGGGCGGAACTGACCGCGGCGACGCCGCCGGACCGGACCTGGCCGAGCTGCGGACCCACCGAGTAGGACAGCAGCTCGATCCCGGCGAGGCGGCCGCGCAACTCGTCCGGGATGGTCTGATTCCACATCGTGGAACGCCCGATGCCGCTGATCATGTCCAGGCCGCCGGCCGCCGCCAGGCACAGCAGCACCAGCCAGATCTCCCCGGCCCAGCCGGCGCACGCCATCGCGGCGCCCCAGCCGGCCGCCGCCAGCACCACCATCCGGCCGTGCCGGTGGATCCGGGTCGACCAGCCGCTGGTCAGGCTGACCAGCAGCGACCCCACCGAGCCGGCCGCGTACATCAGACCGAGCGACCAGGGGGCGTGCAGGTCGTCCGCCAGGAAGGGGAAGATCGCCACCGGGTAGGCGAAGAACATCGCGGCCAGGTCGATCGCGTAGGTGCCCAGCAGCTCCTTGCGGCCCCAGGCGTAGCGCGCGCCCTGGGCGATCGCGCGCAGCGAGGGCGGCACGGCGTCATGCGCGGCGGGGGAGCGGCGCAGGCCGAGCCCGAAGCACACCGACACCGCGAAGGTCACCGTGTCCGCGCCGTACGCCCAGCTCAGGCCGGCCCAGGCGATCACCAGGCCGGCCACCGACGGGCCGGCGATGGCGCCGACCTGCCAGCGCAGCGCGTTGAGCGAGGCCGCCGCCGCGAGCTGCTCGCGGAGCACGATCCGCTGCACGATCGCGTCCAGCGCGGGCCGCTGGAGCCCGGTCAGGGCGCTGGACAGCGCGGCCGTCACGTACAGCAGCCAGACCATCGGGTGCGGCAGGAGCGTGTTGACCAGCAGGGCGGCGGCCAGCAGGCCCTGCGCCGCCTCGGTGGTATTGATCAGCAGCTTGCGGTCCATCGCGTCGGCGAGCACGCCGCCGTACAGCCCGAAGACGATCAGCGGCACCAGCTGCACCGCGCCGATCGCGCCGACGGCCGCCGCGGAGCCGGTGAGGTCCTTCAGCTGGACCGGCAGCGCCACCACCGTCAGGAAACTGCCGAAGGTGGTGATCACCCCGGCCATCCACATCAGCCGGAAGTCGCGTGAGGTTCGCCACGGCGTCAGGTCGGGCAGCAGCGCCCGCCCGCCGGACGGTCCGGCAGGCGGGGACGGGGGCGATGGTGCCGGGGGATCGGCAGGAGCGTCGGTCACGTGCCCGCATGCTGCCCCGCCGGGGCGGGGCGGGCAACGTGTTTTCGCCTCGGGGCCGCCGCGACCTGGCAGGATCGCCGGTATGACTGACGCTGACGATGGCAAGACCACTCCCGCCAAGCCCCCGGCCAGGGACCCGCGTGATCTGCCCGATGTGTCCCGCCTGGTGGTGGGTGTGCTCGGCGGCACCGGTGACCAGGGCCGCGGTCTGGCCTACCGGCTGGGCCGGGCCGGCCAGCGGGTGATCATCGGCTCGCGCGCCGCCGAGCGCGCGGAGAGCGCCGCCGCCGAGCTCGGCCACGGCGTCGAGGGCGCCGACAACGCCGAGTGCGCCCGCCGCAGCGACATCGTGATCGTCGCGGTGCCGTGGGAAGGGCACGCCGAGCTGCTGGAGTCGCTGCGCGAGGATCTGGCCGGCAAGCTCGTGGTGGACTGCGTGAATCCGCTCGGCTTCGACAAGAAGGGCGCCTACCCGCTGTCCGTGCCCGAGGGCAGTGCCGCCGAGCAGGCCGCCGCGCTGCTGCCGGACTCCCGGGTCACCGCCGCCTTCCACCACCTGTCCGCGCCACTGCTGCAGAATCCGGACGTCGAGGAGATCGACATCGATGTGATGGTGCTCGGCGAGGTCCGCGCGGACACCGACATCGTGCAGGCGCTGGCCGGCCGGATCGCCGGCATGCGGGGGATCTTCGCCGGACGGCTGCGCAACGCCCACCAGGTCGAGTCGCTGGTCGCCAACCTGATCTCGATCAACCGCCGGTACAAGGCGCACGCGGGCCTGCGGGTCACCGACGTCTGAGCCGCGGCGTCCCGAGCCGCGCGGGGCATGGGGGACAATGGCCGGACCAAACGCCCTACGCGTCCGGACAGGAGCCACGCCAGCCATGCCCCGCCTCGCCCTCTACGCCCTCGTCTTCTGCCTGCTGGCCGTCGCCGCCGCGGTGGTGTCCTTCGTGCACGGCAGTCTGCTGGGCATCGTCTGGGTGCTGTTCGCCGGGCTGAGCAGCAACATGTGGTGGTACTACCGGCGCAAGGCGAAGGCGCAGGCGCTGGCGGCGCGGACCGACTGAGCGCGGCATGTACGCGGGCCCGGAGCACGCGGGCCCGCGGGGCGGCGGCGGTTCAGCGCCGCCAGAACTGGAACAGGGAGCTGCCGTTCTCCACCAGGCGCTGGTTAACGCCGAACCAGCCGACGATCGTGTAGATCAGCTCGAAGAACTTCTCGTTCACCGACTGGATGTACAAGATCCCGAACACCGCCAGCAGCCCGAACGGCGCGAACGGCGCCACCTGCCGCTTGACCTCGTACGACAGCCACGGCTCGATCACCCCGTAGCCGTCCAGGCCCGGGATCGGCAGGAAGTTCAGCAGCGCCGCGGTCACCTGGAGCATCGCCAGGAACGCCACCGCGTAGACGAAGTAGTCGGGCCAGCCGTCGGCCGCGCCCAGCGCGAACGGCAGCATCAGCAGCACCGCGAACAGCAGGTTGGTCAGCGGCCCGGCCGCCGAGATCAGGCTGTGCTTGAGCCGGCCGCGGATACGGTTCCGCTCGATGAAGACCGCGCCGCCCGGCAGGCCGATGCCGCCCATGATCAAGAACAGCAGCGGCAGCACGATCGACAGCACGGCGTGCGTGTACTTCAGCGGGTTCAGGGTGAGATACCCCTTCTCGCCGATGGACGTGTCGCCGCTGTGCAGGGCGGTACGGGCGTGCGCGTACTCGTGCAGGCACAGCGAGACGACCCAGCCGGCGACCACGAACAAGAACACCGCGAAGCGGCTGTCGGCCGCGAACCCCGTCCACACCGCCCAGCCGGAGACAGCCATCACCGCCACGATGCCGAGGAAGATCGGGCTGATGCGGCGATCGTCGCCGCTGCGCGCGCGACGCATCTGGATGACGCTCATGGGACGGGCTCCTGCTGGGGCATCGTGCGGGGACAAGGTACCGGTGACGGCCGGGCGGGGCGGGCGGTGACCCGGCCGCCCGATCATGCCACCCGCGGGTGGACGGCACAGGCGCTGCCCGGAAAACGCACAGCGAGCGGGCGGGGTTCCGCCGGCCGGCCACCGGGGCGCGCCGCGGGGGCGTACTCCGTAAGAATGGGGCGGTGCGCTATGCGATTCTCGGCACCACCCAGGCCCTCCGCGACAACGGTACGCCCGTCACGCTCGCCGGCGGGCGGTTGCGGGCGCTGCTGACCGCGCTCGCGCTGCGGCCCGGCCGGGTGATCGGCGCGGACACGCTCATCGAGGACGTCTGGGACGGCGACCCGCCGGCCGACGCGACCGGGGCGCTCCAGGCGCTGGTCGGGCGGCTGCGGCGGGCCGTCGGGCACGACGCGGTCGGCTCGG
>NZ_FMCH01000568.1 GCF_900091855.1 Streptomyces sp. DvalAA-14
GGTCCGGCGGGCGGCTCCGGCAGCGGTTCCGCCGTCGCTGCGGCCGCTGCGGCTGCGGCCGGCCCGTCGGCGGTGGCGGCGGGCTGTGCGGCGGCTTCGGCGGGCCGCTCTTCCGGCTCGGTCGCCGTGCGCGGCGGGGGGACATCGGTCATCCCACCACTATCGCCTGTCGGCGGCCCCCTCCGGCCGCCGGGGTCCACCGCGACCCGAAGGTAAAGCGGAGGTATAGATTCCGGCAGCCCTTCTTGTTGTCGTGCGCTGATCAGATTACGTTCTCCCGCGCCCCTTCCGTCACTTCAGGTAGCAGGAGAAACACAGGTCCCACACCTCACCCGCACATCGCCCCCTCCTCCTTCACTCCCCCACTACAGGAGGCAGTTGCTTTGCCGTTCCTTCGCACCGCGGCGGCCCGCCGCACCGGGCTCGCCCTCAGCGCGGCGGCCGCACTGGCCCTTTCCGGCCTGACCCTCGCCCCCACCGCGGGCGCCCAGCCCGCCGCGCAGCCCCCCACCACCCCGCACTCCCGTACCGCCGCCCAGCCCCTCCCCGACACGCAGTCCCTCCCCGCAGCGCGGCGCATCACCACCGCCCGGTCCTGCGCGGTCGGCACCAGGCCCGGCATGATGGCCTGTCAGGCCGTAAAAGTGACCGCCGGCGCCAACACCCTGGCCAGATCAACCGGTTCGGTCGGCGCGGCAACCGCCGCCCCCGCCGGTTACGGCCCGGCCGATCTGCTCAGCGCCTACGCGCTGCCCGCCGACGGCGGTTCCGGCGCGACCGTGGCGGTCGTGGACGCCTACGACAACCCCGACGCCGAGGCCGATCTGGCCACCTACCGGTCGACCTTCGGCCTGCCCGCGTGCGGTTCGGCCGACGGCTGCTTCCGCAAGGTCGGGCAGGACGGCAGCGCGACCGCGCTGCCGGCGCCGGACCGGGCCTGGTCCGAGGAGATATCCCTCGACCTGGACATGGTCAGCGCGATCTGCCCGCGGTGCCGCATCCTGCTGGTCGAGGCCTCGACCTCCGCGATCGACGACCTGGGCACCGCGGTGAACACCGCGGTCTCCCTGGGCGCCGGCTACGTCTCCAACAGCTACGGCGGCGGCGAGTCCGCCGCGGACAGTTCCTTCGACAGCCGGTTCTTCGACCACCCGGGCGTCGCCATCACCGCCAGCGCCGGCGACGCGGGCTACGGCGCCGAGTACCCGGCCGCCTCCCAGTACGTCACCGCGATCGGCGGCACCACGCTGACCAGGGACGCCTCCGCGCGCGGCTGGGGCGAGACGGCCTGGGCCGGCAGCGGCTCCGGCTGCACGTCCTGGGATCCCAAACCGGCCTGGCAGCAGGACGCCGGGTGCGCCGGACGCACGATCTCGGACGTGTCCGCGGTCGCCGACCCCAGTACCGGCGTCGCGGTGTACGACACCTACGGCGGCGACACGGGCTGGGAGGTCTTCGGCGGCACCAGCGTCGCCGCACCGCTCATCGCCTCGGTCTACGCGCTGGCCGGTACGCCGCCGACCGGTTCGTACCCCGCGTCCTTCCCCTACGCCCACCCGGCCGCGCTCAACGACGCGGCCGGCGGCTCCAACGGGTCCTGCGCCGGCTCCTACCTGTGCACCGGCCTGCCGGGCTACGACGGCCCGACCGGACTCGGCACACCGGCCGGGACCGCCGCCTTCCAGGGCTGACGCCCGCGGTCGGGCGCCCGCCGGCGGACGTCCGAGCGGCAAAACGCGGGAGGCAGAGCGCGGGAGGCGGGGCGGCCGTCGGTGGCCGCCCCGCCTCCCGTCCCCGGGCCGCCACCCGCTCGGGGTGACCGCCCCGGCCCTACACCTTGCGCATCGCGTTGGCCGTCGCGACCGCCCGCAGCACCGCGGCCGCCTTGTTGCGGCACTCGGTGTCCTCCGCGTCCGGGTCGGAGTCCGCGACGATGCCCGCCCCGGCCTGGACGTACGCGGTGCCGTCCCGCAGCAGGGCGGTGCGGATCGCGATGGCGGTGTCGGCGTCGCCGGCGAAGTCCAGGTAGCCGACGCAGCCGCCGTACAGGCCCCGCCGGGACGGCTCGAGTTCCTCGATGATCTGCATCGCACGCGGTTTGGGCGCGCCGGACAGGGTGCCGGCCGGGAAGCACGCGGTCAGCACGTCGAAGGCGGTGTGCCCCTCGGCGACCTGTCCGGTGACGGTGGACACGATGTGCATGACGTGGGAGTAGCGCTCCACCGACATGAAGTCCACCACCTCCACCGTGCCCGGCTCGCAGACGCGGCCCAGGTCGTTGCGGCCGAGGTCGACGAGCATCAGGTGCTCGGCGCGCTCCTTGGGGTCGGCCATCAGTTCCTCGGCGAGCGCGTTGTCGGCCTGCGGTGTGGCGCCGCGGGGGCGGGTGCCGGCGATCGGGTGCAGCATCGCCCGGCCGTCCTCGACCTTGACCAGCGCCTCGGGGCTGGAGCCCACCACGTCGAAGGCGCCGCCCTCGTCATCGGGGAAGCGCAGCAGATACATGTACGGGCTGGGGTTGGTGGCCCGCAGCACCCGGTAGACGTCCAGCGCGCTCGCCTCGCAGGGCGTCTCGAACCGCTGCGAGGGCACCACCTGGAAGGCCTCGCCGGCCCGGATGCGCTCCTTGATGTCCTCGACGGCGGCCTTGAAGTCGTCGCTGCCCCAGCGGGCGGTGTAGCCGATGTCGACCGACCGCGGCAGCACCGCGGGCACGCTCGGCGCCGGCCGGGCCAGGTCGGCCTCCATCACGTCAAGCCGGGCCACCGCGTCCGCGTAGGCCTCGTCGACGCCGGTGTCCCGGTCGTTGTGGTTGATCGCGTTGGCGATCAGCAGCACGCTGCCGTCCCAGTGGTCGAGCACGGCCAGGTCGGAGGTGAGCAGCATCGTCGCCTCGGGCAGCCGCAGCACGTCCGCGCCGTGCTCGCCGATGCGCTCCAGCCGGCGCACGATGTCGTAGCCGAGATAGCCGACCATGCCCCCGGTGAAGGGCGGCATGCCGTCGGCCAGGTCGCGCGGGGTGTGCAGGGCCTCCACCGTGGCGCGCAGCGCGACCAGCGGGTCCCCGTCGACCGGGACGCCGACGGGTGGTGTGCCCAGCCAGTGCGTCTGCCCGTCGCGCACGGTCAAGGTGGCCGCCGACCGCACCCCGACGAAGGAGTAGCGCGACCAGGACCTGCCGTTCTCCGCCGACTCCAGCAGAAAGGTGCCGACCCGCTCGCCGGCGAGCTTGCGGTAGAGGCCCACCGGGGTGTCGCCGTCCGCGAGGAGGCGCCGGCTGACCGGGATGACTCGGCGGTCGACCGCGAGTTTGCGGAAGGTTTCGAGGTCCATGGCCGCAGACCCTACTGGCCCGGCGCGGACAGCAGGACGTCCGCGTCGAAGCAGGTCCGGTCCCCGGTGTGGCAGGCCGCGCCGACCTGGTCGACCCGCACCAGCACGGTGTCCCCGTCGCAGTCCAGCGCCACGGTCTTCACGTGCTGGAGGTGGCCCGAGGTGTCGCCCTTGACCCAGTACTCCTGCCGGCTCCGGCTCCAGTACGTGCAGCGGCCGGTGGTCAGCGTGCGGTGCAGCGCCTCGGCGTCCATCCAGCCGAGCATCAGCACCTCACCGGTGTCGTACTGCTGGGCGATGGCCGGTACCAGTCCCTCGGGACTGCGCTTGAGACGGGCGGCGATGGCGGGATCGAGCGAGGTCACGGGCATGACACCATTCTGCCGCTGATCCCCGGCAACGAGAAAAGCCGCATAACTCGCAAGAGCGGCAGGCAAGTTGTCCGTCATTCGGCGTTAGCTCGCTGATGTCACCCGTATGGGGCATCCTGCCTGCATGGGTTTTCCTCCGCCGCCGCCAGATGGTCCGCCGCCGCACCCCGAGCAGGGCGGCGGCTACGGTCCGCCGCAAGGTTTCGGCCCGCCGCCTCCCCCGCAGCAGGGCGACGGCGGCTACGGCTACGGAGGACCCCAGCAGGGCGAGCAGGGCTACGGCTACCCGCCGCAGCAGGGCGGTCAGAACTACGGTTATCCGCCCCAGCAGGGCGGCCAGGGCTACGGCTACCCGCCGCAGGGCGGGCAGGGTTACGGCTACCCGCCGCAGCAGGGCGGCCAAGGCTACGGGTACCCCGAACAGGGCGACGCGTACGGGCCGTCCGGACCGCCCGGACCTCCGGCCCCGCCCGGTGCCTACGGCGGCGCGCAGGACTACGGCTACGAGTACCAGCAGTCCGGCCCGGGCGGCTACCCGCCGGCCCCACCGCCGCCGCCCGGCCACACCAAGCGCAATGTCTGGATCGCCGTCGGCGTCCTGGTGGTCCTCGCCGTCGTCGGCGGCGCGATCGGAGTCCTGCGCGGCAGCGACGGCGGCAAGAGCACCGCGGACGGCAAGCCGAGCGCCGCGGCCAGCCTGCCGACCGGGCTGCCGTCCGGGCCGACGCCGTCCTTCGACGTGCCCTCGGACGACCCGACGCTGGACCTGCCGACCGGACTGCCCAGCGATCTTCCGGGCACCGCCCCGACGCCCACCGAGAAGCTGGTCCCGTACGTGGCGCTCACGCCCGGCACGTGCTTCGACGCGCCCACCTTGACGAAGTCGGTCGACAAGGTCACCACCCGCTCGTGCTCCTCCGCGCACGACGCGCAGGTCGTCGCCAACGAGAAGCTGTCCGGCACCTTCACCAGCGACGCCGACATCCAGGCCCGGGCGCTGAGCCTGTGCACGGCCGACGCCAGGCGCCACCTGCCGGCCGACGGCAAGGAGTACTACCCGTACGCGCTCTTCCCGAAGTTGGTCACCTACGAGGTGCAAAAGCGATCGACGGTGACCTGCTCGCTGACCCGCAACAACGGCACCAACGGGGTGAAGCTCTACAGCCGACTCGGCTGATCCGGCCGCGCGGGGAGCCGACGTATCGCCCGCGGGGGAACTAACCTGGGCCGCATGGCTACTCATGCGCAGCGTGAACGTCTGCTCCTCGCCGACCTGCTGGAGCGCTCGGGGCCCGACGCCCCGACGCTCTGCGAGGGCTGGAAGACCCGCGATCTGGCCGCGCACGTCGTGGTCCGCGAGCGCCGCAGCGACGCGGCCGCCGGAGCACTGATCCCGCAGCTCGCACCCCGTCTCGACCGGGTCCGCGGGGAGTTCGCCGCCAAGCCCTACCCGGAGCTGATCCAGCTGATCAGGACCGGGCCGCCGCGGCTGTCCCCGTTCTCGGTCAAGCAGCTCGACGAGATCTCCAACACCGTCGAGTTCTATGTGCACACCGAGGACGTGCGCCGGGCCGAGCCCGACTGGACGCCGCGGGTGATCGACCCGGTGTTCGGCGAAAGCCTGTGGAAGCGCCTGGAGCGCGGTGCCCGCCTGATGGGCCGCCGTGCCCCGGTCGGCCTGGTGCTGCGCCGTCCCGACGGCCAGACCGTGGTGGCCCACAAGGGCTCCCCGGTGGTGACGGTGACCGGCGAACCGTCCGAGCTGATCATGTTCGCCCTCGGCCGCCAGACGGCGGCGAAGGTCGATGTCGAAGGGGACGAGCTCGCGGTGGCGAAGCTGTACGCGGCCAAGCTCGGCATGTGACGCGGCGGGCGGCTGCGTGCGGGTGGTCGGCGGCTGGTTCGAGCCCGCCGCTCGTCCCGTCCCGCATCAGGCCCGCGCCAGACCCCGCAACCGGGCCCCTCGCCTCGTTGTCCGCCCGGGCGTCCGCACGGGCGCCGGGGCGGACGACCGCTCTCATGGGATCTGACAGGATCTCGGCCGATCGCCAGCGGCCACCCACGCCGTCCCGGCAGGATGGCGGGCATGTCTCTCGACGGCACCCGTGCACACCTCAGCGGCCCCGGTGACCTGCCACCCCTGGTGGAACGCGCCGCCCGGACCGCCCGCCATCTCGGCTTCCCCTACTCCTGCCGCCCCGAGCAGGGGCGCCTGCTGCGCGCGCTCGCGGCCGGCGCGCGGCGGATCGGCGAGACCGGCACCGGGTGCGGGGTGGGGCTGGCCTGGCTGGTCGCCGGGATGCGGCCCGGCGCCACCGCGGTCAGCGTCGAGCAGGACGCCACCCGGGCGGCGACCGCCGCCGCGCTGTTCGAAGACCTCGCCCCCGAGGTCACCGTGGAGTGCGGGGACTGGACCGCGATCGGCGAGCACGGCCCGTTCGACCTGCTGGTGCTCGACGGCGGCGGCGCGGCCAAGGGCGGGGACGGGGACACCCCGGCCGATCCGCTGCGGCTGCTGCGGCCCGGCGGAGTGCTGGTGATCGACGACTTCGCACCGGCCGGCGGCCGGCCGCCGCTGCTCGACGGCCGGCCGGACCGGGCCCGGCTGCACTGGCTGGACCATCCGGCGCTGCGCACGGTCGAGCTGAGGCTGGCGCCCGACCTGGCCACGCTGGTCTGTACCCGCCGGGGGGACGCCGGCTGAGCGGCCGGTCCGGCTCAGCGGACCGGGTGGCCGGCCTCCCGCAGCGCCGACTTGACCTGGCCGATCCGCAGATCGCCGAAGTGGAAGACCGACGCGGCCAGCACGGCGTCGGCGCCCGCGCCGACCGCGGGCGCGAAGTGGTCGAGCCGGCCGGCGCCGCCGGAGGCGATCACCGGGACGGTCACCGCGGCGCGCACCGCGGCGATCATCTCCGTGTCGTAGCCGTCCTTGGTGCCGTCGGCGTCCATCGAGTTGAGCAGGATCTCACCGGCGCCCAACTCGGCGGCCCGCTGCGCCCATTCGACCGCGTCGATGCCGGTGCCGCGCCGGCCGCCGTGGGTGGTCACCTCGAAGCTGCCGGTCGGGGTGCGCCGGGCGTCCACCGACAGCACCAGCACCTGCCGGCCGAACCGCTCGGCGATCTCCCGGATCAGCTCGGGCCGGGCGATGGCCGCGGTGTTGACGCCCACCTTGTCCGCGCCGGCCCGCAGCAGCTTGTCGACGTCGTCCGCGCTGCGCACCCCGCCGCCCACGGTGAGCGGGATGAAGACCTGCTCGGCGGTGCGCCGCACCACGTCGTAGGTGGTCTCCCGGTCGCCGGAGGAGGCGGTGATGTCGAGGAAGGTCAACTCGTCGGCGCCCTCGGCGTCGTAGAGCTTGGCCATCTCGACCGGGTCGCCGGCGTCCCGCAGGTTCTGGAAGTTGACGCCCTTGACCACCCGCCCGGCGTCCACGTCCAGGCAGGGGATGACGCGGACCGCGAGGGTCATTCGGCGGCTCCCGGCTCGCGGGCCGGGGCCGCCGCGGCTCCCCGATAGGCCTCGATCTCGACCTCGACCAGCACCCGGGAGTCGGTGAACCCGGCCACCACCACCATGGTGGCGGCCGGCCGGACCGCGCCGAACAGTTCGCGGTGCGCCCGGCCGACCTCGTCGACGTCCCGGGCGTGGCTGAGGTACATCCGGGTGCGGATCACACTGCCGCCGTCCAGGCCGAACGGCTCCAGCGCGGCGATCGCGCTGCGGAAGGCGCTGAGCGTCTGCTCGTAGGGCTCGTCCTCGCCCGGCACCGCGCCGTCCGTCGGGTCGGGCATCATTCCGGCGACTATCACCCGGTCCCCAGCGGCCACCGCCCGGGCCGAACCGATCGCCTCTTCCCACGCGCTTCCGGACTGCTCGCGGCGCACACCAGAGTTGCCGGTCATCGTGATACTGCCTCCAGGGCCTCTTCGAGGGTGAACGCCTTCGCGTACAGTGCCTTTCCGACAATGGCGCCCTCCACACCCACCGGGACCAGCCCCGCGATCGCCCGCAGGTCGTCCAGGCTGGAAACGCCGCCGGAGGCTACCACCGGCCGCTCGGTGGCCGCGCACACACCGCGCAGCAGGTCCAGGTTGGGGCCTTGCAAGGTGCCGTCCTTGGCGATGTCGGTGACGACGTAGCGGGCGCAGCCCTCGGAGTCCAGCCGGGCCAGCGTCTCGTAGAGATCGCCGCCGTCGCGGGTCCAGCCGCGGCCGCGCAGGGTGGTGCCGCGCACATCCAGGCCGACCGCGATCCGGTCGCCGTGCTCGGCGATGATCTTGGCCACCCATTCCGGGCTCTCCAGCGCGGCGGTGCCCAGGTTGACCCGGGTACAGCCGGTGGCCAGTGCCGCGGCCAGGGTGTCGTCGTCGCGGATGCCGCCGGACAGCTCGACCTCGATGTCCATGGTGCGGGTCACCTCGGCGATCAGCTCCCGGTTGTCCCCGGTGCCGAAGGCCGCGTCGAGGTCCACCAGATGCAGCCACCGCGCACCGGCCCGCTGCCAGGCAAGGGCGGCGGCGAGCGGCTCGCCGTACGACGTCTCGGAACCGGACTCGCCGTGCACGAGCCGGACGGCCAGGCCGTCGCGGACATCGACGGCGGGGAGGAGTTCGAGCTGGGTCATCGGTATGGGGTCCTCGGTCCTGACGGGAGGTGGGAGGGGGTGGTCGGGGCGGTCGTCGGTCGGTCGGGGGGACGGGGTCGGTGGCGGCGGGGCCGGGCCGGCGGGGACTAGAGGGTGCCGAGCCAGTTGGCGAGCAGTTGCGCCCCGGCGTCCCCGGACTTCTCCGGGTGGAACTGGGTGGCCCACAGCGGGCCGTTCTCCACCGCCGCCACGAACGGTTCGCCGTGGGTGGTCCAGGTGACCTTGGGAGGGCGGATCACGCCCCGCGGGTCGAGGTCCCAGGCGCGGACGGCGTAGGAGTGCACGAAGTAGAAGCGGGCGTCGTCGTCCAGGCCGGCGAACTGCCGCGAGTCCTCGGGGGCCCGCACGGTGTTCCAGCCCATGTGCGGGACGACCGGGGCGCGCAGCGGCTCGACCGTGCCGGGCCACTCGTCCAGACCCGCACTGGGCACACCGTGCTCGATGCCGCGGGCGAACAGGATCTGCATGCCGACGCAGATGCCCATCACCGGCCGCCCGCCGGCCAGCCTGCGGCCGACCAGCCAGTCCCCGCGCACCGACTTCAGCCCGGCCATGCACGCGGCGAAGGCGCCGACGCCGGGTACCAGCAGCCCGTCGGCGTTCATCGCCCGGTCGTAGTCGGCGGTGATCTCCACGTCGGCCCCGGCCCTGGCCAGCGCGCGCTCGGCGGACCGGATGTTGCCGAATCCGTAGTCGAGGACCACCACGCTCTTGGTCACGGCCGGCCCTACAGCTGGAGCAGCCCGGCGATGATCGCCATCACCGAACCGACCGCCAGCAGCGTGATGACGCTCTTGGACTGCTTCTGCTTCCAGAAGGAGTAGACCCCGCCGAGCAGGAACAGCCCCAGCAGGATGAAGAGGGAGGATCCCTTGTTCACAGCGCGCCCTTCGTCGACGGCAGGATGCCCGCGGCGCGCGGATCGCGCTCGCTCGCGTAACGCAGCGCCCGGGCCAGCGCCTTGAACTGGCACTCCACGATGTGGTGCGCGTTGCGCCCATAGGGTACGTGGACATGCAGGGCGATCTGGGCCTGTGCGACGAAGGACTCCAGGATGTGCCGGGTCATCGTGGTGTCGTACGTGCCGATCATCGGTGCCAGGTGCTCCGGCTCGGTGTGCACCAGGTAGGGGCGGCCGGAGAGGTCCACGGTGACCTGGGCGAGGGATTCGTCCAGCGGGACGCTGCAGTTGCCGAAGCGGTGGATGCCCACCTTGTCGCCGAGCGCCTGCTTGAAGGCGGCGCCCAGGGCGAGGGCGGTGTCCTCGATGGTGTGGTGGGTGTCGATGTGCAGGTCGCCCTCGGTTTTCACACTGAGGTCGAACAGACCGTGCCGGCCGAGTTGGTCGAGCATGTGGTCGTAGAAGCCGACCCCGGTCGAGACGGAGACGGAGCCGGTGCCGTCCAGGTCGATCTCGACGACGACGGACGTCTCCTTGGTGGTGCGCTCCACGCGGCCCACGCGGGTCATGCGGACTCCTCTGTGCGGGTCGGTTCGGTGCGTGCGGGCCCGGTGGGGTCGGACGCGGTGCTGTGCTCCTTGAAAACGGTGCGGGCGGCGTCCAGGAAGGCGTCGTTCTCGGCCGGGGTGCCCGCGCTGACCCGCAGCCGGCCGGGCACGCCGTTGTCGCGGATCAGCACGCCGCGGTCGAGGATCGCCTGCCAGGCGGCGTGGCTGTCGGCGAACCGGCCGAACTGGACGAAGTTGGCGTCGGACGGGGTGACCTCGTAGCCGATGGCGGTCAACTCGGCCACCAGCCGGTCGCGTTCGTCCTTGAGCTGCCGCACGTAGCCGAGCAGGGTGTCGGTGTGCTCCAGCGCGGCCAGCGCGGTCGCCTGGGTGACCGACGACAGGTGGTAGGGGAGCCGGACCAGCTGGACGGCGTCGACCACCGCGGGGTCCGCGGCGAGATAGCCGAGCCGCAGGCCGGCCGCGCCGAACGCCTTGGACATGGTGCGGGTCAGCACCAGCCGCGGCCGGCCCTGGATCAGCGGCAGCAGCGAGGGGCGGTGCGAGAACTCGCCGTAGGCCTCGTCCACGACGACCATGGACGGCCCGGCGGCCATGGCGGCGTCGTACAGCGCGACGACGGTCTCGGCGGCGACCGCGGTACCGGTCGGATTGTTGGGCGAGCAGATGAAGACCACGTGGGGTGCCCGCTCGGCGATCTGCCGGGTGGCCGCCGCGAGATCGATGGTGAAGTCCTCGCCGCGCGCCCCGGACAGCCAGCCGGTGCCGGTGCCGCGGGAGATCAGCGCGTGCATGGAGTAGGAGGGCTCGAAGCCGATCGCGGTTCGGCCGGGGCCGCCGAAGGTCTGCAGCAGCTGCTGGATGATCTCGTTGGAGCCGTTGGCGGCCCACACCTGTCGCACTCCCACGGTGTGGCCCGCGGTCCGGCTCAGATACGCGGCCAGCTCGGTGCGCAGTTCGACGGCGTCCCGGTCCGGGTAGCGGTTGAGCTCGCGGGCGGCCACGGCGACCCGCTCGGCGATCCGGGCGACCAGCGCCTCGGGCAGCGGGTACGGGTTCTCGTTGGTGTTCAGCAGCACCGGCACGTCGAGTTGCGGCGCGCCGTACGGGGTCTGTCCGCGCAGCTCGTCGCGGATGGGCAGGCCCTCCCGGGCGGCGGAGGCGTTCGCGGTCACGGCAGCAGCTCCTCGAAGCGCGCGGTGACGGCGGCGCCGTGCGCCGGCAGGTCCTCGGCCTCGGCCAGCGTCACCACGTGGTGGGCGACGTCGGCGAGCGCGGCCCGGGAGTAGTCCACGACGTGGATGCCGCGCAGGAAGGACTGCACGGACAGGCCCGAGGAGTGGCAGGCGCAGCCGCCGGTGGGCAGCACGTGGTTGGAGCCGGCGCAGTAGTCGCCGAGCGAGACCGGGCTGTGCGGTCCGACGAAGACGGCGCCGGCGTTGCGCACCCGGGCGGCGACGGCCGGCGCGTCCTCGGTGTGGATCTCCAGGTGCTCGGCGGCGTAGGCGTTGACCACGTCCAGGCCCTGGGCCAGGGCGTCCACCAGCACCGTCGCCGACTGGCGGCCGGTCAGCGCGGCGGTGATCCGCTCGCGGTGCCGGGCGGCGGCGACGCGGATGCCGAGTTCCTTGTCCACCGCGTCGGCCAGGTCCGCGGAGGTGGTGACCAGCACCGCGGCGGCCAGCGTGTCGTGCTCGGCCTGGCTGATCAGGTCGGCGGCGACCAGGCCGGCGTCGGCGCCGGCGTCGGCGAGGATCGCGATCTCGGTGGGGCCGGCCTCGGCGTCGATGCCGATCCGGCCCTTGAGCAGCCGCTTGGCGGCGGCCACGTAGATGTTGCCGGGGCCGGTGACCAGCTCGACCGGGCGGCACTCATCGGTGCCGTAGGCGAACATGGCGATCGCCTGGGCGCCGCCGGCGGCGTACACCTCGGTGACGCCGAGCAGGGCGCAGGCGGCCAGGATGGTGGGGTGCGGCGAGCCGCCGAACTCCTTCTGCGGCGGGGAGGCGACCGCGATGCCGGAGACACCGGCCTCCTGGGCAGGCACCACGTTCATCACTACGGAGGACGGGTAGACCGCCAGGCCGCCGGGCACGTACAGCCCGACCCGCTCGACGGGGACCCACCTCTCGGTGACGGTGCCGCCGGGGACGACCTGGGTGGTGACGTCGGTCCGGCGCTGCCGGAGGTGCACCAGGCGGGCCCGGCGGATCGACTCCTGCAGGGCCGCCCTGACCTCGGGGTCGAGGCCGTCGAGCGCGTCGTCCAGCGCCTGCTGGGGCACCCGGAGCTGTGCCACGCGCACTCCGTCGAACCGCTCGCCGTACTCGATCACCGCCCGCGTACCCCGATGGCGCACGTCCGCGCAGATCGGCCGCACGGTGTCCAGCGCGGCCTCCACGTCGAACTCGGCACGGGGCAGCAGGTCGCGGTCGATCCCGCCCTCCGGAAAGGCGGTGCCGCGCAGATCGATTCGGGAGATCACGCTGCCAAGTGTAGAGACCCGCTGATGACGGACGTTCCACGGTTCCACTCCGTGATACGGCGGACGGCGGCGGGAGCGCGGCGGCAAAGGCGGCGAAGGCAGCGAAGGCAGCAAGGGCAGCAGGCAAAAACAGAAACCGCTAGCGTGTGCGATCGACACGGGGAGGGGTCGAGGTGGCCGAGCACGAACCGCCACGGGACTGGACGACGGTGGAGCAGCGGATGTGGCGGGCCTTCCGGGCCGGGCGTACCTGTGATCTGCGGACCGGCCGGGCCGAGGAGGACCATCCGGTGACCGGCCCCGCCTGGTCGGCCGACCGCACCGTCCGGGCCCAGGCGGTGGCCGAGCTGCTGCTCGACCCGCCGCCCCCGCTGCCGGGCCGGGTGGCCGCGCTGAAGCTGCGGGGGGTGCTGATCAGCGGCCGGCTGACGCTGGCCGGCGGCACCGTCACCCCGTACGTCCAGCTCGACGACTGCCGCTTCGATGAGCAGGTCCTGATGCAGGAGTGCCGGGCCGGCAGCATGCGGCTGGTCCGCTGCGTGATACCCCGGCTGGAGGCGGCCCGGCTCCAGGTCTCCGGCGATCTGCATCTGCCGCAGTGCCTGGTGCCCGGCGGCATACGGATGACCGACGCGCAGATAGGCACCGATCTGCTGCTCAACCAGCTCACCGTGCGCCGCGACCGGCACAGCCGGGCGGTGGCTGCCGACGGGTTGTCCGTCGGCCAGGACGTGGACGCCGAACTCATCGACGTCACCGGTGAGTTCAGCCTGCGCAGCGCCCGGATCGGCGGCCGGCTGACCCTGCGCGGCGCGATCCTGCGCAATCCGTACGGCCGCTACGCGCTCAACGCGGCCCGGGTCAGCATCGAGCACACCCTGTACTTGAGCGCGGGCTGGAACGCGATGGAGGGCTCCCCCGGTGACACCCGGCCGCCGCCCGGGGCCGCGGTGCGGGACTTCGTGTGCGAGGGCGGGCTGCGGCTCGACGACGCGCGGATCGGCAACGCGGTGATCATCAGCCGGGCCCGCTTCCTGCTGACGGACGACCAGCAGGTCTCGCTGCGCCGCGTGCAGACCCCCGAACTGCGCTTCACCCCGGGCGAGCCGCCGCAGGGCCCGGTGTCGCTGTCCGGCGCCCGGGTGGCCAAGCTCGTCGACACGCGCGACAGCTGGCCGCAGGCCGGGCGGCTGGACCTGACCGGCTTCGTCTACGAGGAGTTGGCCGCCCGGGACGACTTCCCGCTGCGGGCCCGGATCGCCTGGCTGCACGCGGCCACCCCCGAGTACAGCCCGGGGCCGTACGAGCGGCTGGCCGCCGCCCTGCGCGCGGGCGGCGAGGACGCCGAGGCGCGGGAAGTGCTGCTGGCCAAGCAGCGCCGGCGGCGGGAGTCGCTGCCGGTCGCCGGCCGGGTGTGGGGCTGGCTGCAGGACGTCACGGTCGGATACGGCTACCGGCCCGGCCGGGCGGCGGTGTGGATGGCGCTGGTGTGGGCGCTGGGCGCGGTGTACTTCGCGGCCGGCGGCACCCCGCCGCCCGCCGACAACGGCGGCTACCACCCGCACTGGAGCCCGGCCCTCTACGCCCTGGACCTGCTGCTGCCGGTGATCGACCTCGGCCAGGACAACGCCTGGCGGGAGGCGGGGCTCAGCCAGTGGGTGGCGTCGGGCATGACGCTGCTGGGCTGGATGCTCGCGACGACCGCGGCGGCCGGCGCCTCCCGGCTGCTGCGGCGGGGCTCCTAGGCGCGGACCGGGGCGCCGGGGGGGGCGACCCGGGGGGTGGCGCGGGGCCACGGGTCGGGGCACGCCGGGCACGGGGCCCGGCGCGGGCTAGGTCACAGGTTCGGTTCACAGGTTCGGTTCGCGGGTTCGGTTCGCGGGTCCGGTTCGCGGGTTCGGGGGAGGTCAGCGCGTCGGTGGGTGACGGGAGGGGCCACCCTGCCCGTACCCTGGCTCACTGTGACCGATCGCCTTCCGCTGTTCCCGCTCAGTTCGGCGCTCTTCCCCGGCCTGGTGCTGCCGCTGAACGTCTTCGAGGAGCGGTACCGCTCCCTCGTCGGCGACCTGCTGACGTTGCCCGAGGACGCGCCCCGCAGGTTCGGGGTGGTGGCGATCAAGAACGGCCACGAGCTGGCCCCCACCGGCCAGGAGGGCCGCGCCACCGGCCCGACGGCGGGTCTCGGCGACGACCCGATGGCCGCACTGTACGGCTACGGCTGTGTGGCGGAGGTGGCCAGCATCGCCGAGCGTGAGGACGGTTACGAGGTGATGGCGACCGGCACGGTCCGCTTCCGGCTGCTGTCGGTGGACACCTCGGGCGACTATCTGACCGGCGAGGTCGAGGAAGTCGCCGAAGAGCGCGGCGACGGGGCGGGCGAGCTGACCGCGCGGGTGGTCCGCGCCTTCGGTACGTATCAGAAGCGGCTCGCGGGGGCGCGGGAGCAGACGCTGTCGGCGGCGGAGTTCCCGGACGACCCGACGGTGCTGTCCTATCTGGTCGCGGCCGCGATGATCGCCGAGGTCCCGGTGAAGCAGCAGTTCCTGGAGGCGCCGGACGCCGCGGCGCGGCTCACCGCCGAGTTGCGGCTGCTGCGCCGGGAGACCGCGATCATCGACAAACTGCCGTCGCTGCCGGCGGCGGACCTCACCCACTCCCCCACCTGCGCGAACTAGGCCCTTTCCGGGACCGGCGGGGCTGGAAACCGGCTGGAAAGGGACCGCGATGGCCAAGAAAGCACGGGCAGGCGGCGGGACGCCGGCCACGGTCGCCCTGGAGAAGGCGGGCGTGCCCTTCACCGTGCACGCCTACCGGCACGACCCGTCCGCCGGGCTGTCCTACGGCGAGGAAGCGGCCCGGGCACTGGGCGGCGCGCTCGGGGTGCCGCCCGGTGAGGTCGAGGGGCGCGTCTTCAAGACCCTGGTCGCCGAGGTGGACGGAGCGCTGACCGTCGCGGTCGTGCCCGTCGCGGCCAGCCTCGACCTGAAGGCGCTGGCCGCCGCGGTGGGCGGCAAACGCGCCGCCATGGCCGACCCGGCCGCCGCCGAGCGCGCCACCGGCTACGTGCTCGGCGGTATCTCGCCGCTCGGCCAGCGCCGCGCCCTGCCCACAGTCGTGGACACCTCCGCCCTCGACTTCCCGACGGTCTTCGTCTCGGCCGGCAAACGCGGCCTGGAGGTGGAGCTGGCGCCGCAGGAGCTGCTGCGGCTCACTGCGGGGGCGGCGGCCCCCACGGCCCGGCGGTAGGCGGCTGCTCGTCCGGCTGGTCCCGCGGTCCGAACGCGGCGGTCAGGCTCAGATGGGCCAGCATCGCCGCGGCCGACCAGGCGACCAGCGCGCTCTTGGCCCGCAGTTCCAGCGGGCCGTCGAAGACCACCTTCGGGCCGACCTGCTTGGCGTGGGCGACGATGTCCGTCGGCGGCCCGAGCCAGACCCCGATGCGCCAGCCGATCACCGAGGCGAGCACGCCGCCGACCGCGAGGCCGAGCACCACCCCGATTCCGCCGCTGCGGCGCCGCCAGAAGACCAGCAGCGCGCTGAGGATGCCGAGACCGGCCGCGATCAGCACGAAGGTGCCGTCACCGCCGATCGCCTCCTCGCCCTCGGTGTCCTTGAGATACACCGCCTGGCCGTCGGAGATCATCGGGATGCGCGGCGACAGCCACAGCCACAGCAGCCCCAGGGCGATCCCGCCGACGGCGACGAGCAGCGCGACCAGCGCCCCGCCGCGCAGCTCGCGGACGAACCGCTCGCGCTTGGCAGGGGCGTCACCGGAATCGGCCTCGCCTCCGGGAAAGGGCGGGAAGGGCGGCTCATGCGGCGTCAGGGGTGCGGTCACCAACCCATCGTGCCAGGTGCGGGCGAAGGGTGCGTCACCGGCAGGCTGCCCTGCGGTAGGCCCAGGTCGCGACGGCCAGCGAGACGACGCCGACCGCGGCGCACACCGACAGGTCCGCGCCGACCGCGGCCCAGTCGGTGCCCTCGCCGCCGAAGGTACGGGCGAGTGCTTCCACGCCGTAGGTGGACGGCAGCAGGTCCCGCGCCCAGTCGATGGGCGCGGGCATGTGGGAGGCGGGCAGCACGCCGAGCAGCAGCGCGGCGGACATGCCGAGCTGGCCGAGCAGGGTGGCGATCTCCTGCCGGGGCGCGAGCAGCCCCAGCGCCGCGCCGAGCCCGGACAGGGCGGCGCCGGCCAGCGGGATCACCACCAGCAGGATCCACAGGTTCACGAACGTGAGGTGGAACAGCACGCAGCCGGTGACCGCGGTGATCAGCGTGCCGGGCACCGTGAAGGAGGCGTAGGCGGCCGCCGCCCCGAGCACCACCGCGGCCGGCGGTACGGGCAGCGTCGCGTACGTGTCCAGGCCGCCGGAGGCGCGCAGCTGCCCGAAGTACTGCGCGAGCAGATTGAGCGCCACGAAGGCCACCACCAGCACGCTGGACCCGGCGACGACGGCTCGGGCCGCCTCGCCGTCCCCGGCGTGCACGACGCCGCGCATCATGACCATGATCCCGACGGACTGGAACGTGGCCACGAACAGCAGCGGGATCCGGGCGACCCGCGCCCGCGACAGCTGCGCCCGGTACACGGCCCCGAACGCGGGCCACATCCGCGCGCGCGGCGCCAGCGGCGCCGCCGCCGAGGCGGCCCCCATCTGCCCGGGCACGGCCCGCACCACAACACTCACGGCCGACCTCCGGTCGCGGTCCCCGCCGCCGAACCCGCCGGGACGGCCCCGACCTGCAGCGGCACCGGCGCGACGGTCCCGCCCGTATCCGATCCGCCGGCCACCGCGGGTTGCTCGCGCCCCGGTAGGGCACCGCCCGCAGCGATCGCGGCGTACGACACTGCCGCGGCACCCACCGTCGCCGACAATCCACCGGCCG
>NZ_FMCH01000563.1 GCF_900091855.1 Streptomyces sp. DvalAA-14
TGCTCGCCGCCCTCCAGCGCGGCACCCGCAAGGCCCGCGCCGAAGAAGACATCCCCACCCCCGACTGGCCCGACTCCGTGCCCCGGGCCCGTCCGCTACCCACCCTCCCCCGCCCGACAAGGAACACCCCATGACAGCGAGCAACACCGCCCACGACGGACTGACATGGCTCCTGGACAGCCTGATCACACGGATCCCGGAGACCCGGCACGCCATCGTACTGTCCGAGGACGGACTGCTTGTCGGCGCCTCCGAGAACCTCGCCCGCGCGGACGCCGAGCAGCTCGCCGCCATCGCCTCGGGCCTGCAGTCCCTGGCCCAGGGCACCAGCCGTCACTTCAAGGGCGGCCGGGTGCAGCAGACCGTCATCGAGATGGACGACCTCTTCCTCTTCGTCACCACCGCCGGGGGCGGCGCCCGCCTCGCCGTGCTGGCCGGCTCCGCCGTCGACGTGGGCAGCGTCGGCTACGAGATGACGATGCTGGTGCGCCAGGTCGGCCAGTTCCTCAGCGCCGCGCCGCGGTTCCCCGAGGACGAGACCCCGGGTACGCGACACGGTGGTGAGCATGAATGAGGCACTGGTCCCAGGAAGACCCCTGGTCGGACGACGATCAGGGCCCCCTTGTGCGTCCCTACACGGTGACCGGCGGCCGGACCCGGTCCGCGCGCTCGGGCATCGAGCTGATCGCCCTGGTCAGCACCATCCGGGCGCCCGACCGCACCCAGCGCCTGCAACCCGAGCAGCACCGGTTGCTGGCGCTGTGCCGCCGGCCGACTGCTCTGGTGGAGATCGCCGCACGCCTCGACCTGCCCGTCACGGTGGTCCGCGTGCTGCTCGGTGACCTGCTGGACCACGAACTCGTCTCCGTCTCCTCCTCACCCGCGGCGGGCATCCCCGACGCCCGTTTCCTCCAGGCAGTGATCGATGGCATTCGCAAGCTCTGACCCCACCGCCCTGTCGCCCGACGCGGCGACCGTGAAGATTCTGGTGGCCGGTGGCTTCGGCGTCGGCAAGACCACCCTGGTCGGCGCGGTCAGCGAAACGGTGCCGCTGCGCACCGAGGAGCTCATCACCGAAGCCAGCGTCGGCGTCGACGACCTGGCCGGCGTCGAGCGCAAGACCACCACGACCGTGGCCATGGACTTCGGCCGGATCACCCTCAGCCCGGCGCTAGTGGTCTACCTCTTCGGCGCTCCCGGGCAGGACCGCTTCTGGTTCATGTGGGACGACCTGTCCCGCGGCGCCCTCGGAGCGGTCGTCCTGGCCGACACCCGGCGGCTGGACAGCTGCTTCCCGTCGGTGGATTTCTTCGAACACCGCGGCATCCCCTTCGCCGTGGGTGTCAACTGCTTCAACGGCCGGTGCGACGAGGACCCCGCCGAGATCCGCGCCGCGCTCGACCTCTCCCCCGACGTACCGCTCGTGCTGTGCGACGCCCGGGACAAGGAGTCGGTCAAGGGCGTTCTGGTCGCCCTGCTCGAACATGTCATGCGGGGGCTGGCGGCGGAGGTCTCGGCGCAGTCCTGACCGCGACGGGGGTCCGCGCCGCCGCGGACGTGTCGGAACGGGCCGGCCGTCCGTGGGGAGGGTAACGTTCCGGGGCAAAGAGGTCTGGTCTCCCCCATCGTCGTGCAGCAGGAGCGGGATCGCCATGCGTCTGGCACCGGTCGAAGATTCCAGGAGCGCGACCTGAAGCCCCGGGCGACGACTCCCACCGCGCTCCTGGACCGGGCGTGGCCGCTGCTTCTGCTGGCGGCGTCGGCGCTCGCCGTCGGTCTGATCCAGCCGGGCGAGCACTACGACATGCTGGTGGCGACGGCGCCGCTGCTGGCCGCCGCTTTGTACGGCGTGCGGGCGACGGCCGTGACCGGCGTGCTGACCCTGATCGTCTTCGCGGTGCTGCGGCTGCCGCTGGAAGAGGACCACAACACGACCTGGGTGTTCAAGCTCGCTCTCGTCCTCGCGGTGTGCCTGCTGGCTCTGGTCCTGTCCCATGTCCGGAACCGCGAGGAGGAGCTCCGCCGGGTCCGGACGACCGCACAGCGCCTGCAGGAGGGCCTGCTCCCCCGCGAGTTCCCGGACAACAGCGCGGTCGCGGTGGGGTACCGCTATGTGGCGGGGGACTCGGCGGCCGGTCTGGGCGGCGACTGGTTCGACGTGATCTCGCTGTCCGGTGCCCGGATCGCGCTGGTGATGGGAGATGTGGTCGGCCACGGGCCGGAGGCCGCGGCGACCATGGGCCGGCTGCGTACCGCGGTGCTCGCCCTGGCCGATCTGGACCTGGACCCGGACGAGGTGCTCGCCCGGGTGGACGACCTGGTGGAGCGGATGAGCCACGACCGCTCGCAGGCGGAGCTGGTGGCGAGCTGCCTCTACCTGGTCTACGACCCGGTCTCGCGGCGGTGCGACTTCGCCAGCGCCGGCCATACGCCGCCGATCTTCGTCCGGCCCGACGGCCAGGTGGCCGTGCAGGAGAACACCAGCAATCCGCCGTTGGGCTTCGGCGACGTCCCCTTCGACGTCACGTCGTTCGAGCTGGCCGAGGGCTCGTTGATCGCGCTCTACACCGACGGGCTGCTCGCGCTGCGCCACCGCCAGGCCGATGACGGGGTCCGGGAGCTGGCCGCGGTGCTCGGTGCGTCCGGCGGGCCGCTGCAGGACATCTGCGACCGGGTGCTGCGCCGGCTGACCGGCCCGCACGAGGACGACATCGCGCTGCTGCTGGCGCGGACCAAGGTTCTGGAGGACCGGAATGTGCGGACCTGGGAATTCCCCGCCGCGGAGGAGGAAGTGCCCGCGGCCCGCGCGGCGGTGACCGAGCAGCTCGCGCGGTGGGGGCTGGACGAGCACGGCTTCGTCCTCGAGATGGTGGTGACCGAACTGGTCACCAACGCCGTCGAGCACGCCCAGGGACCGATCGGCCTGCGGCTGATCCGGGACGAGTCGCTGATCTGCGAGGTCTCCGACACCAGCAGCACCTCGCCGCACCCCCGGCGCGCCGACCCGCTGGACGAGGACGGACGCGGCCTGTACCTGATCGGGCAGCTCATGGACCGCTGGGGCACCCGGTACACGCGCAAGGGCAAGACCATCTGGGCCGAGAAGTACCTCGGGGTCTGACCCGCGGCCTGCGAGAGATCGCCAGGCGCCCCGGGAACGGGCCCAGGCCGAGCGGACCCGCTGCGCCGCGAGAGATCGTGGTGTCGCACATCTATCCAAGAGGGGGCCGGTGGCACTACAACAGCACCCTGGGTGTCAACAGTGCAGTGGTCCCGCCCGGTGAGTCGGGCCACCCGGACCCCTGTGGGCACAGCAGTCCCACCGGCGCCATCGCTGCCGGTCACAGAAGAGTTACTTCGTGACATGAATGTGCCTCCTTCCGCTTCGCCGTGCTTCCGCCGACCATGGGACAGGAACAAGTCGTGCCCCGAGGGCACGGCTTGTGCTCACCTCCCGCAAAATCCGAGCACAGAGGATCTGGCAATGCGAATCGAACATGCACTGCTTTCGGTCAAGCCGAGCGAGCAGCCGGAATTCGAGAAGGCCTTCCCCGAAGCACAGCAGGTCATTGCCAAAGCACCGGGATTCCAATTCATCGACCTGCTGCGGGACGTCAAGGGGGGCACTTATCTCCTGATCGTGGCATGGGCGAACGACGAGGCCGGCGCCAATGAATTCCATGCCTCGGAACTCTACGAGCAGTGGACGGCCCTGCTCGACCCGTTCCTTGCCCAGCCGCAGGATTCTTCCCTCTTCGAGCTGCTCTCGCACTACCCCGGCTGAGCCGGCGTCCGCACGACGAAGTCCCGCCGAATCCCGAATCAGTCGGGACGGCGGGACATTTTGCGCTCCGGGTGAACAATGGGAAGAGGAATCGTATACGAAGCACGGGACGCATCACGGATCATACGGGGCGAACCCGCCCAGCCGGATGGGGGAAGTCCCTTTGCAGAGAGGGAGAAAAAGACCCGTCCGTCCGACGGGAACCCGCCCATAGGCCGCATTCGGGAGCAGATGGAACAGCCCCGACCCGGCCGCAATAGCCCCATTCGGCAGGCCCGGCACCCGGTCCGCACGCCCCGGGGACTCGGAAGTTTCGCTGGTCACCGGCGTATCCGAGGTTTGACGGGCCGTCAGAAAGTAAATTCATCACGACGTTATAAGTATACCCGGTCGTGATTGCTATAGTTGCACCAGAAACGATCACGAACCATCACACGGGGGCACAAACGATCACACGGGGGCCAAGGCCCGTTGGTACATGTCCATCGATCTCACCTCGAGTCCATTGCGCGAAGTTCATCCCATTCTCCGCCCGCAATGCAGCGGGCGTTCCACATCGACTGGGCTTCACTCCAGGAGAAGGCTTCGATGACGCTTTTTGAGCGAGACCACCACCTGGCCATGTTAAACCGTCTGTTTTCCGGCACCATGACCGGCGAGCGTCAGATCGCCATCATCAGCGGGCCGGTAGCCAGCGGAAAGACCGAACTGCTGCGGATGTTCGCCGGTCGCGCGACCGCAGCAGGAGCCGTTCACTACGGCGCGACCGCGTCACGCACCGACCACCGCATGCCGACCGCGGTTCTGCGGCAGCTGTTCCGCACATCCGACCTGTCCCCGGCCGACGCGGCCCGGGTGAGCAGGGCGCTGCACACCCTCAGCTCGGGCCATCGCTTCGAGCCCGAAACCGCCAACCAGCACACCATCTACGCGTTCCACCGCCTGTGTTCCACGCTGCTCGACGTATTGGAGGGCGCCGGCAGGCCACTGCTGATCAGCGTGGACGACGTGCACTACGCCGACGCGCCGTCGCTGCACTGCCTGGCGGTGCTGATGCGGCGGCTCACCCGGGTACCGGTGCTGCTGGTGCTCACCGAGTCGCCCCGGCTGCGCACCGCGACGCCGCTGTTCCAGGCGGAGTTCCCGTTCGAGTCCGGCAGCAGACGCATCACCTTGGGGCCGCTGTCCCCGGCCGGCGTGGAGGCGCTGCTCACCCAGCGGCTGGGCACCCGGGGCGCCCGCGAGGCCGCCCCGCACTGGTACGCGGTCAGCGGCGGGAACCCCCTGCTGCTGCACGCGCTGCTGGAGGACCACCGCGGCGGAGCCGCCGCCGGCCGGGAGAACGCCGGCGACGGCCGGCCGGTGGTCGGGATCGCGTTCACCCACGCCGTCCTGAGCTGCCTGCACCGCAGCGACCCGTTCGTCCTGGAGGTGGCCCGGGCACTGGCGGTGCTCGGGGAGAACGCCTGCCGCAGCCGGGTGGCCAAGCTGCTCGGCACCGACATCGAGTCGGCCCGCCGGGCGACGACCGTACTGGAGCAGACCGGCCTGATCGCCGAGGGCCGCTTCCGCCACCCCGAGGCCCGCGGGGCGGTGCTCGCCGACACCGCCGCCGACGAGGTGGTGGCGCTGCACAGCCGGGCCGGCGCGCTGCTGTACGCGGACGGCGCGGACGCCGTCACGGTGGCGCAGCAGATCATGACGGTGGAGACCGACGACCACGACCTGGTGCCCTTCCTGCTCCAGGGCGCCGAGTACGCGCTGGGCGAGGGAAAGGTCGAATCGGCGCTGGGGCTGCTGCACCGGGTGCATGAACTCGACCCCGACGAGGAGCAGATGGCCACCACACGGTCGCTGCTCGCCCGGGCCGAGTGGCGGATCGACCCGGAGACCGCGCTGCGGCGGCTGCCCGCGCTGCAGGCGGCGGCCGAGTCGGGCCATCTCGGCGTGCCGCAGAGCCTGGCCCCCATCGGGCTGCTGCTGTGGACCGGCGACATCCCGGGGGCGGTGGCGCTGTGGCGCACCACCCTCCGCCGGACGGAGCGCCTGCCGCACCAGCCGGCGCTGCCGGCGCTGATCCTGCGCATCTTCCTGGCCTGCCTGTTCCCGGGGCCGGCCGGCACCGTCTTCCCGGGGGGAGCGCTGGTCGCCGAGGGGGTGACGGAAGGAGTGCAGCAGGGTGTCGAGGCTGCCGCCAAGTCACCGCTGCTGGAAGCCTGCCTCCTGCTGGGCCGGGCGCTGGACGAGCCGCCGTCCACGTACTCGGCCGGTTTCGCCGAGAAGTGCCTGCACGAGAATCCGCTGCAGGAGAACACCGTCAGTCTGGCGCTGCTCGCGGTGCTGGTGCTGGTGCGCAACGGACGGCTGGCGATGGCCGAGCACTGGTCGGCGCAGTTGCGGGCCGAGGCCGAGGAGCAGGGAGCGACGAGTTGGGGAGCCTTCTTCCGGACCACCGAGGCGATGGCGGCGCTCCAGCGCGGGGACCTGGTCGCCGCCGCGGAGGACGCCCGCACGGCGCTGGCCACGCTGTCCACCCGCAGTTGGGGGATCGCCGTCGGCCTGCCGCTGAGCGTGCTGATCCAGGCGTGCACGGAACTCGACCGCCTGGAAGAGGCGCGTGCCTGCCTGCAGGTGCCGGTGCCCGAGACCATGTTCCACAGCACGGTCGGCCTGTACTACCTGCGGGCCCGGGGCCGCTACCACCACGCCGCCGGGCGCTACGAGGCCGCGCTGGACGACTTCCGTGACCTCGGCGAGCGGATGGCCGAGTGGGGCGTCGACGTCCTGCCCTGGCGGTGCGACGCGGCGCGCAGTTCGCTGGCGCTCGGGCGCAAGGAGGAGGCGCGGGCGTACGCGGCGGAGCAGCTCGCCCGGTGCGCCCCGGGGCAGTACGAGGAGCGGGCGCAGAGTCTGCGGCTGCTGGCGGCGATCGAGAGCGATCCGGCCCGGCGGGTGGAGCTCCTGGAGCAGGCGGTGGAGGTACTGGAGGAGACCGAGAAGGTACTGGAACTGGCGCACGGCCTGGCCGACCTCGGCCGGGCGCTGCGCAGCGAGCACCGAGGAGGGCCTGCGGAGGTGGCCTTGCGACGTGCCCGCCGGCTGGGTGCCCGCGGGCAGGCCAGGCTGCTGGGCCTGGCCAGAACAGCGGTCGCCCAGGAGCGGGAGGCGACCCCGGCCGAGCGGAGGACGGCCGGGGCGATGCCCGCACAGCGGACGGCGGAGCCCAGCAGGCCGCGGCCCGCGGTCGAAGGCAGCCGCGAGAGCAACCGGGAGGGCAACCCGGAGGGTAATCGGGAAGGCAACCGGGAAGGCGGCGCGCAGGAGGGTCCGGAAGCCGGTCAGGAACGGGGTCAGGAGCCGTTCCAGCTGAGCCGGGCCGAGCAGCGGGTGGCCGAGTTGGCCGCCCGCGGCATGAGCAACCGGCAGATCGGCCGGAAGCTGTTCATCACGGTCAGCACCGTCGAGCAGCACCTGACCCGGATCTACCGCAAGCTCAACGTCAACCGCCGGGACGAACTCGCCCTGGTGTCGTTCGTGGCGGCCGACGACCAGGACGAGGATCTCAGCCCGCCGCTGTCCGGATCGCCCCGCTCGCACGCGAGTTGAGCGCCGGACGGTGAGATCGACGGCCGGGGCCCCGCCGCGTCAGCGGGCGAGGTCCCGGCCGATGATCTCCTTCATGATCTCCGTGGTGCCGGCGTAGACGGTCTGCGCCCGGGAGTCGACGAAGGCCCGGGCCACCGGGTGCTCCAGCATGTAGCCGGCGCCGCCGTGCAGTTGGACGCAGCGGTCGACGACGCGCTTGTGCAGCTCGGTGGTCCACCACTTGGCCTTGGCGGCGTCCACCGCGGACAGGTCGCCGTGGTTCAGGGCGAGCACGGACCGGTCCACGTACGCCTGGGTGACGTCCAGTTCGGTGGCCGTCTCGGCGAGGACGAAGCGGGTGTGCTGGAAGTCGCCGACTGCCCGGCCGAAAGCGCGGCGCTCGAAGCAGTGGGCCCGCGTGTAGCGGTGGACGGCGGTCGCGGAGGCCAGCGCCTGCACGGCCACCGACAGGCGTTCCAACGGCAGCCGTTCCATCAGGTGCGCCAGGCCCCGTCCCTCGGTGCCCAGCAGCCGGTCGGCCGGCAGCCGGACCTGGTCGAAGAAGAGCTCCGCGGTGTCCTGGGCCCGCAGGCCGACCTTGGCGAGCTTGCGGCCGCGCTCGAAACCGGGGTCGCCCCGCAGCACCACGAACAGGCTCAGGCTCCGCGAGCCGGCGTCCGGGTCGGTCACGGCGGCCACGACGACCACGTCGGCGTGGATGCCGTTGCTGATGAAGGTCTTCTGGCCGCTGAGCCGCCAGCCGTCGCCGTCGCGCACCGCCCGGGTCCGCAGGCCGCGCAGGTCGCTGCCCGCGTCCGGCTCGGTCATGGCGATGGCGCCGATCAGTTCGCCGGCGGCCAGCCCGGGGACCCACCTCCCGCGCTGCGCCTCGGTGCCCAGGTCGAGCAGGTACGGGATGACGATGTCGTCCTGCACGCCGAGGCCGGCGCCGAGCGAGGTGGCCGCGACGGCGGCGATCTCCTCGGCGACCACCACCCGGTAGCGGTAGTCGGCCGTGCCGCCGCCACCGAGCCGTTCGGGCACCGACAGGCCGATGATTCCCTGCCGGCCGGCGGTCCGCCAGACCTCGCGGGGGATCAGCCCGTCCTCCTCCCACGTCTCGTAGCCGGGCGCCACCTCGCGGGCCAGAAAGGCCCGTACGGTCTCGCGGTAGGCGTCGTGGTCCTTGTCGAACAGTCCCCGCTCCATGCGGCCTCCCCGGCCATCGAGGTCAGCCGGCCAGTGCGGCGACCTGTTCGAGCAGTCGCAGCCGCCCTTCACGGCTGTCGGCGCCGCGGCCCATCGGGCTGAGCGAGAGCGTGGTGACTCCCGCCGCGGCGAACGCGCTGACGCGCTCGGCGACCTCGGACGGCGTGCCGATCAGCGACACGCCGCGGACCAGGGCCTCGGGAACGGCCGCGGCGGCGTCGCGGCGGCGGCCGTCGAGGTAGAGGTCCTGCACCCGGGCCGCCTCGGCGGCGAAGCCGTAGCGGCAGGCGAGGTCGAAGTAGAAGTTGCGGCCGCGCGCGCCCATCCCGCCGACGTAGTGCGCCAGGCGCAGCCGGGCGGCGCCGAGCGCGTCCGCGACATCGGTGCCGATCGCGGCCGGGGCGTCGACGTGGATGCCCAGTTCGCCGAGCGCCGGGTCGCGACGGGCCCGTCCCTCGTCGAGCGCGGCACCGAAGACCTCCTTGGCCCGCTCCGGGTAGAAGAAGATCGGCTCCCACGCCTCGGCGATCTCCGCGGCCAGCGCGGTGTTCTTCGGTCCGGTCGCGGCGATCATCACCGGGATGCGCTCGCGCACCGGGCGGTTGACCAGTTTCAGCGGCTTGCCCAGACCGGTGCCCTGCTCCGGGCCGAGCGGGATCCGGTAGTACTTTCCCTGGTGCTCCAGCGTCTCCCGGCGCCAGACCTTGCGGCAGATCTCCACGACTTCGCGGGTGCGGGCCAGCGGCGCCTCGTAGGGCACGCCGTGGAAGCCCTCGATGACCTGCGGGCCGGACACGCCGAGGCCCAGGGTGAAGCGGCCGCCGGAGACGTAGTCGAGCCCGGCCGCGGTCATCGCGGTCAAGGTGGGGGTGCGGGTGTAGATCTGCAGGATGCCCGACGCGATCTCCAGCCGGTCGGTGGCCGCGGCGATGTAGCCGAGCTGGCTGACGGCGTCGAAGCTGTACAGCTCCGAGACGAAGACGATGCCGAGGCCGGCCTTTTCCAGGTCGCGCAGCTCCGCCACGGACTCCAGGAATCCGCCACGGTGGTCCAACTGCATGCCGATGCGCATCGGTGCTGCTCCTTCCTGTCGCCGGGGCCGGGTGCCCGGGACTGACTCACCGCGGGGCCATTCTCATGGCGCCGTCGAGGCGGACGACTTCACCGTTCAGCATCGGGTTGGCGATGATGTGCGCGGCCAGCGCCGCGTACTCGGACGGGTCGCCCAGCCGCGAGGGGTGCGGGGTCTGGGCGCCGAGCGAGGCCACCGCGGCGTCGGGCAGCGCGCCGAGCATCGGGGTGTCGAAGAGGCCGGGAGCGATGGTGACCACCCGGATCAGCAGTCCGGCCAGGTCGCGGGCGACCGGCAGGGTCAGCCCGGCGACGCCGCCCTTGGAGGCGGCGTAGGCGGCCTGGCCGATCTGCCCGTCGAAGGCAGCGACGGAGGCGGTGTTGACGACGACTCCGCGCTCGCCGTCCACCGCCTCCGTCCGCGCGATCCGCTCAGCGGCGAGACGGATCACGTTGAAGGTGCCCACCAGGTTCACCTGGATCACCCGGGCGAACTCCGCCAGCGGGAAGGGGCCCTGGCGTCCCACGGTCCGCACCGTGTTGATGACGCCGGCGCAGTTGACCACGAAGCGCGGCGGGCCCAGCGACTCGGCGAGGTCGAGCGCGCGGCGCACTTCGGCCTCGACGGTGACGTCCGCCGCGGCGAAGGCCACCCGGCCGCCGAGCTGCGCGGCGCGTTCGCGGCCGGCCGAGGCGGGCAGGTCCGCGATGACCACGGTGCCGCCGGCTTCGGCGAAGTGCCGGGCGACGGCGAAGCCGAGGCCGGAGGCGCCGCCGGTGACCACGGTCACCCCGTCGGAGATGCGCACAGTCTTCCCTTCCCGAGCCAGTGGGCGTGCCGTCGGGGCGTCCGCGGCCGCGGCACCGCCGTTCGCCCGCGGCGGTCACCCGCCGGGCCGCGCCGTCAAGGGCGCGGCCCGGCGGATTTCATGGGCGTGTCCGGGCGATCCCGCCGGGCCCCGGGGAGGCGGCCGAAGCGGCCGGGGCCCGTCCGGGCGCGGTCCGGTGGCGGCCGGGCGTCGCGAACGGGCCGGACCGTCGTTGCTCCTAGGAGGCGGTCGTGGACCACTGCGGTTCCTGCAGGATCTCCAGCACGGCCCAGCCGAAGTTGTAGCCGCTGCCGACACCGGCCAGCGCCACGCGGTCGCCCGCGCGGACCGCGCCGCTCTCCAGCAGGTGGGCCAGGCCCGCGAACTGGTCGCCGGCCGCGATGTGCCCGACCTCCCGGCCCCAGGCCCAGGTGGTCTGCTCCTCGGTGATGCCGGCCGCCTTGCGGACCTCCCAGTCCTGCGCGATCCGGCCGATGTTGGGATAGACGTAGCGCGCGATGTCGCCCGCCTCCACCCCGGCGTCGCCCAGGGCGGTGTCCATCGCCTGCTGCTGGCGGAGCGTCATCGTACGGATGATGTCCTTGATGTCACCGCCGCCGATGAGGTACTCCTTCTTCCGCTCGCGCAGCGAGATCGGCCAGCCGGCGTCGCCGGACGCCTGCTGCCAGCCGCTGGTGCCGCGGCCGAGCGCCTCGTGGGAGGTGTCGCCGACCGTCGCGGTGGACAGCAGCCTGGCCACGCCGTGCCCGCGGGTCAGGGCCAGCGCGGTCGCGCCGTCGGCGAGCAGGATGTTCTTGTCCGTCCGGTAACGGTCGTAGGCCGGCGCGTCGTAGCGGTCGCCGGTGGTGACCAGGGCGGTGGACGGCTCGGGCTTGGCGGTCAGATAGGCCGCGGCCAGCTCCAGCGCCATGATCGCGCCGTTGCACGCCTGCCGGATCTCCAGCGAGGGGGCGGTGCCGCCCGCGGTGTGCTGCTGGATGTAGGAGCCCGGCGTCCAGTGGTCCAGGCCCTGGAAGGTCGAGGCCGCGTGCAGGTAGATGCCGACGCCGCCGGCCGGTGTCCCGGCCCGCTCCAGCGCCGCCCGGGCCGCCTCGACGGCCATGTCGGCGGGCGTCAGGTCGTCCTCGACCCGGACGAAGAGGTAGTCGTTCTCCTCGTGCTCCTCGGCGTCGTAGCGGCCGTCGGCCAGGGCTTCCTGGACGTCCTCCTTGTGACCCAGCCACGCTGCGACTCCGCCAACGTAAATGTCATTCCACTGCATTTCCCGACCCTTCCAGCGGATAAATTCAGGGCAGTTTCGCTTCTTCGGACGTTATCGAGGGGGAACCCCTAGAACCAACCCCAGAAAACGGGGACCCCCTAGCCGAGAACCGCGAAGAAAAAGGGCGTTTCGCCGTGCCGTACGGGGGGCCGGCACAGCGAAACGCCGTCTGTGGGGCTCAGCCGGTCCAAAAGGGGCTGCGCCCGCTCGCCGCCAGGGCCCGCAGCAGCGCCGGGGTGTTCGGCGACAGCCGCAGCGCGGGGCCGTAGCTCCTGCTGGCCCGGGCCCGGGCGGCGAATTCCTCGACCGCTTCGAGCACCGTCTGCTCGGTCTCCTCGCTGATCCGGTAGGGGTGGCCGATCGCCCGGGCCAGGTCCCAGCCGTGCAGGCCGAGTTCCTGGACGGTGATCGTCACCGCGAGGGCGGCCGGCATCCGGCCGAAGCCCATGTCGGTGTCGCCCAGCGGGGCTTGCGCCAGTTGCCAGGCGGTGCCCACGCTGCGGGCGGCGTCCGCCACCTCCTTCGCGGTGGAGCCCACCGCGGGCAGCGGCCCGGCGAGCTTGCGCGCGGCGCGCTCGCACATCGCGAGCGAGCCGGCCAGGTGCCCCAGCAGTGCCGCCGTGTCGAACGCGGCGCACGGCGTCCGGCCGCCCAGGTGCTCCGGGCGTACGGCGTCGGCGACCTCGGTCAGGGCGGCGCTGAGTTCCGCTATGGCGGTGGCGGACATGGTGGTCCCGTCTGCTTTCTGGGAACGCCGGACCGGGGTCTCAGGAGGAGACCGCGGCCTCGTCGGTGGCGGTGGCGGGCTCCGCGGCCGGCTTGGCGGCCGGCGCGGGCCGGTGGTGCAGCAGGGCGAGGAAGGAGCCGAGGACCGTGACGCCCGCGCCGACCAGGCCGGCCACCCGCAGTCCGTCGGTGAGGTCGCTCAGCGGCGGCACACCGTGGGCGGGCACGTGGATCCGGGCGTTGGCCACCGCGACCAGGGCGGCCAGGCCGACGGCGCCGCCGATCTGGCGGGCGGTGGTGGCCATCGCCGAGGAGACGCCCTGCTCCAGCAGCGCCACGCCGGCGCCGGCGCCGGCGAAGATCGCCGGGATGGCCAGCGCGCCGCCGACCGACCACAGGATCAGGCCGGGCAGCAGCACCCAGTACGACCCGGTGCCGTCGGCCGAGAAGGCCACCGCGAACGCGCCCATGCCCACGCCGGTGCACAAGGTGCCGGCGAAGAGGGTGCCCCGCAGTCCGAGCTTGGTCAGCAGTTTGGTGCTGAACTTCGCGGCGAAGGCCATCGAGGCGAAGGTGGGCGGCAGGAAGGCGAAGCCGGCCGAGAGCGGGCTGTAGTGCAGCACGTCCTGGAGGTAGGTGGTGAACAGGTAGTACGCGCCGCCGAGGCCGCCCTGGTAGATGAACGCGACCACCATCGTCACCGCCAGGCTGCGGTGGCGCAGCAGGCGCAGCGGCATCAGCGGGCTGTCGGCGCGCGACTCGATGAGCAGGAACAGCGCGAGCAGGACGACGCCCGACACGATGGCGCCCGCGCCGCGCAGCGAGAGCCAGCCGGCGTCGGGGCCGCTGGCCAGGCCGAAGACCACCAGCGTCGCGCCGACCGTGGCGACCAGCGCGCCCAGTACGTCGAAGCCCTTGTTGGCGCCGGGGAAGAAGGTGTCGGCGGGCAGGATGCGCGGGGCGAGCGCGGCTGCGGCCAGCGCGAGCGGCACGTTGACGAAGAAGACCCACTCCCAGCCGGAGTAGTTGGTCAGGATGCCGCCGAGCAGCGCGCCCGCGGACAGGCCGGCACCGCCGATGGCGCCGTAGACCACGAGCGCCTTGTTGCGCATCGGGCCCTCTTCGAAGCTGGTGAAGACCAGCCGCAAGGTGGCCGGGAACAGCAGCGCGCCGCCGATGCCCTGCACCGCGCGGGCGGCCAGCAGCACCCCGGAGTCGCCGGCCAGGCCGCCGGTCAGCGAGGAGACGGCGTAGATCGCCAGGCCGACCATGAACATCCGGCGGGCGCCGAGCCGGTCCGCGGCGCGGCCGCCGAAGAGCAGCAGGCCGCCGAGCGCCACGATGTAGGCGCTGACGACCCACTGGAGCGACTGGACGGTGAAGCCGAGGTCGCTGCCGATGTCGGGCAGCGCCACGTAGACGATGTTGAAGTCGAGCGTGATGATGAACTGGGCGAATGCCAGCAAGGCGAGCCTGACCCCTGGGCTCGACGGCGGGCGGGTGGCAGCTTCAGCCATGGGAGGACTCGTCCTAACAGATCGCGTGTCGGGGGACGTCGTGCCCGGGGGCGCGTACCGGGTGCGGGCGGACGCAACGCACTCCAGGCAGCACCAAATCCGCACCTAAGGGCACGTCTTGTTACTGGGTCCATGTTCTGTGATGCTGTGAACACGCGGAAGGAGGCACTTTTATGTCCCAGCGAAACACCGATGTGTCCGTGCGGCTGGCCGAGCATGCCGTGGCCTGTCCGGTGCGGGAGATCATCGACCGGGTCGGCAGCAAGTGGAGCGTGCAGATCATCCTGGCCGTCACCAAGGGCCCGGTCAGGTTCACCGAGTTGGAGCGGAGCATCGAGGGCATCAGCCGTCGCATGCTCACCTTGACCCTGCGCAATCTGGAGCGGGACGGACTGATCATCCGGACGGTGTACCCGACGGTGCCGCCGAAGGTGGAGTACACCGCCTCCCAGATGACCATGGAGCTGGAGGAGCCGCTGTCGGCCCTCGCCCGCTGGGCCCTGCGCCACCGCGAAGAGGTGGTCTCGGCCCGCGAGGTCTTCGACACCGACCGGGACAAGGTCGCTTCCTGACACGTCCTGACATGCCGCCGCCGGCGGGCGCGCAGCGCGCCGCCGCAGTCGGGAACCGGGCCCCTGGTGGCCCGGTTTTCGCGTTTCCCGAGGTGGCGGGTGTGACTAGGGGGTCCTAGGGGGGAAGTGGGGTTGGCGCTAGGGGGCGCCCAAACCTAGCGTGCGTCTCAGCCGGCCCGACCGGGTGCCAGGCCGCGAGAGGAGCGTGCGCACCATGCCCGTCAGTCCCGCCCCAGCCGTTCCCCCACCTCCCGCCGTCTCCTTTCTGGGCTCCCTGGAGTCGGGACGGCTGGACTGGACCGCGCTGTATCCGTTTCCCGCTCCCGAGCCGGCGACCCGTGCTGCCGCCGACGCGCTGATCGAGCAGGCCGCGGCGCTGGTCGGCTCGCTCGCGGACGCCGAACGCGTCGACGAGACGCGGGAGTTGCCCGCCGGACTCGTCGACCGGCTCCGCGACGAGGGGTGGTTCCGGCTGCGCAACGCCGCCGCCCTGGGCGGGCGGGAGATGTCGGACTACGACGCCTTCCGCCTGGTCGAGCGGGTGAGCGCGGTGTCGCTGCCGATCGGCCAGACGCTGGCCGTCCAGAACGCGGTCGGGGCGGCGGCGCTGCTCGCGGCGCTGCCGCCGGGCCCGCTGCGCACCATTGTGGAGGGGCGGATCGCCGCGGGCACGGTCTCCGGGTTCGCCGGCACCGAGCCGGCCGGCGCCAACAACGCCTGGCCCGGGACCGCGGCTGTTCCCACGGCGGACGGTACGGCTTTCTTGCTGACCGGCGAGAAGGTGTTCACCGGCAATGGTGACATCGCCGACCTGCTGGCCGTCCTGGCCACGGTTGAGGAGGACGGGCACCGCCGGGTCGGGGTGTTCTTCCTGGACACCGCCGACCCCGGCTTCCAGGTGCGCTCCCGGCTGGAGTTCATGGGCGGGCGGGGCCTGCCCAACGCCGCGCTGACCCTGGACGGGCTGCGCGTCCCGCGCGAGCACGCGCTGCTCGGCGACGCCGACGTGCCCCGCTTCCCGCCGCCGATCGGCTCACTGGCGCTGCTCAGCGCGCTGTACTTCAACGCGGCCCCGGCCCTGGCCATCGCCCGGCAGTGTCTGGAGTGGTCGCACGCGTTCGTGGCGCGGCGCACCATCAACGGCCGTCCGCTCGGCGACTACGACCAGGTCCAGCGGATCCTGGCCACCACCGCGGCCGAGGTGTTCGCCATGGACACCGTGGTGCGCTGGTGCCTGCTCGACTCCGGGCTCACCGACCGCTGGTTCGAGCGGGCTGTCGCCAAGAACCTGTGCACGACGACCGCTTGGCGGATCGTGGACCGGACCGTCTCGCTGTTCGGCGGCGAGGGCTTCGAGACCGCGCGGAGCAAGGAGCGCCGCGGCGCCGAACCGCTGCCGGTGGAGCGGCTGTTCCGCGACGCCCGGGGGCTTCGGATCTCCGGCAACGTCGACTTCCTGCTCGACATCCAGGCCGCCAGGCTGCTGCTGGCGGGCCGGTACGCGGGCGGTTCCGCGCGGGCCGAGGCCGCCTCCGGCGCGGACGGTGTGCGCGAGGCCGACCTGATCCCCGCCAACCAGGCCCATCTGCGCTCCGCCGAGCAGGGGTTGCGCCGTTTCGAGCGCACCTGCCGCGCGTTGGTCGCCCGGCACCAGAATCCGGAGGAGCTCTTCGCCCGGCAGGAGACGCTCCGGCTGCTCGGCCGGATCGCGGCCGAACTCTTCTCGGTCTGCGCGGTCCTGGCCCGGGCCGCCGCCGACACCGGCGGCGCCCAGGAGCTGGCCGATGTGCACTGCACGGCCGCCCGGCACCGGATCGCCGGGCTGTGGCGCCGGCTGGGGGCCGCGGCCGAACCCGACTACGCCAAGATCAGCCGGTCCTCGGCCGCCGCGTACTGACCTGCCGCCGATCACCACCGTGGAGCTCAACCGTGGAGAAGGACTTCCGATGACCGACAGCATCGTCGAACAACTCCCCCCGGTCCTGGGGGGTTTCGACCTGACCGACCATCAGCTCTTCGCGCAGGCCGACGAGGGCTTCCCCTACGACGTCTTCGCCCGGCTGCGCAAGGAGGCACCGGTCTTCTACCACCCGGCCGCGCTGACCGACGACGGCGAGGGCTTCTGGGTGCTCAGCCGCCACGAGGACATCGCCCACGCGGCGAACCGCCCCGACCTGTTCTCCGCGCAGGGCGGCGGCGGCCGGAAGGCCGGCGGTTCGCACCTGGACGACATGCCGTTCGGCGTGCTCGCCGGGGTGATCATGCCGATGCTGGACAATCCGCGGCACCACCTGATGCGGCACCTGCTGACGCCGTCGGTGACGGGGGCGGCGGTCGCCGCCCTCGAGGGCGACATGCGCGCCTTCGCCGCGTCGCTGGTGGACAAGGCACTGGCCGGCGGCGGCGCGGTCGACCTCGCCTCGGACGTGTGCGAGCCGTACGCGTTCGGCAACCTGGCGGTCCTGCTGGGGGTGCCGCCGGCCGACCGGGCGAAGATCGCCGAGTGGGCGCACGACAGCGTCGGCTTCTTCGAGCGGCGCTCCGGCCTGCCGAGCGCCCGCTCCAAGGAGACCTTCCTGGCCACCACGGGCTACGCCCACGAATTGCTGCTGCTCAAGCAGGCCCAGCCGGAGCAGGACCTCGGCTCGGCGCTGGCCACCGGCACCATTCCCACCGACGCCGGCGAGCCCCCGCTGACCGACCACGAGCGGGAGATGAACCTGCTGCTCCTGCTGCTGACCGGCGCCGAGCAGCCCCGCAACACCATCGCCGGCGGCCTGCTGGCGCTCGCCCGGCACCCGGAGCAGTGGCAGGCGCTGCGCGCGGACCGCTCGCTGGTGGGCTCCGCGGTCGAGGAGATGCTGCGCTGGGTGCCGCCGAACCCGTACAACCGGCGTACCGCGACGCGTGACGTCACGGTCGGCCGGACGCTGATCAGGGCCGGCGAGAAGGTCACCTTGTGGTGGCCGTCGGCCAACCGCGACGAGGAGGTCTTCCCGCGGGCGGACCGCTTCGACATCACGCGCCGCGAGAACCCCCACATGACCTTCGGCCACGGCAACCACTACTGCCTGGGCGGCGAGGTCGCCCGGCTGGAGGTCCGGCTGCTGCTCGAAGAGCTCCTCGACCGCGTCGCCGAGATCCAGGTGACCGGCGACATCACCTACCAGCCCAGCAACAAGCACACGATCGTGCTGGACCTGCCCGTGCGGCTGGTCCCGGCCGACCGGACCCGGCTCTGATCCGTCACCGGACCGGAATCACAGGAGAGGCCCATGACTGAAGCGCCCGCCTTCGACCCGAGCTTTGTCACCCAGCTGCTGCCGTTCAACCCGTTCGACCCGGCGTTCCACGCGGACCCCTATCCGGTGTTCCGGAAGATACGCGAGGAGTCCGGCGGCGCGATCCGCACGCCGGCCGGCATCGTCACCCTGCTCGACCACGCCCATGTCACCTCGGTGCTCTCCGACCCGAAGTTCGGCTGGGGGGACAGCGAGGCCATCCGCAGCCAGGAGCTGTCGATCGACGGGGGCGAGCCCACCCGCTTCCTGGCGATGCAGGACCCGCCGGACCACACCCGGCTGCGCGGCCTGGTCTCCAAGGCGTTCACGCCGCGGATGGTCGAGCGGCTGCGCTCCCGGACGCAGGAGATCACCGACCGGCTGCTCGCCGAGGCGCGGGCCGAGGCCGCCGCGGGCAACGGCACGGTGGACCTGGTCGACCGGGTCTTCCGTCCGCTGGGCGGCCTGGTGCTGACCGAGATGATGGGCATTCCCGAGGAGTTCCACGCGCTGGCCTTCGAGTACTCGGCCGACAGCGCCCGCGGGCTCGACCCCGACTTCACCCTCACCCCGGAGCAGGCCAGGAAGCGGGACGAGGGGCGGCTCTGGTTCGCCCGGCTGACCTCGGAACTGGCCCGGCGCCGGCGGGCCGAGCCCGGTGACGACCTGATCAGCGACCTGGTCCAGGTGCAGGAGGGTGACGACGGGCTCACCGACAACGAGCTGGCGGTGATCTGCGTCAATCTGCTGGCCGCCGGTTTCGGCGCCACCGCGGCGCAGATGAGCAACTCGGCGCTGGCCCTGCTGCAGAACCCGGACCAGCTGGAGTGGCTGCGGGCCCATCCGGACCGGGTGGGCGGCGCGACCGAGGAACTGCTGCGCTTCGACGGCCCGTTGTTCCTGCTGACCCGGGCGGCGCTGGAGCCGACCGAGGTGGCCGGCTTCGAGATCGCCGCCGGCGAGCAGGTCTTCTTGTCGATGGGTTCCGCCAGCCACGACCCGGCGGTGTACGCCGACCCGGACCGGCTGGACCTGTCCCGTACCCCGACCAAGGTGCTCGGCTACGGGCACGGCATCCACTTCTGCGTCGCCGCCCCGGTGGCGCGGCTGGCCACGCAGGTGGCGCTCAACTCGCTGGCCCGCCACACCGTGGAACTGGCCGTCGAGCAGCCCCCGTTCAACGGCGCACTGGTCATCAGGACCCTCGCCGAACTGCCCGTCCGGCTCAGCGCGCCGGCCGCCGGCTGATCGCACCGCGTATTCGCGGCGATCCCCCCGGAATCACCGAGCCGTTACCGGCGTGTTTCCGTGCACCGCAATTCAGGCTTTCCTCCCCCCTGTTCCCCTGTCCCCGGCAACCCTCGAAATCGGCCGGGGACAGGGGAATGCACAGACTAGGGGTAGGTAGGGGGTGGTCCTTGTTGGCCCACCGCCCGGCGCCGCTTACGGTGATTGCAGGCATCATCGGAATTTCCCTTCGAGCCGACCCCGGCTGGGGCTGTTCGGCTTTTCTTCTCCGACTCCGGAATTCTTTTGAGGGAATAGCCATGGACTCATTGGCCGAGGCCGTACTCGCGGGTGCGGACGGCGAACAGCTGGCACGCGAACCCGTGCCGGCCCAGTACACGGCGGCGCACCTTCGGGTGGAGGACGTCGGGGTGTTCGCGGGCGAGACGGACAAGGACGTCCGCCGCACGCTGCGGGTCGGCGACGTGCCGATGCCGGAACTCGCCCCCGACGAGGTGCTGGTGGCGGTGATGGCCAGCTCGGTCAACTACAACGCGGTCTGGTCGGCGACCTTCGAGCCGCTGCCGACCTTCGACTTCCTCAAGCGCTACGGCCGCCGCGGCGGCTGGGCCACCCGCCACGACCAGCCGTACCACGTGCTCGGTTCCGACGCCTCCGGTGTGATCGTCCGCACCGGCAGCGGCGTGCGGCGCTGGAAAGTGGGCGACCATGTGGTGCTGAGCGCCGTCGAGGTCGACGACCAGGAGCCGGCCACCCACGCCGACGGGATGCTCGGCGCCGACCAGCGTGCCTGGGGCTACGAGACGAACTTCGGCGGGCTGGCGCACTACACCGTCGCCCGGGCCAGCCAGCTGCTGCCCAAGGCCGCCCACCTGAACTGGGAGGAGGCGGCCACCACCACCCAGTGCGCGGGCACCTCCTACCGGATGCTGGTCGGTGAGCACGGCGCCCGGATGAAGCAGGGCGACATCGTGCTGATCTGGGGCGCCACCGGCGGCCTCGGCGCCTTCGCCGTGCAGCTGGTCAAGAACGGCGGCGGCATCCCGGTCGGCGTGGTCAGCTCCGAGGCCAAGGCCGAGGTCCTGCGCCGCCTGGGCTGCGATGTCGTCATCAACCGCGCCGAGCTCGGCATGCCCGGCGGCAGCCGCCCCTCGCCCGAGGACGCGATCGAGATGGGCAAGCGGATGGGGCGGATCATCCGCCGCGAGGTCGGCGAGGACCCGCACATCGCCTTCGACAACAACGGCCAGGCCACCTTCGCGACCTCCGTCTTCCTGGTCCGCCGCGGCGGGTCGGTGGTCACCTGCGGGTCCAGCACCGGCTACCAGCACACCTATGACAACCGCTATCTGTGGATGAACCTCAAACGGATCATCGGCTGCCATGCCGCCAACCTGCAGGAGCAGTGGGAGTGCAACCGGCTGGTCCAGCAGGGCCGGCTGATGCCCGCGATGTCGGCGGTGTACCCCCTCGACGAGATCGGCGAGGCCACGCGCCTGATGCAGGAGAACCGGCACATCGGCAAGATCGGCGTGCTCTGCCTCGCGCCCGAGGCCGGTCTCGGTGTCACCGACCCCGAGACCCGGGCCCGTATCGGCGAGGAGCGCCTCAACCCGCTGCGGGCGACGGCAGCCGCCACCAGCTGAGCACTTCCCCACCGCGCACCCTGACGAAAGGTGTTTCCGACCGTGGCGAACGACTCCGCCGGGATACTCGCGACCGGCTCCTATCTGCCCAAGGACGAGATCCGCAACGAGGAACTGGCTCCGCGGTTCGGCACGACCGCCGAGTGGATCGAGGGCAAGACCCTGATCCGTACCCGCCGTTACGCGGCGCCCCACGAGGCGTCCTCCGATCTCGCCGTCCACGCGGCCGAGAGCGCGCTGGAGCAGGCGGGCATCAGCGCCGACCGCATCGACTACATCATCGTCTCCACCTCGACCGGGGACTCGCCCTCCCCGCCGACGGCCAACGTCGTCCAGCACCAGCTCGGCGCGTACAACGCGGCCTGCATGGACCTCAACGTGGTGTGCAGCGGCTTCGTCTACGGGCTCGCGCTCGCCCGGGACCTGATCTCGCTCAACCCGGGCAGCCTGGTGCTGGTGCTGGCGGCGGAGGTCTACTCGCGGATCCTCGACTTCAACGACCGGCGCACCGCCGCGCTGTTCGCGGACGGCGCCGGAGCGGCCCTGGTCGGCCCGGTCGAGGCGCCGTACGGATTCGTCGGGGTGGACCTGAAGAGCCAGGGCGACGGCCACCACCTGATCCGGGTGGAGGCCGGCGGCAGCCGCAAGCCCGCCTCGCACGAGACCGTCGACGCCGGCGACCACTTCTTCCGGATGGACGGCCGCGCGGTGCGCGACTTCGTGCTGCGGGACGTGCCGCCTCGGCTGGAGCACCTGGCCGAGCAGACCGGGGTGCCGCTCGCCGCGATCGACCACTTCGTCCCGCACCAGGGCAACGGCAACCTGCTCCAGGAGCTGGTCGACATCAGCGGCCTGACCAACGCCGAGGTGCACCGCACCGTGCAGAAGTACGGGAACGTGGGCAGCGCGTCCATCCCGATCACCCTCGACGAGGCCAATCGGACCGGCCGGCTGAAAGCCGGGGACCTGGTCCTGGTCAGCGGCTTCGGCGGCGGCCTGTCGCTCGGTTCCTGCCTGCTGCGGTGGGCGGCATGACCGACACGCTGGCACAGGCCGTCCTGGCGGGCGCGGACGGCGAGCAGTTGGAACGCGAACCCGTGCCGGCCCGGTACACGGCGGCGCACCTGCGGGCCGAGGACATCGGGGTGTTCGACGGAGTCGCGGACAAGGACGTCCGCCGCACGCTGCGGGTCTCCGACGTGCCGATGCCGGAACTGGCCCCCGACGAGGTGCTGGTGGCGGTGATGGCCAGCTCGATCAACTACAACACCGTGTGGTCGGCGACCTTCGAGCCGATGCCGACCTTCGACTTCCTCACGCGCTACGGCCGGCAGGGCGGTTGGGCCGGACGGCACGACCAGCCGTACCACGTGCTCGGTTCCGACGCGGCCGGGGTGATCGTCCGCACCGGCAGCGGCGTGCGGCGCTGGCAGACCGGTGACCACGTGGTCGTCTCCTGCACCCACGTGGACGACCAGGAGCCGGCCACCCACGCCGACGGGATGCTCGGCGCCGACCAGCGGATCTGGGGCTTCGAGACGAACTTCGGCGGGCTGGCGCACTACACCGTCGCCCGGGCCAGCCAGCTGCTGCCCAAGGCCGCCCACCTGACCTGGGAGGAGGCCGCCTCGGTGCCGCTGTGCGCCGGCACCTCCTACCGGATGCTGGTCGGTGAGCACGGCGCCCGGATGAAGCAGGGCGACATCGTGCTGATCTGGGGCGCCACCGGCGGCCTCGGCGCCTTCGCCGTGCAACTGGTCAAGAACGGCGGCGGCATCCCGGTCGGCGTAGTCAGCTCCGAGGCCAAGGCCGACGTCCTGCGCCGCCTGGGCTGCGACGTCATCATCAACCGCGCCGAACTCGGCATGGCCGGCGACGGCCACCCGGACCCGGGGCAGGCCATCGAACTCGGCAAGCGGATCGGCCGGATCATCCGCCGCGAGGTCGGCGAGGACCCGCACATCGCCTTCGACTTCATCGGCCAGGCCACCTTCGCGACCTCCGTCTTCCTGGTCCGCCGCGGCGGCACGGTGGTCACCTGCGGGTCCAGCACCGGCTACCAGCACACCTACGACAACCGCTATCTGTGGATGAACCTCAAACGGATCATCGGCAGCCACTCCGCCAACTTCCAGGAGGCGTGGGAGTGCAACCGGCTGGTCCAGCAGGGCCGGCTGATGCCCGCGCTGTCCGAGGTCCACACGCTGGCGGACGTCGGCGAGGCGTCGCGCCGGGTCCAGCAGAACCGGCACATCGGCAAGGTCGGCGTGCTCTGCCTGGCGCCGGAAGCCGGTCTCGGCGTCACCGACCCCGAGACCCGGGCCCGTATCGGCGGCGACGAGCGCATCAACCCGCTGCGGCTGCCCGCCGGGGACGTCTCCGTGCCCGCCCTGGCTCACTGAGCCCCGACCTGTGAAAGGCGGTCCCGAAGGTGACCGGATACCCCGTCGGCATCCTGGCGACAGGCTCGTACGTACCGAAGGAGGAAGTCGGCAACGAGGAAGTGGCACGGCGCGTCGGAGCCACCGAGGAGTGGATCGAGCGCAAGACCCACATCCGCAGCCGGCGATGGGCCGCGCCCGACGAGGCGGCATCCGACCTCGGCGCCCGCGCCGGGGAGGACGCGCTGGCCCGGGCCGGCGTCGGCCCCGAGCGCATCGACTACATCATCGTGTCCACCGGCACCGGCGACTCCCCGCAGCCGCCCACCGCCTGCCTGGTGCAGGACGCCATCGACGCCCGCAACGCGGCCTGCTTCGACATCAGCGTGGCGTGCAGCGGCTTCGTCTACGGACTCGAACTGGCCCGCGCGCTGCTGCAGCGCCGCCCCGAGGCGCTGGTGCTGCTGATCTCCTCCGAGGTGTACTCGCGCTTCGCGAACTTCGCCGACCGCCGGACCGCGGTGCTGCTCGGCGACGGCGCCGCGGCGGCCGTGGTCGGCGTGGTGCCCGAGGGCTACGGCATCACCGCGGTGGACCTGTCCAGCGCCGGCGACGCCCACGAGCTGCTGAAGATCGAGGCCGGCGGCAGCCGGCTGCCCGCTTCGCACGAGACCGTCGACGCCGCGGCGCACACCGTCAGCATGGACGGCCGCGGGGTGCGCGATTTCGTGCTGGCGAACGTGCCGCCGGTGCTCAGCCGCCTGATACGGGCCGCCGGCCTGGAGCCGGACGGCATCGACCACTTCGTGCCGCATCAGCCCAACGGCGCGCTGATCGACGAACTGGCCGCGGCCAGCGGGCTGAGCGGGGCCATCACCCACCGCACGGTGGAGAAGTACGCCAACGTCGGCAGTTCCTCGGTACCGCTGACCCTGGACGACGCCAACCGCTCCGGGCAGCTGAAGAAGGGCGACACGGTGCTGCTGGCCGGCTTCGGCGGCGGCATGGCGGTCGGCGCCTGCGTGATGCGCTGGGCGGTGGAGTCATGAGCGTCGCCGCGCAGGAGTGGCCCGACGTCCGCGAGCCGATCGAGCGGGTCGGGGTGATCGGCTGCGGTCTGATGGGATCGGGCATCGCCGAGGTGGCCGCGCTGGCCGACTGCCAGGTCACCGTGGTGGCTTCCCGGCCGGCGTCCGCGCAGGCCGGCCTGGAACGCGTCCTGGCCTCGCTGGAGCGCCGGGTGGCCAAGGGGCGGATCACCGGGCAGCAGCGCGACGCGGCGCGGCGGCGGCTGGTCTTCACCACCGACCTGGAGGACATGGCGGACCGGCAGATCGTCGTGGAGAGCGTCCGCGAACACGAGGACCTCAAGGTGGAGCTGTTCGGGGCGCTCGACCGGATCGTCAAGGACCCGGACGCGATCCTCGCCACCAACACCTCCTCGCTGCCCATCACCCGGATCGGCCGGGCCACGACACGTCCCGGCCAGGTGATCGGCACCCACTTCTTCAGCCCGGTGCCGGCCATGCCGCTGGTCGAGCTGATCTGCTCGCTGGAGACCGCCGAACCCGTCTACGAGCGGGCGCGGCACTTCACCGAGCAGGTGCTGGGCAAGAAGGTGATCCGGTCGGCGGACCGCAGCGGCTTCGTGGTCAACGCGCTGCTGATCCCGTTCCTGCTGTCGGCGATGCGGATGGTCGAGTCCGGCTTCGCCACACCCGAGGTGATCGACCAGGGCATGGTCCTGGGCTGCGCCCACCCGGTGGGCCCGCTCAAACTCGCCGACCTCGTCGGCCTGGACACCGTGGCCGACGTCGGCGCCGCGCTCTACCAGGAGTTCAAGGAGCCGCTCTACGCGCCGCCGCCGCTGCTGCTGCGCATGGTCGAGGCCGGCCGGCACGGCCGGAAGACCGGACGCGGCTTCTACGAGTACGACACCTGAGGAGGAGCACCACCATGCCCATCCCATCCGGGGTCACCGAGGCCATCGCCGTCGTCGGCCTGTCCTGCCGCTTTCCCGGCGCGGCCGGGCCGGCGGAGTTCTGGTCCCTGCTCACGCAGGGCCGGGAGGCCGTGGGCCTGCCGCCGGCCGACCGCCCCTGGCTCTCGCAGGCGGCCGCCGGACCGGCCGGCCCGCCGCGCGGCGGTTTCCTCGACCGGGTCGACGCCTTCGACGCGGAGTTCTTCGGGGTCTCCGCCCGCGAGGCGGTCGCCATGGACCCGCAGCAGCGGCTGCTGCTGGAACTGGGATGGGAGGCACTGGAGCACGCGGGCATCGTCCCGCAGCGGCTGTCCGGATCCGCCGCCGGCGTCTTCGTCGGCGCGATCTGGGACGACTACGCCCGGCTGACCGGGGCGGCGGGCACCGGCGCGCTCACCCCGCACAGCATCACCGGCACCAGCCGCGGCCTGATCGCCAACCGGCTCTCGTACGCGCTGGGGCTGCGCGGGCCGAGCCTGGTGGTCGACAGCGCGCAGTCCTCCTCGCTGGTGGCCGTCCAGCTCGCCTGCGAGAGCCTGCTCAGCGGGGCGTCGTCGGTGGCGCTGGCCGGCGGGGTGAGCCTCGCGCTGGACCCGGCGGGCTTCACCCTGGGGGAGCGCTTCGGCGCGCTCTCCCCGGACGGGCGCACCTTCACCTTCGACGACCGCGCCTCGGGCTACGTCCGCGGTGAGGGCGGCGGTCTCGTCGTCCTCAAGACCCTGCGGCAGGCCGAGGCCGACGGCGACACCGTGCACGCGGTGATCCTCGGCGGCGCGGTCAACAACGACGGCGGCGGCGACACGCTCACCTCGCCGCGCCCGCAGGCCCAGCAGGACGTGCTCCGGGAGGCGTACCGCCGCAGCGGGGTGGCGCCCGGGCAGGTCCGCTTCGTGGAGCTGCACGGCACCGGCACGCCGGTGGGCGACCCGATCGAGGCCGCCGCGCTCGGCGCGGTGCTCGGCCAGGGGCGGGCCCCCGAGGACCGGCTGCTGGTCGGTTCGGTGAAGACCAACATCGGCCACCTGGAGGGCGCCGCGGGCATCGCCGGGCTGATCAAGACGGTGCTGTGCCTGCGGGAGCGGACCCTGGCGCCGAGCTTGAACTTCCGCAACGCCAACCCGCGCATCGCAATGGAGGAGTTGGGGCTGCGGGTCAACGACGCCCTGCGCCCGCTGGAGCCGGGGGCGAATCCGCTGCTGGCGGGCGTCAGCTCCTTCGGGATGGGCGGCACCAACTGCCACCTCGTGCTCGGCGCCGGGCCGGAGGCGCCCGCGGGCCCCGCCACGCCGGGGGAGCCCGGCACGCGTGTCCCGCTGCCGCTGTCGGCGCGCGGCGAGCAGGCGTTGCGGGTCCAGGCGCAGCGGCTGCTGGACCACCTCGAACAGCGCCCGGAGCTGGCGCTGCCCGAACTCGCGCACGCACTGGCGCTGGACCGGACGGCGTTCGACCACCGGGCGGTGCTGCTCGCGCAGGACCGGGCCGGGCTGACCGCAGCGCTGCGGCAGGTCGCCGAGGGCCGGCGGCCCGCCACGGGCGCGGTCGGCCGGGCCGGGACCGGGCGCACCGCCTTCCTCTTCACCGGCCAGGGCAGCCAGCGGCCGGGCATGGGCCGGGACCTGCACCGGCGCTTCCCCGTCTTCCGGGCGGCCTTCGACGCGGTGTGCGCGCACCTGGACGGCTCGCTCGACCGGCCGCTGGCCGAGCTGGTCCTCACCCCGGCCGGCCCGGACGGCGCCGCGGACTCGGCGCTGCACGCGACCGGCTACACCCAGCCCGCCCTCTTCGCCTTCGAAGTGGCGCTGTTCCGGCTGCTGGAGAGCTGGGGCCTGCGCCCCGACCTGCTGCTGGGCCACTCGGTGGGGGAGCTGGCCGCCGCCCACGTCAGCGGTGTCCTCTCGCTGCCCGACGCCTGCGCGCTGGTCGCCGCCCGCGGCCGGCTGATGCAGCAACTCCCGTCCGGCGGCGCGATGGTGGCCGTCCAGGCCAGCGAGGAGGAGCTGCTGCCGACCCTGGCCGCCCACGCCGGCCGGGCCGTTGTCGCGGCGGTGAACGCGCCCGGCTCGACGGTCGTGGCCGGCGACGAGGACGCGGTGACCGCGGTCGGCGCGCTGTGGCGCGAGCGCGGCCGCAAGACCCGGCGCCTGCAGGTGAGCCACGCCTTCCACTCGCCGCTGATGGACCCCATGCTGGCGGAGTTCCGCGACGTGGCCGAAGGACTGGCCTACGGCGCCCCGCGCATCCCCGTCGTGTCCAACCTGACCGGCGCCGTGGTGGACGCCGCCGAGATCGCCACCGCGGAGTACTGGGTGCGGCACGCCCGCCAGGGCGTCCGGTTCCTGGACGGGGTGCGCAGCCTGGAGGCCGAGGGGGTGCGGGCCTTCTTGGAGATCGGCCCCGACGCCGTGCTCACCGCGATGGGCCGGGACAGCGCCGAGCAGGCGGACGCCGTCTTCGCCGCCGCGCAGCGGGCCGGCCGGGACGAGGTCACCACCCTGCTCGCCGCCCTGGCCGAACTGCACGTGCACGGCGTCGGCTGGGACTGGCGGCGCGTACTGGACGAGGTCGCCGGGCCCGTCACGCGGCACGCGGAGCTGCCGACGTACGCCTTCCAGCGGACCCGGCACTGGCTGGGCACGGCCGCCGCCACCGTCGAACCGGCCGCCGGGTGGGCCCCGCTGCCGACCGGCACTCCCCCGGCCGCGCCGCAGGGCGCCGCGGTGCGCTGGGCGATCGCCGGCCCGGACCCGCAGGGCCTGGGCGCGGCACTGACCGGCGCCACGTCCGGGGTCGAGCTCCACTCGGGGCTGGCGGCGCTGCGCGGCGCCGTCGACAGCGGCGCTCCGCTGCCGTCCGTCGTCGTCCTGCAATGGGACGCCGCCGACGCCGACGGGCTGGTGGAGCGGCTGGCGGATTGGCTCGGACAGCCGCGGCTGGAGGCGAGCCGGCTGGTGCTGACGACCCGGGGCGCGGTTCGCGCCGCCACCGGGGCCCGGCGCCCGATCCGGCGCAGGCCGCCTGCCGGGACCTGGTCCGC